>NZ_JAMPQD010000001.1:0-159486 GCF_028482245.1 Providencia sp. PROV129
AAAATACTGACCTAATCAAAAACACCGCATTCCCTTGCTGTGCCTTATTTAAAAATGACTACTTTTCTGGTAACAATCCGTTGTCCAATAAAAAACCAATCACTAACTCTTGCATTTTTTCAGCCATATCACGCATATCGTCATAACTCTGTAATTTCGCGAGACTTACACTAACTTCAGCAAAACAGCGTATTAAACACTGTAATGATAACGCCGCTTTCTCTGCTGTACCGCAATTAAAAATGATTTCTAGCGCTTGAATATATTTTAATGGCATCCATTCATGGTACTTACGGCCCTTATACCAAACATGCTCACCTTGGATAGAAACCAGATGCTCAATCAGCGTCAGAAAATACTGCTTCATATCTGCGCTTCGTGACCACGCCACCCATAACTCATCACGTGTTAATGCAATCGCCACTTGGTGGGCTTCATGCCAAAAATCGGTAACAATCTCAGCAAATTCACAGGCGCTCAAGGGGACGGGTATTAAAGAGGTTGGATTGGCATTTTCAGGTAGACTATCAGTGATCCCCGTTTTATCTAATAAAACAGCAAAGCCCCGTGAAAATGTGGCATCTAACCCCTCACGCTTCATTTTTTCTAGGCGTTCAGGCTCAGCGAAAGTAAAATCCACTTTTCGGCCTTCTTCATAGATGACTAAGCAGGTTGGCCAATCAGGGGCATCATCTTCCAAGTTAAGTAAATGAAGTGCAGCGAGTGGTTTGCCAAAGTTATCAATCCAATGCTTTTGTTGAAAGAGTTCTGTCACGCCATGGCCGATTAATTCGATATCAATATCGGAATAACTGTCGATATCTTGTTCCCGACCTCGCGAACCTGTTAATACCACGGCTTCAATTCTCGGGTCGAGTAGTGAAATAGAAATTATTTTATTTATTAACGATGCAGGTGATTCCATAACTGGCCTATTCAATATAACAGGATGCGCTAAGATACCGATAAAGGGACAGAAAAGCGAAGGATCAAATGTAAAATGCATGAAAATTGCACTTAAATGACAAAATTTCTTTACAAGTGAGTGAAAAGCGTCGGAACTTAGTGATGTTAGCAACTAATAGTACATTATGTTAAAAGTCGGTAACCAAGGAAAAATAGAACAGTGATGGAAAGTTTAATATAATTTCCATTTTTATGAATGCATCTTGAGTTATTATGCTTATATTTTAAAATTATTATTTTTTCTTTTTTATATTAAAATAAAATTTGTATTTTATTTCTTATGAAATTATTATTCATTTTTTTTAAAGGGAGTTAAAATGGAAGGGAATAAATTGGAAGGGAATAAATATTTTTTAGATTTAAAGAAAAATTATCAGTATATAAATGAAAAAATCAGAAAGCTTCATTTAGGACTGAATTCATTAACTGAAAAAATAGTAATAATTGAATCTAAGCATCAAAATATATTTGATAACAATAGTTATCAAAACAAAATACAACTAACCTATGTGGAATATATTCAATCTAAAAACTATATAGAAAAAATTAAAGATTATATTCATACCGTTAAGGGGGCGCTAGATAAATACCAGAAACTACAAGATGAACTGAGGTTTTACATTGAAAACCCATCAGAGATAAAAAATATTACACCCAATATCGCAGAGGATTATACTGATGTAGCAAATAGTATACGTAATTATCCATTCATTGGTTCTCAATTTAATAGGCTGTTATTCAAATTTGATTATAATATTAGCCAGTTAGTTATAGATGCTAAAGAATATACACTAACTTTTCACTCTTCTGTCGCTGATTTAAGGTATGCAGCACATGATGTATCTTATGCAATAGATTATTTACAACATGATGATGCATTAGACGTGGGCGATGATATTAATAATCCTGAAAATGATAACGTTGACACTGTTACAGATAATAAACAAAAAGCTGATATATTGAGTGATAAGTTAATGCAAAATGATATGAATAAAAAAGAAGGAGTCAGTAATCAAGATAATATAAAACCGGAACGGCGTAGTGATGATGGTCATTTAGCAGAGAGTATGGTAGGTTTTTTACGTGGGCAGCCCTCGTCCTTTCAGGCAGTAAGCTATTTTGATGTTATAACATCAATTTTACCGCCGATGCCAATATATTAATATTCTATCTGCCTATACTAGAAGTAGGCAGATAGCCATTGTTTATTCGATGCACCTACAACGTTAACTTGTTCTATTTTGTATGTACAGATGCTCCGTTCATTAAACAGCTAGCTATCAATCAAAGAGTGGTCATCTTTCGTTTTTATGTATAAAAATCCGTTAAGAAAAATGGATAACGGTGAAAAATGATGCTCAATAAGTAAAATGAGTGGAGACATCTTGAACGAAGTGGAGTATCTTGTTTAGTATATAAAACAAAATTGCTTTATTTTTCGGTTTTAAACTTAATTAAAGTCATAAAATCGATTTATGCTAAACAGGGGCAAGAAATGAGCGTTTTTATCGATTTTGAACAGTCAGTTTACCCATTCCCACCGAAACCTGCGATATTAAGCTCGGATGAAAAAGCGTTTTATCGTGAGCAGATTAAATCATTACTGATTGAAAAAAATGCCGTTATCGTTGCACACTACTATACCAATCCTGAAATTCAAGCACTAGCAGAAGAGACTGGTGGGTGCGTCGCAGACTCGTTAGAAATGGCACGTTTCGGCGCTAAACATTCTGCATCAACATTGGTGGTTGCTGGCGTAAAATTTATGGGTGAAACCGCCAAAATACTCAGCCCAGAAAAAAACGTTTTGATGCCAACATTGGACGCTCAATGCTCCCTTGATCTTGGTTGTCCAGAAGACGAATTTATTCGCTTTTGTGATGCTCATCCAGATAGAACAGTGGTGGTGTACGCCAATACGTCAGCTGCGGTAAAAGCCCGTGCAGATTGGGTTGTGACCTCCAGTATTGCCGTTGAGTTAATAGAACACCTTGATAGCTTAGGTGAAAAAATTATTTGGGCACCCGATCGCCATCTTGGGCGCTATGTACAGCAGCAAACTGGCGCAGATATTCTGTGCTGGGAAGGCGCATGTATTGTACATGATGAATTTAAAACACAGTCCTTGGAAAAAATGAAGGCGCTTTATCCTGAAGCTGCCGTGTTGGTTCATCCTGAATCACCTCAAGCCATTGTTGATCTTGCCGATGCAGTAGGCTCCACAAGTCAATTAATTAAAGCTGCACAAGATTTACCTAATCCATCCATGATTGTGGCAACGGATAAAGGGATTTTTTATAAAATGCAGCAGGCTTGCCCTGAAAAAGCCCTATATATTGCGCCAACCGCAGGAGAGGGGGCAACATGTCGAACATGTGCTCATTGTCCTTGGATGGCGATGAATGGCTTAAAAGCGATTGCAGAGGCATTAGAAGGGAATTCACAGAGTCATCAAATACATGTTAGTGATGATTTACGTAAAAAAGCGTTATTACCGCTGAATAAAATGTTAAATTTTGCACAGAGTCTAAAATAACCCGCATAATTTAAATGCAATACTGAGCAATATAATATTGACTAACCTTTAAAAGGATTTCGGGATGGATTTTTTTAGTACAGCCAATACGTTAGTACAAATTCCTCTATGGGGTTCCGTGTATGATTTATCGTATATTGAAGCCGTCGGGACAATAGCAGGCTTGCTTTGCATCTTATTGGCAAGTTTAGAGAAAACGATTAATTATCTGTTTGGTTTAATTAACGTTTCTCTATTTGCTGTCATTTTCTTTCAGATTCAATTGTATGCGAATTTACTTTTACAGATATTTTTCTTTGTCGCTAATATTTATGGTTGGTATGCATGGAGCCGTGTGAATAGCTCTCAACAAGCGGAATTAAAGATCCGCTGGTTAAGCCTACCAAAAGCCTCTGTCACCCTAGTGCTTTCGGTATTAGCAATTCTCTATCTGACTTTTAATATTGATGTGGTATTTGGTGTGCTTGCGACTTGGGCGGTTGAGATCTTGAATATGCTTGGTGCCAATTTGGCGATGCCAACCATAGAGCCTGATGCATTTCCGTTCTGGGATTCGACAATGACCATTCTTTCTGTGGTGGCGATGATCTTAATGACGCGTAAGTACGTTGAAAACTGGTTATTATGGGTGATCATTAATGTGATAAGCATTGTGATTTTCTTTATCCAAGGGGTATACGCGATGTCGTTGGAATACCTTATTTTGCTGGGTATAGCCTTAAATGGCTCCCGACTTTGGATAAAATCAGCAAAAGATAATGGTTCATCGCCTTTATCTCGTCCATAACCTGAAAAAAAACAGAAAACGGCTAAAGTAATATCCTCGTTATTTAGCCGTTTTACTTATTTTTAACGCTGTAAAATGCGAATTGATCCTACTTATTGTGCTAAATATTCATATTTCTCCTCATTTTATAATCAGCCGTAGATAAATCCCTTGTTTCTGTGTGCGCTAAGCTGTTTACAGATGTTCGCTGAACGGTTAGATTAAAAATTCGATGCCGATTATCTTTTAAGTTATCAATTCATCTTTTAAGTGCAGTGAGCGAGCTCATAGGTCTATTTTGTGCTCTAGCTTGGGATAAATTAGGTATGCAAATCAACAACAGTAAAAAATAATAAACATTGGATATACAGGTATGAACTATCAGAACGATGACGTCAGAATTAAACAAATAAAAGAATTATTACCCCCTATTGCTCTGCTTGAAAAATTTCCAGCAACCGATAAAGCTGCGTTTACCGTTCATGAAGCACGCCTTGCTATTCATAATATCCTAGAAGGGGATGATGACCGCTTAGTTGTTATTATTGGCCCTTGCTCAATTCATGACACAAAAGCTGCACTAGAATATGCTGAGCGCTTAAAAAAACTACGTGATGAGTTAAAAGACTCCTTAGAAATCGTTATGCGTGTTTATTTTGAAAAACCGCGTACCACAGTTGGTTGGAAAGGGCTAATCAATGATCCACATATGGATCGTAGTTTTGATATTAATGAAGGCTTGCGCATCGCACGTGAGTTATTATTAACAATTAATAGTCAAGGCTTGCCGACGGCGGGAGAATTTTTAGATATGATAACTCCGCAGTACGTGGCAGATTTGATGAGTTGGGGGGCAATCGGAGCAAGAACAACAGAATCACAAGTTCATCGTGAGCTTGCTTCTGGATTATCCTGTCCTGTGGGCTTCAAAAATGGAACTGACGGCACGATTAAAATTGCGATTGACGCCATCAACTCAGCACGTTCAGCACATAGTTTTTTGTCCGTCACTAAATGGGGACATTCGGCTATTGTTAATACCAGCGGGAATCCAGATTGCCATATCATTTTACGTGGTGGAAAAGAACCAAACTATAGTGCGGAGCATGTCAAAGCGGTTAAAGAAAGTTTAGTTAAGGCTGAACTTGCTCCAAACATTATGATTGACTTTAGTCACGCCAATAGCTGCAAGAAATTTGAAAAGCAGATGGAAGTTGCTCTTGATGTTTGTGAACAGATTCGTGGCGGCACGTACACAATCAGCGGTGTCATGATTGAAAGTAATTTAGTTGAAGGTAATCAAGATTTAGAATCTGGCCAGCCTTTAGTTTACGGACAAAGTGTGACAGATGCGTGTATTGGTTGGGATGATACAGAAAAAGTATTACGCCAGTTATCAGAAGCTGTGATAGCGCGTCGAAATAAATAAGTTATTCAATAAGATTAAATAAAAAACCTATTCATATTATTAGAATAGGTTTTTTATTATTTATTCATAAAACCTCTTAGTTTACTTAATTATCATTATCATCATTTTTTTGTTTTTATATTATACTAAAACTAAATTTGTCATTCTTAGTTTTATGGCGTACTTTTAATTTTCCGCTAGATGGCTTTTAAAATGTAAATTTAAAAGGAATTTAAAATGAGATATAATGAATATAGTTATGCTAATTATAAAATAAATACAATGAGAATAGCGAACGATTTGCATGCAGAAGTGGTTGGGCTAATTGATGAGTATAATAAATATAAAAAAGAAATAACTTTAAATAGTAGTAAGCTTCGAGATTTGGTGATTGAAAAACCTGATATTTATGATGATATTAAGCATGAAAATATTATCCTTATGTTAATGTATCAATATGAATTGAATTCTTTTATACCAACGTTGCAAGAACAAATTGAAGAGTTAGATATGTTATTAGTTAAAATTGAAGCATATCAGAAATCACCTAACGATATTAAAGTATTTGAAAAATTTATCTCAGATAAAAAAGATATATTAAAAAATACGCTAAAATTAGCACCGCAAATTAGTCTGGATGATATTGCTAATCTTAATGGAGGAAAAAATGAGTTTCAGTCAATATTTCAAGATTTCAATGAGAGTAGCTATGAATTAAATAATAAAATAAATCAAACGAAAAACTCCATTGATAGCTTATATTATAAAAATTGCTTTTATGAAAACAATAAAAGCTATGGTGGTTATAATTATATTCGAGAGTTTAAAGGAAATGAGGAGTATATAAAATATCTTGAGGGTGAAGTTGTTAATCTTAATAATAATTTGGAAAATAAAGAACTAGATGAAGATAAAATTAGTGAGATAAAGGCTGAGATTGAAGACTATAAAGAATACAGTAAGATATTATTAGAAAAAAATAGCGAACTTAAAGTTTATTTTGAACAAGCAGGCATTAGCTTACAAGATAAAAATGTAAATATTTTAAATGTATTTGAACTTACAACAAATGATGTTACAGAACAATTAACGCTCTCTCTTGCAGGGTTTAAGGTTCTAGATGCTCATGCTATTAATGATGCTGCAATAAAAGTAGAGCCCATTAAACCATTTATACCAATGGTGCCACAAGTAAATTAAGTGAATCATGGTCAGCTTGTTAGCTGACCATGATTTTTTGTTTTTTATTGATTTTTTGGGATCTTTTCGAGAAATGCTTTTAAATTAGCTTGTTCTTCAGGTGTTGCATTTGCTGGTGTCGCAGTTAATTGCAATGGCCCCTCTGAGGTTTGAATATCAAAGAACACTTTCCCTTTCTCACCTTTCACATAAGTAACGTTTTTTAGTGGAATGCGATAACAATGCGCAAAAATATTTGGGCGAATATAAAACTGCGCGTCTTTAACAGCTAAATAGAGGTTATCACTTGCTTTTTTACCAAAGTAACCAAGAAAAATGGTCAGAACAAATAAAAACATCCCCAAACTTTGGCTCAATAAAATAAAGGCAATGCTGATGATCCCAAGGGAAATCACAACAATGCGGTTATTACGTTTATTAAATTCAACCTTCTCAGTAAAGCCGACATTAAGGCTGGTATCAAATGGCTCTAATTGACGATAACGCCAGCGTGTGGCAGAAAAAATCATTCCCATGGCAAAAACAATGGTGATTGGCATTAAGGCTACACTACTAATGATAGCGAGAACGATTGATAATTTGGGCTTATAGGCCATCACCATCATGCTAACAATTTGGATTGGAAAGCTGACGCAAGCAATGATCATTAAGGTTTTCATCAGTTCATGATTGGCGGCACCATTTGAACCATCAATAACCAGTTCACCTGCATTGATCATATACAGAAGTGAACCTAAAATACTGGCGCTGAGCACCAGGCCAACCCAAACATAGATATTAAATTTATTCATTTCGTTGTTTTATCAACCTTTCAAAAAATTTTCCCTATGATAGTCGGTTATTTGAATTTCTGACACCTTGAGTTGGTAATTTTTGTAGGAAGGAGAACAAAGGATAATAAAAAAGGGCTAAGCTTGCGCTTAACCCTTTCTCGGTAATATAAAGTGAATACTTACTTCGCTTTACCTTGGTTCGCTACCGCAGCTTGTTTTGCTGCGATTTCGTCTTGGTTACCTAAGTAGTAACGTTTGATTGGTTTCATGTTTTCATCGAACTCATAAACCATAGGTACCGCAGTTGGGATGTTAAGGTTCAGAATTTCATCTTCACCCATGTTATCCAAGTATTTCACCAGTGCACGCAGTGAGTTACCGTGTGCAGCAATAATGACTTTCTCACCGCTTGCAACGCGTGGCTTAATTACTTCTTCCCAATAAGGAACAACACGGTCGATAGTGGTTGCTAAGCTTTCAGTCACAGGTAATTCGCTTTCTGATAGTTTTGCATAACGTGGGTCGTGACCTGGGTAACGCTCATCATCTTTAGTCAGATCTGGTGGAGTGATGGCGAAGCCACGGCGCCACAGTTTAACTTGCTCGTCACCGTATTTTGCCGCTGTTTCTGATTTGTCTAAACCTTGCAGGGCACCGTAGTGGCGCTCATTCAGTTTCCAGCTTTTTTCAACTGGCAGCCATTGTTGCTCAACTTGATCAAGAATGTTCCACAGAGTATGGATAGCGCGTTTCAGCACAGAAGTGTAAGCAAAATCAAAGACAAAGCCTTCATCTTTCAATAATTGGCCCGCAACTTTTGCTTCTTCGCGGCCTTTATCAGATAACTCAACATCCGTCCAACCTGTGAAGCGGTTTTCTTTGTTCCACTCACTTTCACCGTGTCTTACTAAAACCAGTTTAGTTACAGCCATAGCTAAAACTCCTATCAGTACATTCTAATTAGAAATGAATTGTTGCTGACCTACATTATAGGGATAGTCAACTTGAACGCCAGTAGCAACTTGTTTTTTATCCCTATCAATGTGAAAAACAAATACGACACCAATAGTGATATTTGTTTTCTTGGTTAATTAATTTGTCGATACAGTAAATTTAACTCTAATTGAATCGATACAGCAAGCGATAAAATCACTGTTTACATATTCTTATGATGGATATCAAGCAAAGCATCTTGCGACTTTATGAAAAGCTATCAGCAACTTGGTTTATTTGCCAAATTACTGACACTTTTTAGCTGCGGATAACCTCTTCAATATCGTAGCGATATTTCCCACTCTCAGGAACGAAGGTTAACCGATGAGTTATACAGTCTGGCGCATCTTCCTGATGGTGGGTAACAAATAGCAATTGGGTATTACCTTGCTTGAGCATCACATCAATAAAGCGCAAAACGAGTAATCTATTCAGTCCATCAAGCCCTTGCAATGGTTCATCTAGAATGAGCATCGCTGGATGTTTGACAAGTGCTCGCGCGATTAAAACTAACCGTTGTTGGCCCCATGAAAGGCTATGGAAAGGTTGTTGCGCGGTTTGAGACGGAAACCCTAACAACGCTAACCATTCATACGCTAATTGTATCTGGCGATCCGATGGTGTTTGGTATAAACCGATGGAATCATGGAAACCAGAAATAATCACATTGAGCACACTAGTCGCGACGCGATACTCTTGGTGAATACTGTTACTCACATAACCGATGTGGCGCTTAATGTCCCAAATGGTTTCTCCGCTGCCGCGGCGGCGGCCAAATAAAGTTAAATCATTGCTATAGCCTTGTGGATGATCACCTGTGATTAAGCTTAATAAGGTGGATTTCCCCGCGCCATTTTCACCAATAATTTGCCAGTGTTCACCAGGGTTAACATGCCAAGTTAATCCATGCAAAATGGGCTTGTCGTTATAACTGATGACACCATTATTTAAAATGATACGAGGGGTTGTATCATCCAGCTTTTCGTCGTTGGTTGGGTCTTCTGTATCTGGAATGGACAGCTGCTTAATTTTTTCACTGTGCTGTAACTGGCTGATTAGGGTGTTAGCAAGTACTGACTCTCTATCACCAGACATCGTTAATTTACAACCCGCTACTACGCCCATATTTTCAATATAATCTGGAAGTTCATCAAAGCGGTTTAATACTAAAACTAACGTTAAACCTTTTTCAGACAAACTGTAGAGTAGTTCGCTCAAGTTGCTACGCGAATAGACGTCTAAACCATCAAAGGGCTCATCTAAAATCAGTAGGTCAGGATTACCCATTAATGTCTGGCATAACAGAACTTTACGTGTTTCCCCTGTAGAAAGATATTTAAAACGACGAGAAAGTAAGTCACGGATGCCGAATCGTGCGGCGAGTTCTAAGCAATATTCATTGTCTTTATGGTTAAATTGAATGATTTCAGCAGCGGTATAACCAGTATCTTCCTCGTCATCACTGAGCAGGTCGGTATTATTACGTTGCCACTCTTCACTAATGATTTTTTGTAGCTGTTCAAACGAAAGGCGGACAGGAGCGTTAAAGGTATTTTTGACAACACCAGAAAGTGGTTTGAGCTCGTTGGAAAGAACGCGAGCCAGTGATGATTTACCACTGCCGTTAGAACCAATAAATGCCCAGCTTTCACCTTTGTTAATATTGAGTTGTGGAATATCAAGCGTTTGTGTTTCACTGAGCTTAAAGCTGCTATGTTGTATTGTTATTGCGCTCATCAAGCTTCCTTATCATGAATATTTACCTTGTTATCTAACAGGAATAATCAGGATTGAGGATAAAGTCAACAATTGAGCGAGGAGGGCGAGAGAAAAAGGTGAATGCTTACTTACTTTTTCAAGCAAGTAAGCCGATTTATTTAGCAAAGGGTAGCGACAATCACTTGGTCTGCATTGAAAAGTGCAGTGATCGTATCGTTAACTTGCAAAGATAGAGCATCAACATCACTATTTGGCAGGGTTGAACAGAGTGTTTCACCGCCTGTTAGTGTGACGATCACTTCGCTATTATCTTTACCACGTTCTAGTGCAGTGATTTTGCCTTCAAGACGGTTATCGAACTCGGTTTGGTTTGGTTGTTTGCTGAGCTTAACCCAAGGCGCTTTAATTAATGCGAGCACTTCTTTGCCTTCGACTAACCCTAAACGGTTAGCACTTTGCTCAGTCAGTGCGGCATTGATCACTGTACTGTTATCCGCTAAACGGATTTGAACGTGTTGTTGGACATGTGTATGGTCGCGAGCAATCAATGTACCGAAAAACTGGTTACGGGCACTGGTTTGCAGTGAAAAGCGCGAAATTGCCGCAAGTAGGCTATCAAGGGGTAAATTATCTTCCTTGAGAACATCAAAGGCTTTCTGTTGAATTTGTGCTAATAAATCATATAGCTGGAGCAGTCTTTCGCCGTAATGTGTTAATGTGGTGCCACCACCGCCTTTTCCGCCAGTTGCGCGATCAACCAGAATATCATCGGTGAGTTGGTTCATCTCATTGATGGCATCCCAAGCACTTTTATAACTAATACCTGCAAGTTTAGCGCCTTGGCTGATAGAACCGGTCGCTTTAATTTGTTTGAGTAGTGCGATACGGCGTGGATCAGCAAATAAGCTGCCCTGCAACTTAAGTGTGAGTAAGATTTCTGCCTGCATATTTTTCTCCCTTCCAGCTAGGTTGGTGGTGACAGAGTTAAAAAGCACGTTTAGTATGTCGTTAGTATAATATTTTGTCTAAAATAGTCTGCATTATAACGTGATTATGCGTTATTATTTTGATTTGATTTATAATCATTGTATTTATAATAGATGTATTGAGAGTCGAATTTTCCCTCGTCAGCGTATCTTGTAGGCTGGTGGGTACAGTATCACTGAAGAGGCTTTTTTATGTTAGAACTCATTAAAAGTTTAGGTTTTGCTCTGATGATGGTTCCAGTTGTGATGTTTTTAATCATGGGCTTGATTTATGGCTTAGGCGCATTCTTTAACTTACTGTCTAAAGCGCACGTACCACATCATCATAATACTGAGAACAAGTAACGCGTAGCGAGTACAGTTCGAATTGCTCATAGACCCCTTGATTGTCAATGTAATCAGGGGGTTTTATTTTGAAAGCGTAATGACGGCTATTTTTGATAAGCATCATCATAGTAGTCTGAAAACAGTTGTCGACAGCTCTGGGTATTAAACTGTTCTTGTTCTTCTGTTGTTTTTTTAGCAAAATTTTAGTGAAACCTTTCGAGCGCTTTAATAGGGCTTTGTTGATGGTTTTCAGTGAGTTGTTTGATTGCCTCAAGGACAAATAATCCGCAGCCCATTGGGCACATTTTGCTGAATATTCCCTTCAATGTAAGCGATGTCTTTTTCAGCGATATCGATTTTTTCTGTCGCCAAGCACTATTTCCCTTCGAATATCATCACTAAGCTTATTGTATGAATTAAAGACGGCGCATTTTATTGGGTTGTTTGGTGGAATATGTTGTGAAGTTGTAGGGTAAAGTGCAAATAAAATCCAATGATTGTTATCCACATTTCGAGGTCAATACCTTCTTTGCCTTCGATTTTTCCACTGAAGATATCACACAAAATATTTTCTGATTTATGGCCTAGCTCATCACGGCGTAACGCTAAATTATTCAATAAATCAATATCATCAAGATTACCTTGGCTGGCGGATTGAGTGAGTTCCATTAACCCTTGATGATCTATTTTTCCAATTAATAAATTGTGTAATTGTTCGGAGGAAATATGCTTTGAAGCAGATTGAGTTATCAGCACTATCGTTTCTTCTCTTAGCTTGGGATCACGATGAATCACAAATTCACCGTAAAAATTAAAATTTGAATTAAAAGTGCCGATAAAATATCAAGTGGAATATGCTTACTTCTATATAAAAACGGTGGAGTGGCCAGCGTGAAGAACTAACCTTTTTTTTAACATGTGACGGTAAGGTGCAGCAAAATTGCATCATTTCTTGAGCCAGCACACTTTTATACGTAGTTTAACTTTAAGTTATCGCTGTGTCCTGATATATATAGCGTGTTAACTAATACTATGGTGGATTAAAATGAAAAAAGGTTTGGTATCTCTTCTTGCTAGTGCAACATTAACGTTAACAATGGCAAGCAACAGCTTTGCCGCTGATAAAATTACCGTTTTCGCTGCTGCTTCTTTAACTAACGCGCTGAATGAAATTTCAGAACAATACAAAAAAGAATCCAATGTAGAAGTGGTGGCATCTTATGCATCGTCTTCCACATTAGCCCGTCAAATTGAACAAGGCGCACCTGCTAATCTGTTTATTTCTGCTGACCAACAGTGGATGGATTACGCTATCGATAAAAAATTAATGGTCGAAAATACACGCTACACCTTATTAGGTAATGAGCTAGTATTAATCGCACCAAAAGATTCAAAAATAGATAAAGTCGAAATTAACAAACAAACAGATTGGAAAAAACTGTTAGATGGTGGCAGATTAGCAGTTGGTGACCCTGACCACGTGCCAGTCGGTATCTATGCGAAAGAAGCATTAGGTAACTTAGGGGCATGGGAAACCGTTGATCCATTATTAGCACGTACCAATAACGTGCGTAGTGGTATGGCACTGGTTGAACGCCAAGAAGCACCTTTAGGTATTGTGTACGGCTCTGATGCTGTCGCCAGCCAAAAAGTAAAAGTGGTGGGTATTTTCCCTGCAGATTCACATAAACCTGTTGAATACCCAATGGCTATCGTTAAAGATCAAGACAATAAAGCGACTCGTGACTACTACGAATACCTGAAAACCCCAGCGGCTTCTGAAGTGTTCAAACGTTACGGTTTTGATCCACGTACTAAATAAAAACTAAGAGAGTGTTTCGTTGCAGATGTTAAGTCCTTATGAATGGGAAGCAATTTACCTGAGCCTCAAAGTATCCAGTGTCGCTGTGATCCTCAGCTTACCCCTCGGTATTTTAACGGCTTGGGTATTGGTTCGCTGTAATTTCCCAGGTAAAACACTGCTCGATAGTATTATCCATCTACCACTGGTGCTGCCACCCGTGGTAGTGGGCTATTTATTATTGATCAGCATGGGAAAACGCGGTTTTATTGGTGAATGGCTGTATAACTGGTTTGGTTTTAGCTTCACGTTTAGTTGGCGAGGTGCAGCACTTGCATCTGCGGTGGTGGCTTTCCCCTTAATGGTGCGGGCTATTCGCTTGGCTCTCGAAGCGGTAGACCGTAAACTCGAACAGGCCGCGAGAACACTAGGGGCAACGCCTTTACGTGTCTTTTTTACGATCACGATCCCTCTTTCTTTACCGGGTATTATCGTGGGTACTGTGCTGGCTTTCGCTCGTTCTCTGGGTGAATTTGGTGCCACTATTACTTTCGTGTCTAATATACCAGGTGAAACCCAAACGATTCCCCTTGCTATGTATACCCTGATTGAAACACCTGGTGCGGAAGTTGATGCTGCCCGTTTGTGTATTATTGCCATCGTTTTAGCTTTGATTTCATTATTAATTTCAGAATGGCTAACCCGTTGGGGTAAAAAACGTTTGGGGGTAGCGTAAGATGTTAGAACTCGACTTTTTCCAAAAGTTAGGGGATTTGCAATTAGAAGTGAATACCCAGCTACCCACTGAAAGTATTACTGCCGTTTTTGGATTATCGGGGGCAGGCAAGACCTCTTTAATTAACGTGATTGGTGGGCTAACGAAGCCCAACAAAGGGCGCATAGTGTTAAATGGCCGCACCTTAGTGGATATCGAAAAGAAAATTTGTTTGCCGCCTGAACAACGCCATATTGGCTATGTGTTCCAAGATGCTCGGTTATTTCCGCATTATCGTGTCAAAAATAATTTGCGTTATGGCATGGCCTCAACAATGAAATCACGTTTTGATGACATTGTTGAGTTATTGGGTATTGAACAACTCCTTAATCGCTATCCGATAACGTTGTCGGGTGGGGAAAAACAGCGTGTTGCTATTGGTCGTGCATTGTTAACGGCCCCTGAAATTTTATTGATGGACGAGCCGCTGGCTTCTTTAGACTTACCGCGTAAACGTGAGTTATTGCCTTATTTAGAAAAACTGTCTCAAGACGTTAAAATTCCCATTCTGTATGTAAGCCATAGTTTAGATGAAATCCTGCGCTTGGCGGATAAAGTGATTGTGATGGCAGACGGGAAAGTTAAAGCGTTTGGGCCACTTGAAGAAGTATGGGCGAGCAGTGCGTTGCGTCCTTGGCTACAAAAAGAAACATTAAGTAGTGTCATCAGTGCGACAGTGCATAGCCAGCATCCAGATTACGATATGACAGCAGTGGTTGTCGGTGGTCAAAAGTTATGGATCCCGCGGGTTGATAGCCATCAAGGTGCAGAATTACGTATTCGTGTCGATGCTTCTGATGTTTCATTGGTGCTAGAAAAACCGTCAATTAGCAGTATTCGTAATATTCTTTCTGCAGAAGTGGTTGAATGGATTGAAGATGGCGAGCAAATTGATGTGAAACTGGATTTAGGCGATGAGCACTATTTGTGGGCTCGTATTACGCGCTGGGCTCGTGATGAGCTGTCAATTCGTAAAGGCCGCAAGGTGTATGCGCAAGTTAAGGCTGTGTCGTTGTCACGTCATTTATAATCTTAAATCATGTGGTTAACAGAAAGCCACATACAACAGTATGTGGCCAAGATGGTGGTATTTATTCGTTATCCGTGCTGACTGAAAGTGATACATTCATAATCAAAAGGAGGGCTTAAATCCAATCGCATTCGCAGACTCTTCATGATCAAACGGCATGGCTGGGTTTTTCTTTGTCATTATATTGTTAATCATACTGTTAGGGAAAACCTCTATGGCTGTATTGAAGGTTGCCACATTACTGTTGTATATACGAATTGCAGCCCCTACGTTGTCTTCTTGTTCTGAGATTTCATTCGCCAAATCACGATAAAGTTGAATTGACTTTAAATCAGGGTAATTTTCTACGGCGACATTAAAATGACTTACCGCATTTTTAAAATCGTGCTGAAAATCCTTTAATGTGTCAGGTGTTACATCATTGGCTGAACGGTTTAATTTCGCGGCTGCGGTACGCATTTGAGTTAAACTATTGAGCAATGATGATTCATATTCTTTATGGTCTTTTACCAAACCTTCAATTTTAGGAATAATTTGTGTTTTTTGACGCTCTTGAGTGATCACATCAGCCCAAGATTGGCGAAGCCGATTGTGTTTTTGAATAATACTGTTGTGGATGAGGATCGTTGCGAGTATAGCAATAGCGATGATGACTATAAAAATTAAAAATCCACTCATGGATGATTTCCTTATTTTAAAAATTATTATTAGTATATTTTATGATATTTTGATGTAGCGTCATTAGTTTCTCTAGTTTCGGTAACTTATTTTTTTCACTAATTTCATCAGAAAATTCAGAAATACTTTCCAGATTATAATAATATTTTCCACTAATAACATCGTCATCAGAGAAACTAATACACATTACACCCTGTTGGTTTATTTCAATATTGAGCTTTTTAAATGTATTTCGTGCATTCAGTAATAATTCAACGATAGTTGGTTTTAACCATTTAGATAATTCTAACTCATTCATCGCACCAAGTTTGAAATATTTAGAGAATTCGATTGATGAAGCTTTATATTTTGTTGCATGGGGTACGATACCGCTTGAGATAACTGCTATATTTTTAAAATATGAGTAGTCGGTCATGATCCCATAACGGTAATAATGGTCATAACGGGTTTTCTTCGTTGTTGTCGTGTTACCTTTGCTGTCGGTTGTCGTTTCTTCGGTCTCAACTTCATCAACAAATTCAAATTTATAAAAACTGAATGCTGGTACTGTGTCTGAAAGTGTGGGGTATTCATACATTATTTGCCGTGAATAGTTGCCTCGGTTAAATTCGACAAAATTTTCAAGGTTATTATGCGCTATACCTGAATTAAGTGGCTGAGGATGAATCCCATAATCTAACAACGCAATACCAGTGTAGATTTTGTGACTGATTTTCTTCATTCTGGATCTTCTAAATAGGCATACAGACAAGGACATCAGAGTTATGGCAGCACTGGCAACTAGGATATAGGAATGGTATTCCCCCCACGTTTTATCATAGTCGGAATAATAGGTGATATATAGCACCCAGAGAAAAACACTAAAGCTCAAAGAAGCAAGGGTATACAAAATACCATTTTTATACTTGAGTGGTTGGCCAAAGTTCTGTACTAACTTTAGTGCCTTATTGAAATCATCGTGATTTATTGCATTGTTGGCGATGTATTCAATTTCTTTAATGATTTTTCTGACAGAAGAATTATGTTTTAGCATTTTTAAATTATTATATTTATGAGTCCTAAAAGCATTATCTAAAAAAAAGAGGCATTAATATACAAATATAAAAAGATTGAAAATAATGGAGATTGAGGAATATAAGTAAAAATAATAAAGATATGGGTTAAAATACTTCTCTTTTCCCAGAGGCGATAAAGATGCAGAATAAAATAGTATTATTTATTATTTTTAAGCTTTTGTTGTTTTCTTCTTGATGATTAATTTTCAGAAATGACCTAAAAAATAAAAAGAGAGCATTGCTCTCTCTTTTTATACAAAAACGTTTAAATATTATAAAACGTATTTGCGGATCACTTCAGCGATACCAGGTTCGGTATTTTCGCGAGTGACCAGTTTGGCTTGCTGCTTGATTTCATCGACAGCGTTGCCCATTGCGACGCCGAGGCCTGCGGTGGTAAGCATGCTTAAGTCATTGAAATTATCACCAAAAGCGACAACATTTTCCATTGTCATACCTTGGGATTCAACCCACTCTTTTAAACGTTGGCCTTTACTATTTCCTTTACGACCCACATCCACCTGATCCATCCAAGACCATTCACAATCTAAGCCAAAATCATTTTCGATTTCGTTGACGACTTGGTGTAACTGCTCTTTATTTTGTGAGCTAACCGCAAATTTCCAAATAGAATCATAGTTATGCATCACATCCGCATAGTCTTCAACAAACTCAATGGTTGGACGTTGTGCGGCGGGTAATGAATCAGCCCAATTTAATGTGCGCGTAATACCTTCAGTTTTTGCGTTATATAACATCGCGTTATCCACATACATTAAATGTTGGATATCGGTTCCGCGTAACTTATCAATCATTTGAGTGACTGAATCGAGGGTCATTGGATTTGATTTGAGAACTTTTTTCCCGAGATAGTCATAAAGGTAAGTACCGTTACAGCAAATAGCAGGAGTATCCAGATCAAGCGCTTGGTAAAAAGGGTGAATGGCGACATGGTGACGGCCTGTCACGATGATCACTTTGACGCCTTGGCGGCGGGCTTCTTGTAGGACAGCTAACGATTCAGGCAGGATCTTCTTTTGATGATCAAGCAGTGTTCCATCGAGATCGAGCGCAATAACGCGGTATGACATAAACGGCTCCACGTGATTTTAGAAGTGACCTATAGGCGAGCTATAGGAATGAGGTCATTTTATCATCATAGCTGATAATAGTAACGAACTGAACCGTTTTAGTTTAACGATGTTGGTTTAAGGTAATAGCGGCATTGGCGTTAATTACTCACAGTAATTTAAAAAATATAAGGTATAGTGGCCTAATACATTTAGGTTATCGATGCGGCTTAGCATTTTTGTCATGAATTAAGGAGTTCAGATGGAACAGGTTGTTTATATTGCAAGTCCCGAAAGTCAGCAAATTCATGTGTGGTCAATGAATGAAGTGGGGGAGTTGACGCTTCTGCAAACTGTGAAAACACCAGGACAGGTGCAACCAATGGTGCTAAGCCATGATAAAAAGCACCTGTATATTGGTGTGCGCCCAAATTTTCGCGTCGTAACCTATGAGATTGAAACGAAAGGCACGTTACGCTTAAAAGCAGAAACATCAGTACCAGGTACACCTGTACACTTATCCCTTGATAATACAGGTAAATACTTGTTTGTGCCTTCCTATCATCAACACAATTTATCTGTGTTATCGATGAATCAAGATGGTGTACCGAGTCAAGTGATCCAAGTGATTGAAGGCTTGCGTAACCCTCATTCATCTCATGTCGATGCAGATAATCAGCAACTTTGGGTGCCTTGTTTAGGGGAAGATCATATCCGCTTGTTTGATCTGAATGAGAAAGGGTATTTAACGGAAGCAACAGCTGACCAAATAACAACCGCGCCAAATTCAGGCCCTCGCCATTTGGCATTCCATCCAACGGAGAAAGTTATTTACTGTGTAAATGAACTGGATTCAACCATTGGTGTTTACCGTAAGTTCACCCGTTATCGTACAATGCAAACATTGGCAAACTACCCTGCAGGCAATGAAAGCCAACGTTGGGCTGCCGATATTCATGTGACGCCAAATGGTCGCCATTTATATGTCAGTGAGCGTTCAGAAAGCTACATTAGCCACTATATTATTTCTGATGATGGCTGCGAACTCACGTTAGAGGCGCGTTACCCAACCGAGGTACACCCAAGGGGCTTTAATATCGATGCAACTGGGCGTTTTTTAATCTCCAGCGGGCAAAAATCCGACCATATTTCAGTGTCAGAGATTGACGGGATTACTGGGAAGTTAACAGAGGTGGGGCGTTATTCTGTAGGTAAAGGCCCTATGTGGGTACTGTCTTTCATCCTTTAATCTCCGTCATACTTCGAGTTATAGCTGTGTTGGCTTCACGCGGGTACCCTAGTCACATACTTATGTATACTCCTAGGGATACCCTTGTTTGCCGCCTAGCTATAACTCAAATTATTTAGGAGATTATCTGTTTAAAAATCTGTTTAAAAACAAAGCATTAAGTTTGTTTTATTGATTACCCTAAGACTTTGGCCATGGTATCGGTGACCTTAGTGAGTTGCTCAGGGGTGATGATATACGGTGGCATAATATAAATTAATTTGCCAAATGGGCGTACCCATACGCCATTTTCCACAAACACTTTTTGTAAAGCGGCGGTATTTACAGGCTGCTTCATTTCAATCACGCCAATAGCGCCAAGTACACGCACATCTGCAACAGCAGAGTGTGAGGCTAAGGGCAGCAGTTCGGTTTTGAGTTGTTGTTCAATATTGGCAATCGTTTGTTGCCAAGGGCTATTAAGCAACAGAGTTAGACTTGCATCGGCGACAGCACAGGCTAGGGGGTTACCCATAAAGGTCGGGCCATGCATAAAACAACCCGCTTCACCGTTGCTAATCGTTTCTGCGACGTGGCGTGTTGTGAGCGTCGCTGAAAGCGTCATATAACCGCCTGTTAATGCTTTACCTAAGCACATAATATCTGGTGATATATTGGCGTGATGACAGGCAAACAGTTTTCCTGTACGCCCAAAACCTGTAGCGATTTCATCTGCAATGAGCAAGATCCCATATTCATTACATAACTGGCGCACACCTTTCAAATACTCAGGGTGATAGATACGCATTCCCCCCGCGCCTTGTACGATCGGCTCTAAGATGATCGCTGCAATTTCACGATGATTTTTAGTTAATTCACGAATTAAAGGCTCAAGATCACTTGGCTCCCATTCATCATAAAAACCACATTGTGGGGCATCCACAAAGATATGCGGTGGCAAATAGCCTTTATACAGACCATGCATGGAGTTATCTGGGTCACAGACCGCCATCGCACCAAAGGTATCCCCATGATATCCATGGCGTAATGTTAAAATTCGTTGACGTTTTTCACCTCTAGCTTGCCAATATTGCAGCGCCATTTTAAGCGCGACTTCGACGGCAACAGATCCTGAATCGGCCAAAAATACACACTCCAGTGGATCAGGAGTCATGGCGACTAACTGCCTGCATAAATTCACTGCGGGTGGGTGGGTTATTCCGCCGAACATCACATGAGACATCTGATTTAATTGGCTTATGACTGCTTGGTTGAGTTCAGGATGGTTATAGCCATGAATCGCTGACCACCACGAGGCCATCCCGTCAATCAATTTTTTTCCATCTGCCATTTCGAGCTCAACCCCTTGTGCTGCAACGATTGGATAGGCTGGGATAGGGTGACTCATTGAGGTATAAGGGTGCCAAATGTGTTGGCTATCAAAAGCAATATCGTGACTATTCATTATTACCCATTGTAAACTTTTTTAGATAATTTTAGTTGACATGATAACCACAATATTTAAACTGGCAACAATTTTTTCAACTGGAGTGTCTCCATGAACACATTAAAACAGTGGACAATAAAACAAGCTAATGAACTGTTTTCAATGCCTTTTTTTGAGTTGTTATTTCAGGCGCAACAAACACATCGCCAACATTTTGACCCGCAGCAAGTACAAGTCAGTACCTTGTTGTCTATTAAAACAGGCGCATGTCCCGAAGATTGCAAATATTGTGCGCAGAGCGCTCGCTATAAAACAGGTTTAGAAACAGAACGTTTGATGGAAGTTCAGCAAGTGCTTGAATCAGCAAAAAAAGCTAAGCAGGCCGGGTCTACGCGTTTTTGTATGGGGGCCGCGTGGCGCAATCCAAAAGAGCGTGATATGCCTTATCTTGAAATGATGGTGAAAGAGGTGAAATCCCTAGGGATGGAAACCTGCATGACTTTAGGGATGATTGATAACTCCCAAGCCCAGCGCCTCGCTGAGGCGGGTTTAGACTATTACAATCATAACCTTGATACATCCCCTGAATATTACGGCAATATTATCACGACGAGAACATACCAAGACCGTTTGGATACTTTGGGCAATGTTCGAAATGCAGGGATAAAAGTGTGCTCAGGCGGTATTTTAGGCTTAGGTGAAAAAGTTAGCGACCGTGCCGCTTTGCTGGTGCAATTAGCCAATTTACCAAAACCACCAGAAAGCGTACCAATTAATATGCTAATGAAAGTGGAAGGCACGCCAATGGCAGACAATGAAGATGTCGATGCCTTTGATTTTATTCGTACTATTGCAGTGGCTCGTATCATGATGCCGACGTCATATGTACGTTTATCGGCAGGTCGCGAGTATATGAATGAGCAAACTCAAGCGCTCTGTTTTATGGCTGGGGCAAACTCAGTTTTCTATGGCTGTAAGTTACTCACCACACCTAATCCAGATGAAAACAAAGATTTAGCACTGTTTAGGAAACTGGATATTAACCCAGAGCGTATTGATACGGATGAAGGGGATAACCAGCAAGCTGCGAAATTGGCAGAAACATTGTTAACCGCTGATAACGCAAAGTTTTATAATGCAGCAGTATGATGAGCTGGCAAACTTTCCTACAAGACCAGATCGAACAGCGCAAACGTGCCTCGATCTGGCGTCAACGTCAATGTATTGAAAGATCTGATGGTAGAGAGCTATACCAAAATGGCGAAAAATACCTAAATTTTTCGTCTAATGACTATTTAGGGTTATCTCACCATCCTGAGATTATTGCTGCATGGCAACGTGGTGCAGATATCTATGGAATTGGGAGTGGCGGTTCAGGGCATATTACTGGGTATACCCAAGCGCATGTTGCACTTGAAAGTGAACTGGCACAGTGGTTGGGTTACTCAAAAGCACTGTTGTTTATTTCCGGTTTTGCAGCAAACCATGCGGTGATCACGGCGTTAATGACAGCAAATGACCGCATATTAGCCGATAAACTCAGCCATGCATCTATTATAGAAGCCTCAATACATTCAGGGGCTCAATTAAGACGCTTTTACCATAACAATACATCCTCTCTTGAAAATTTAATTAATAAGCCAGCTTCAGGGAAAACCCTTGTGATTAGCGAGGGGGTTTTTAGTATGGATGGGGATAGCGCCCCACTGAATACCTTGCAGGATATTGCAAAAAAACACAGTGCGTGGCTAATGGTTGATGATGCTCATGGTATTGGTGTTTGCGGCTTTCAAGGGAGAGGGAGTTGTTCGGCTTATGGCATTAAACCTGAAATTTTGGTGGTGACATTTGGTAAAGCGTTTGGTTTAAGCGGAGCTGCCGTGCTTTGTGATGACCAAACCGCGGATTTCTTGGTTCAATCAGCACGCCATTTAATTTACAGCACGTCTATGCCACCCGCGCAGGCGGTTGCATTATTAGAAGCAGTTAAACAGATTAAGTTGGCAGATAAACTGCGTGAAACTCTTCAGCAGAATATTGAATACTTAAGGAAAAATGCCAACTTTAAACAAATGAAATTTGCTGACTCAACCACAGCCATCCAACCTTTAATCATTGGTGATAATGAGACATGCCAACGTGCTGCAGCATTTTTACGCCAAAAAGGGATTTGGGTTCAAGGGATCCGCCCACCAACAGTTCCGCCAGGCAGTGCAAGGTTGAGGATCACGTTGAGTGCAGTACATCAACAAAACGATCTTGATAAATTATTGGAGGCTTTAGATGACTTCGATCATTTGTCATGACAAACAAAAAATTGCGGCGGCATTTGGCCGAGCAGCGACAAGATACGATGCTATCGCTAACTATCAGCAGACAGCAGGAGAGCAACTGCTCAATAAATTGAAATCGACCCTCTTTGCAACGCAGGTTAACATGCCTTTACGGGTATTAGATGCGGGTTGTGGTACGGGTTTTTTTAGTCAAAAGCTGAAACATCAAGGCCATACAGTCACTGCACTGGACTTATCTTCTGGCATGTTAGATGTCGCCAAAAGTAAGAATGCAGCAGATGAATATTTGTGTGCTGATATAGAGTCGATCCCGACTCATTCAGCGCAGTTTGATGTGGTTTTTTCCAATTTATCCATTCAATGGTGTGAAAACTTACATGGTGCATTGAGTGAGCTATACAGAGTAACAAAGCGTGGTGGTGTGATTGTTTTTACGACGCTCGCAGAGCATTCGCTTAATGAATTATCCAAAGCTTGGCAGCTGCTTGATGAATATTCTCATGTGAACACCTTTTTGAGTCCACAAGCTATCACCTCGAGCTGCCAAACATGGCGCCATGAGCTGTCTTTTCAAAAAGATACGTTGTATTTCCCTGATTTAATTAGTCTATTGAATTCACTTAAAGGGATTGGAGCGACCTATTTGACCGAGGGACGCCAAACAGGGCTAATGACTCGTAAGCGCCTTCAGCAGTTAGCTTTAGCTTATCCGATGGCTCATCAAGGGCTACCGTTAACTTATCAAACCGTATTTGGAGTCATCTATCGTGACTAAAACTTATTTTGTAACAGGAACGGACACTGAAGTTGGAAAAACCGTGGCAAGTTGCGCTTTATTGCAAGCCGCTAATGCTCAAAAGTTTAACACTGTCGGTTATAAACCTGTTGCCTCAGGGAGTGAACAAACACCAGAAGGGCTGCGCAATAACGATGCTTTATTATTACAAGCGAATAGCCGAGTGAAATTGCCGTATTCATCAGTCAACCCCATTGTTTTTGAAGCCCCTACTTCACCGCATATCATCAGTGAAAAAGTGGGAGAGCCTATTGATTTTTCGGTTATTAATCAAGGGTTGTTAGAGGTTCAGAAAAAAGGGGATTGGGTGTTGGTTGAAGGGGCTGGTGGGTGGTATACCCCATTATCCACCGAAAAAACCTATGCAGATTGGGTTATTGAACAGCAACTTCCCGTTATTTTAGTGGTGGGTGTGAAATTGGGTTGCATTAATCACGCATTATTAACGTTAGAGGCGATTAATACCGCTGGTTTATCTGTGGTCGGCTGGATTGCCAATGAAATTGAACCCGCAGGTATTTATCAAGCTGAATATCTTGCAACACTCAAACGCATGATTAACTCACCTTGTTTAGGGATCTTACCTTATCAGCCCCAACTTAATGAATCCACGTTAGGTCAATATTTGGATCTTACGTTATTGTGAAATAAATAAAGGGCTTAACATTATTGTTTTAGGCCCATTTCCCCCTCTAATAAATGATCAATTGTTAAATGCTTTGTTGATCTTGTTTAACGTTCTTAACCTATTTTTTGTCAAGTTTTACCGTAGAAATAGTCTGATGATCGAACTAAAACAGATAAAATCTCTTTTTTTAAACGGATACTACGTAAAAATTTTTTCATATAACTGCCATCGTTTTGTCATTTATTCAATGTTTAACAAATTTTACTCATGACGAGAAAGCATGAGCCCTAAGGGCTTCAAGAGTTATCCACCATTTCTGTGGATAACCTTGTGTATTAACATTATAAAACAACTTCTATGCTAGGCGGCAAGCGGCTTTGCCTTTATTTGATGTGATTCTGGACTTTGAGATAATTTTATTTAAATACAATAGGTTAAATAAAATCAAGACTTCAATCTATATTTGCGATAGGGCGATAAAAACCAATAGCATAAAATATAACGTTTTCCAAAGGTCAAGCACTATTTTGGGGATAACATTTTTATAAACTCATTGGAACGTCGGATAGAGAAAATATTAAATTCAGGACTTGAAGCTGTTTTTTTATCCAGTATTATAGAAAAAGAGACACGTTACGAGGCGGTAATATGAGTAAGGATTTTAAGCTGTATTCTGATTTTCAGCCAGCGGGGGACCAACCTGAAGCAATTCGTCAATTACGCGAAGGGCTGCAAGATGGCTTAGCGCATCAAACGTTATTGGGAGTAACAGGGTCAGGGAAAACCTTTACGATAGCTAATGTTATCGCAAAAGAAAATCGCCCAACCATGTTGATGGCTCATAACAAGACCCTGGCGGCACAACTTTACAGCGAAATGAAAGCTTTCTTCCCAGATAACGCAGTAGAGTACTTTGTTTCTTACTATGATTATTACCAGCCTGAAGCCTATGTGCCTAGCTCTGATACATTTATTGAAAAAGATGCCTCTGTAAACGAACACATTGAGCAAATGCGCTTATCTGCGACTAAGGCCTTACTTGAACGTCGTGATGTCATTGTGGTGGCTTCTGTCTCAGCTATATATGGGTTAGGCGACCCTGATAGCTACTTAAAAATGATGCTGCACCTCACCGATGGCATGATCATTGACCAACGCTCTATTTTAAGGCGTTTAGCTGACCTGCAATACAGTCGTAACGACCAAGCTTTTACCCGTGGTACTTTTCGCGTTCGCGGGGAAGTGATTGATATTTTTCCTGCAGAATCTGACGAATACGCGTTACGTGTCGAGCTGTTTGATGATGAAGTTGAACGTCTATCTCTCTTTGATCCACTGACGGGGCAAATTCAACACCGTGTGCCTCGCTTTACGGTTTACCCAAAAACACATTACGTCACACCAAGAGAACGTATTTTGGAAGCGATGGAGCATATCAAAGAAGAGCTGGTGGATAGGCGAAAAGTGTTGTTAGAAAACCACAAACTGGTGGAAGAACAGCGTATTACTCAGCGTACTCAGTTTGATTTAGAAATGATGAATGAACTGGGTTACTGCTCAGGGATTGAAAACTATTCACGCTATTTATCGGGTCGTGCTCCAGGTGAACCACCTCCGACATTGTTTGATTATTTACCTGCGGATGGCCTACTGGTGGTGGATGAATCTCACGTGACCATTCCTCAAATTGGGGCGATGTACAAAGGTGACCGTTCCCGTAAAGAGACCTTAGTTGAATATGGTTTCCGTTTGCCTTCGGCATTGGATAACCGACCAATGCGTTTTGAAGAGTTTGAAGCTTTAGCACCGCAATCTATCTACGTATCTGCAACTCCAGGCAAATATGAGCTAGAAAAATCAGGCAATGAAGTTATTGAGCAAGTGGTTAGGCCGACAGGCTTACTGGATCCGATTATTGAAGTGCGCCCTGTGAGCACGCAAGTAGATGATTTATTATCTGAAATCCGTATTCGTGTGCAGAAGAATGAGCGTGTATTAGTCACCACGTTGACCAAACGAATGGCGGAAGATTTAACAGAATATCTGGAAGAACATGGGGAGCGTGTTCGTTACCTTCACTCAGACATTGATACGGTTGAACGGGTAGAAATTATTCGTGACTTACGATTGGGTGAGTTTGATGTGCTTGTTGGTATCAACTTATTAAGGGAAGGCCTCGACATGCCAGAGGTGTCTTTAGTGGCTATTTTAGATGCAGACAAAGAAGGTTTTCTGCGTTCAGAACGTTCTTTGATCCAGACAATAGGCCGTGCAGCACGTAACTTAAACGGTAAAGCGATCCTTTACGGCGACCGAATCACCAATTCGATGGAAAAAGCGATAGCAGAAACCGAACGCCGTCGTGCAAAACAAATGGCATTCAATGAAGAACATGGCATCGTACCGCAAGGGTTAAACAAGAAAATTGGCGATATCCTGCAGATAGGTCATAAAGTTGGCGGGAAAGGCAAAGGGCGCTCAAAAGATAATGCCAAGAGTGAGACATCAATTGATATACAAGGTATGTCGACGAAAGAGTTGGAACGACGTATTTCGCAACTTGAGGCACAAATGTATAAGCACGCACAGGACTTGGAGTTTGAAGCGGCAGCGCGAGTGCGTGATGAGTTGCAAGAGATACGGTCTCAGTTTATCGCCAATTCCTAATCTTCTTTATCTTCTTCATACTTCGCGTTGTGGGGGTGTTGGCTGCGCTCAATCACTCGGGTCACATACTTATGTATGCTCCCCGAGATGCTCTCACTTGCCGCCTACCCACAACGCAAATTATTTTGAAGATAAATTGTCATTTTATTTCATTATGTAGGGGGGTAGGGGCAATCACTCGGGTCACATACTTATGTATGCTCCTTGGGATACTTTCATTTGCCACCTAGCCACAACGCGAATTTTCTACATACTTCACGTTGTGGGGGTGTTGGCTGCGCTCAATCACTCGGGTCACATACTTATGTATGCTCCTTGGGATACTTTCACTTGCCGCCTACCCACAACGCAAATTATTTTGAAGATAAATTTTCATTTTATTTCATTATGTTGGGGAGTAGGGGCAATCACTCGGGTCACATACTTATGTATGCTCCGCGAGATGCTTTCACTTGCCGCCTAGCCACAACGCAAATTATTTTGAAGATCAATAGGATTGGTATAGAAATATCTTTAAAATAGAGAACAAAAAATTGGCTTGAGTAGCATTCCACCTCTGGGAGCCAAAGGTGGGATAAATTAGGAAATTACAATAGCGGGACGGTTTCTTCGATGGCTTGTAGGAGCAGCTTTCTATCGTGGCGATAAGGGATATCATCCGCTTCGAGGACGCGCTGGATAATCTTACGGTCACTGCTAATATCACTGGTTTGTGTGCGTGGGCCAAGGATCAACGCATCAATCTTTTTGCAGCCAATATAGTTTTCCATCATCTGCAATTTCTCAGGTAAAGTCAGATTAGCGGCTGAAGAGCCCACTTCCTTACCTAAATTACCAATATAAATCATTGGGGATTTGCATTCACGCAAGGCAGTGGCAATCTCGTCCAGTAGTAATAATGGCATTAAACTGGTGAAGAAACTACCAGGACCAATGATAATCAAATCCGCTTGGTGAATAGCTTCTAACGCTTCACGTGTGGCCTTAACGCGAGGGTATAGGCGTAACTCTTTCGGAATTTCGCGCAAGGCATCCACATTGACCTCGCCATAGACCTCATTACCCATCTCATCAATCGCCATCAAATCAACAGGGGATTCTGACATTGGAATGAGTTGCGCATCCACTTTGAGCATATTGCGAATTAAATTAATGGCCTCGAGTGGCCTAACACTCAGGTGATCTAATGATTTTAGCATTAGGTTACCTAAGTTGTGGCCAGAGAGTTCTCCATTACCGCCGAAACGGTATTCAAACATTGCTGAAGCAATTGATGGTTCAGTGATTAACTGATTCAAACAGTTCCGCATATCGCCCCAAGCAATCCCGCCTTCGGAACGACGAATTCGACCTGTAGACCCGCCATTATCTGTGGTGGTCACAATTCCAGTTAGGCGAGGGCCTAAAGAGGAAAGGGAAGACATTACGCGACCTAGCCCATGCCCGCCGCCAAGGGCAACAACATGTTTCAGGCTCGCCAGACTACTATTTGGCATAGTGTTCCTATATCAATCAGTCAATATTCGGCAAATAAACAGTCACTACTTAGTGCTTTTTATCTGTGGTTTGCAGTGTTTACAGAGCCGAACGTATCAAAAATGAAATCTAAAATAAATTGGGCGTTAATCTACCATAAAACATCATTGTTCGCTGAGTTACTGTGATAAAAAACAATAAAAGGCAATATTCCAGATTTACCTTAACCTCTTAGCAAAAAAACACCTGAATGTTTCCATTTTGAATATTTACCTATATAGTGTAAATAATTCTCATTTTCATTGTTTGTGTTATGGCTCAATATGTCTGATTCTGAGTTGCAACGCTTGTTTGCACGCCATTCTTCCTCATTATGTCGCTACCTCAACATGTACCTTAAAGACCATAGTTTGAGTATGGATATTGTGCAGGAAAGTTTTGTACGGATGGCTGAACTGATGAAGCACTCAACGATTCAAGATTTTGACGCTTATCTTTATCGGATTGCGAAAAACCTGATGATTGATCACTTTAGGGAACAAAAAGCACGCCCTTCAATGGTTATCAGTGATGAGCAATGGCAAGAAATACCTGCACAAGTAAAAAGCCTTGAAGCAACAGCAATAAGAGAGCAGCAACTTAGCCAGATACAAGCCATTATTCAAACATTGCCCAAGAGAACACAGGCTATTTTTCGTTTGCACCGAGAAGAGGGATTGACTCAAACCGAAGTGGCTCAATTGTTGAATATTTCGCTCAGTACTGTTGAAAAGCATTTAGCCAATGCATTGGCTGTTCTGATTCATCAATGGAAGGATTAATCATGAAATCAACAACATCTCCATCTGAAATCGAAAACACAGCGGCGATGTGGGTCGTCAAGACCACTCAAAGAGAGCTGGATGCACAAGAAAATAGCGAGTTTCAGCATTGGGTGAATGCATCGAAAGAGCATGCCAATGCCTATTATCGTGCAAGGCAAATTTGGGCGTTAACTTCCTATAATCAACAGCCTAGAAAAACAGAGAAACCAATTAAAGCCACAAAAAGTTTTGTGAAAGTTTCCGTCGCAGCCAGTGTTTTAGTGTGTGGTTTGGTGACTTTGATTTGGTGGGGTGAAAATCAAGAACAGATTGATTACCAAGCCAGAATTGGTGAAGTTCAACATATCATATTGCCCGATGGCAGCCAAGTCGACCTCGATAGTGGTGCACAATTACAGCTAGTTTTTGACGGGCAATATCGACAAGTCAATTTGCTCCAAGGACGCGCCTATTTCTCTGTTGCACCTATCACTGGTAGTGAACTGCGTCCTTTCCAAGTTAAGGCGAGAAATGGTGTAACTCAAGCGCTGGGAACAGAGTTTGCCATTGATAATGAAGGGGATAATGTTGGTGTAAGTGTCTATCAGCACAGCGTTAAAATATCGCTATTATCAGGACAAGAATTGACGGTAAAAGCAGGCAGCTTTACGCAATACCAGCAGCAAATTTTACCCACAATACCACTTGCCAAACAAGCGTCAGAAGGATGGCGTGAAGGCCAGATTATTTTTCAACAGCAAACGCTTTCTGAGATTACCGCTGAAATTAATCGTTACCATAAAAAGCGAATTATTATTTTAGCTAGCGACAGTAAGGAAAAACTAAGCGGCGTATTGCAAATTAACACACTAGAAAGTGGACTTAAGTACCTTGTGTCATCAAAAGGACTCACGATTTATGAAGTACCATTTTTCACATTAATCTACTGATAGATAAATAAATTATTATTTTTCACAAGTATTTAAATTATTTTTACGGGTTTCTTTCATTTCCACGTCTTAACCTAAGTGATTATGATTTTTATTACCATTATCATTTTAGGGATGGGAAATGACTCAAAAAAAGCACCAATATAAAACAGCCACACTCTGTGTTTACCTTGTATTAAGAGCACTACCTGCATATTCATTATTTAACATTGCTCATGCCAGTCAATCAATAACTGTAACCCAACAGAAAATTTCATTTTCGATTGGAGCAGGATCGCTTGAGAACGCATTGTTGCAATTTGCCCAACAGGCAAAAGTTGAAATCATTATTAATAGCCAAGAAATGAACGGCTTAAAAAGCCAAGGCATCAAAGGGCAGTTAACCTTGCAAGAAGGATTGCAGCAACTTGTTGGCGAAAATCCAGTTCAGGTCCAAATACACAATAATCGTATTTCTATTCATCGGGTAATTAATTCCTCCACAAGTGAAAACGTCATTAAGTTAGATAATATTACGGTGACAGCAAGCCAAATACAGCAAGGAGATTGGGTCTACAGTAGTCCCTCATCGGTGAGTGTGATCAGTAAAAAACAAATTGAAGACAGGCCACCGAAACATATTGCTGACGTACTAGAGCTTACCACCGGCGTGTATTCCAGTGTCAGCCAGCAAGACCCGTCGCTATCAGTGAATATTCGTGGGATCCAAGATTATGGGCGTGTGAACATGAATATTGATGGAATGCGGCAAAACTTCCAAAAAAGCGGCCATGGGCAGCGTAACGGCTCAATGTATATTGATTCTGAGTTGCTATCTGGTGTTGAAATTCAAAAAGGAAACAATAGTGGTATGGGGAGTGGGGGAACGCTTGGCGGAGTTGCCACATTTCATACGGTAAATGCATCTGATTTTTTATCGAAAGATAAGACATTTGGTGGAAAATTACATGCCAGTACAGGGACGAATAATACTCATTTTATCGGTAGTAGCGCATTTGCCTTGGGAAATGAAAAGGGAGATTTACTGTTTGCTGCCAGTGAACGCCGCTTAGGTGACTATAAACCAGGGACTCACGGGAGTATTGGCGACATTCGCATCAACAATGATGCAGGGCATTATGACGAATTAGTGCGTGGTTTAAAACATACCCGAATTAATGATAGCAATTACCAGATGACCTCATATTTGGCGAAAGCAGGTTGGAATCTCAGTGAGTCACAACGCTTACAATTCAATTATTTAGAAACCAAAGTGGCGACACCTAATGCAGGTACATTAACTAATTTGGCGCAAACGTGGCCATATAAACTTGGATGGAAAAGCAGTGGGTTTAGTGATGTGACAACCCAGAACTATTCCCTTGATTATACGCAGTTTAGTGGCAGTCCATGGAGTACAGAATTTAAAGGGAAAGTGTATTTTGTTGATACGAAAGATGACACTGAAACTTATTCAACGAGCCAAATTTTTAATAATGGCTATCAGATGGATACTCGGGTTAAAACATTCGGGGTGCAACTCGAAAATCATTCAGAGATTGAATTTAATCATAATAATTTATTAAAAGCGCATTATGGTTTTGAAACTTTCCAAGATAAAGCTAGCAGCACCTCAACACGAGAAACCGCATCAGGCGTAACACCAGATGGAAAACGTACGTTGAGCTCATTGTTTACTAATTTAACTTACGAATATGACGATTGGTTAACATTGGAAGGGGGAATGCGTTACGACTACTATACCCTCAAAGGGCAAACCAGCATGCGTTATGCCATCTTCCCTTATACAAAGGAAAATCCATGCACAGGTAGACGGTTACGTGATTGCCCAAGCACGCTGTATACAGAACATTGGAATGTTGATAAATCGGAAGGTGCGTTTTCACCTAATGCTCGTCTGGCTATTCGCCCAGGTGTCGAGTGGATGGAGTTCTTTACCAGTTATGGTCGTTCTTGGCGTCCACCTGCGATTACCGAAACACTCACCACAGGCAGCGCTCACAGTTCTTCAACACAGTTTCCTAACCCGTTTTTAAAAGCGGAACGCTCAAATGCGTGGGAAATCGGGGTGAATCTGAATTACCCCCAGCTGATGCTTGAAGAGGATCGATTATTGGCTAAAGTGGCTTATTTTGACACGCGGGTTGATAACTATATCAACCTTGCGATTAACCGAACTAAGCCAGGACTGGTTAACCCAAGTATGGGGAATGCTGCGTACAGCAATAACTTAAATACGACACGTTTTAGAGGGTTTGAATACCAACTCAACTATGATGCAGGGTTTGTTTATGCAGATTTAACCTTCACCCATATGATTGGTAAAAACACATTCTGTGCTAACCGTGCGTGGTTAGGTGGCGTCTTGAAATTCCCAGAAGGTATTGGCCCTGGTAATTGGTATGCAGAGCCCGATGAGCAAGCAGACAATTATGTTAACTGCGATAGCGGCTCCATCTTTGGTAGTGCAGCAAATCTGCCAGGTGATAGAGGTTCATTCACACTCGGTGGACGTGCTTTTGATAGAAAACTGGATGGCGGAATGGTTATCCGTTTCACACCAGGTTTCCAAGACTATTCTGCACAAACCAATTACCCTTATTTAGCGGACTGGCCGAAATATACCCTCGTCGATTTATACGCAAGTTATTCAATTACGGATAATTTAATTATTCGCGGTAACGTGGAGAACTTAACCAATCGGGCCTATGTGGTGAGCTACGGGGAGAGCTTAGCGAATACATTAGGTCGTGGAAGGACGATATCTGGTGGGGTTGAGTTCCGTTTCTAAATACGTTCAATTACTTGGGGCAAATGCTTTCGTTTTTGATTGGGATAATGCTTAGCAAAGTATTGAGTGAAAAATACGAAGCGATTGGTAACGATATTTATAACGGAAACAATGAGATGGGGAGCTTGCTCCCCATTTTAGATCTACATCAAGAAATGTTTAATTAAATAATAAGAGATGTTAATCATTTAAAGTGAAATTGTATCTTTGGCTAGGCTCTTTTTAAGAAAATTGTCTATGATAATAAGAACTTCGGAGATTATCGCTAATGTTCCGTAAGTCGTTGTATATTATATTATATATCGAATTCAGGTTCGCTTTTTCATATTCTATACGCTAGAATCCTTACAGAAATTAAGTGAACAGAGTGGTTTGTTTTCGTTATTAAATTAGCGGCTTTGTTCCAAATAAAACTCCTAGCCTTTGCGTCTAAGTTTGTTTTCACAAATATGATGCTCTGGCCGTGGCCATAGAGTCACCAGGGTGCAAGATAGAAATGTCTGCATCTCCCGTATTTGGAAAGGTGTGATTATGCAGCAACTCGTCGATCAATTTGACCGAAAATTTTACTATCTTCGGCTTTCTATAACAGATGTTTGCAACTTTCGTTGCACATACTGCCTGCCTAATGGTTATCAACCAAGTGGCCGCCATGAATTCCTCACTCTGGATGAAATTCGCCGTGTCAGCAGCGCATTCGCTGAATTAGGCACAGAAAAAGTGCGTATTACAGGCGGTGAACCTACCATGCGCAAAGATTTCAGTGAAATTATTGCCACCATTCATGAAAATGCAGCGATTAAAAAAATCGCAGTTACCACCAATGGTTATCGCATGGCGAGAGACGTTCAATCGTGGAAAGATGCAGGCCTGAATGCAATTAATGTCAGTGTGGATAGCTTAGACCCACGACAGTTTGCGGCAATCACTGGGCAAGACAAATTCTTCCAAGTGATGAAAGGGATAGATGCTGCCTTTGAGGCTGGCTTTGAAAAAGTGAAAGTCAACGCTGTGTTGATGAAAAATATCAACGACATTGGTCTGAAGTCATTCTTAAATTGGATTAAGCACCGCCCAATTCAACTGCGTTTTATTGAGTTAATGGAAACAGGGGATGGCAGTGATATTTTCCAACGTTTTCATGTTTCTGGCGAAACGATTCGCGACCGTTTAATTGAAGAAGGTTGGTATCGCCTTCCTCGTTCTCGCAATGACGGCCCTGCTCAGGTCTTTAGTCACCCAGATTACCAGGGTGAAATAGGCCTTATCATGCCGTATGAAAAAGACTTTTGTCAAAGCTGCAATCGCCTTCGTGTATCTTCTTTAGGTAATCTCCATTTGTGCCTGTTTGGTGAAAATGGCATTCCTCTACGTGATTTGTTAGGGGATGATAACCAAAATGAAGCGCTAAAAGCGCGGATACAGCGTGGTTTGCATCACAAACGCGAAACGCATTTTCTACATATGGGTGATAGCGGTATTACCCCTAATTTGTCCGTTATTGGCGGTTAATTCTTTTAAGATTTTCAGGAGAAACTATGTCCCAACTGACTCACCTCAATGCGTCGGGCGAGGCGCATATGGTTGATGTTTCAGCTAAAGCTGAAACTGTCCGTGAAGCTCGTGCAGAAGCTTATGTCACCATGAACCCCGAAACCTTAGCCATGATTGTTGATGGCAGTCACCATAAAGGGGATGTGTTTGCAACGGCACGTATTGCGGGCATCCAAGCCGCTAAAAATACATGGCAGTTAATTCCATTATGTCACCCTCTGTTGTTAACTAAAGTGGAGGTTGTTCTTGAAGCAGAACAAGCACATAGCCGTGTTCGCATCGAAACATGCTGCCGTCTAACGGGTAAAACTGGTGTGGAGATGGAAGCACTGACTGCAGCCTCGGTGGCGGCATTGACCATTTACGATATGTGCAAAGCGGTACAAAAAGACATGGTCATCGGCCCTGTTCGTTTGTTAGAAAAAACAGGCGGTAAATCTGGACATTTTAAGGTGGAATGATGATTACAGTATTATTTTTTGCACAAGTTCGCGAATTAGTGGGAACAGATAGACTTGAAATAACGGAAAAATATCAAACAGTTGAGTCTCTACGTCTTGCTTTGTCGCAAAAAGGTGATCGCTGGGCTTTGGCGTTAGAAAGCGGAAAATTACTGGCAGCAGTTAATCAATCATTTGTTTCCCTCGAACATTCACTGGCGGAAGGGGATGAAGTCGCCTTTTTCCCACCAGTAACAGGGGGATAATGATGGAAAATACCCATATTGCCGTCCAAACACACAACTTCAGTGTTGGTGAACAATATCAATGGCTTGCAGAGTGTGATAGCGATGGAGCCGTCGTGACTTTTACAGGTAAAGTTCGTAATCATAACCTTGGTGATACTGTTGCGGCCTTAACGCTTGAGCATTATCCAGGTATGACAGAAAAAGCCTTAGCAAACATTGTAGTAGAAGCAAGAGAACGTTGGCCTTTGCAGCGTGTGAGTGTGATTCATCGCATTGGTACTTTGCAGCTAGGTGAGGAAATTGTGTTTGTTGGGGTGACAAGTGCGCATCGCAACGCAGCATTTCAAGCCGCTGAGTTTATTATGGATTACTTAAAAACCAAAGCACCATTTTGGAAAAAAGAGACGTTGCCAGATAACGAACGCTGGGTTGAAGCGAAAGAAAGTGACGAAACGTCCGCAAGCCGCTGGTAATCGCACTTTTTCCTCCGAAAAATACGAATTTGCCGAATGGTAATGTCATAATAATGTGTTAGACTTTGGTTAATTTTCTCCGATTGCAGTATTTTTACTGTGTCGATTTTTATTTTAGCAAAAGGGTAACCATCATGGGTCAGTTTGATCAACGTAATGATTCTCTTGTCCAGAGGGCCGAAACTGGCGTTCAGGCATTTATGTCGCAAGTCTATGGTTGGATGACCGTCGGTTTGCTGTTGACAGCATTTGTAGCTTGGTATTCAGTCAGCAGTGGCTTGTATTACACCATTGCGACTAACAAAATTTTATTCTTCGGGATGATCATTGCTGAACTGGGTTTAGTGATGGGTATTTCCTTCTTACTGCAAAGAATTAGCGGAATGATGGCGACGGGCATGTTTATGCTCTATTCATTGTTAACGGGCTTAACTATTTCTGTCATTCTTGCCGCGTATACTGGTGAATCTGTCGCAGGTACCTTTGTTATCACTGCGGTCATGTTTGGTGCATTAAGCTTCTATGGCTACACCACTAAGCGTAGCTTAACAGGAATGGGTAACTTCCTGTTTATGGCGCTGATTGGTATCGTTGTGGCTTCCTTAGTTAACATCTGGCTACAAAGCTCAATGATGTACTGGGTGATCACTTACGGTGGTGTGTTACTGTTTGCTGCGTTAACGGCTTATGACACTCAAAAGCTGAAAGAAATGGGTGCTCAAATTAATGAAGATGACAGAGAAACAATGCGTAAATACTCCATTATGGGGGCGCTGTCTCTGTACTTAGACTTCATCAACTTGTTCCTAATGTTACTGCGTATCTTCGGTGACCGTCGCTAACAGCGAGTGAAACATTCATCACTAGAATGTTTTAGTGAATAAAATTCAAAACCCTTGTTACTTCGGTAGCAAGGGTTTTTTCATAGTAATCGTACTAAAAAATATAATTTTCTTATTATTTGAATGCCAAGCCTGAGTTTAATTAGGCTGCCAAATCGACAGATATTCATCATGGCATTAGGCAATTTTCTTTCTAAAGAGATAATACGCCGCAGAACTGGTGATAATAGCAATAATCAGCAATGGCCATAAACTTTGGAAAACCACTGAAAAATCTGCGTCTTTAAGGTAGATTTGTTTAGTGATTTCAGTGAAATGACGAATTGGGTTAACCCAAGTGATATCTTGTAGCCAAACGGGCATGTTCTCGACTGGGGATATATAACCAGAAAGCAGTACGGCAGGCATCATAAAGACAAACACCCCAATGAAGGCTTGTTGCTGCGTTGAGCACAGCGCTGAAATTAACAAGCCAAAACCCACTAGCGATAGACCATAAAATATCATAGTGGCGTAGAACAGCAGCAGTGAACCTGCAAATGGAATCTGATAACAAAAAATCCCGATAACTAACACAAGGCTTGCTTGGGCTGTCGCCACAATTAATGCAGGCACAGCCTTACCAATAAAAATCTGCCATGTTGTTAATGGGGAAACCAGGAGTTGATCTAGCGTCCCTTGCTCCCGTTCTCGCGCAATGGAAAGGGAGGTCACAATCAGCACGCCAATCGTGGTAATCAGCGCCACCAAAGAGGGCACAATAAACCACTTATAATCTAAGTTTGGGTTGTACCAATTACGAATAACCAACTCACTATTATTGGGTTTGATTTGGTTTTGTGTTAACTCTTGTTGATATTGCATCACAATCTGTTCGACATAATTTGCCGCAATTTGTGAACTGTTTGAGTTGCGACCATCAAGTAACAGCAGCATATTAGCAGGAGTATGTGAGGCGATATCTGCGCTAAAGTTTTGGCTAAAACGCACGGCTAACAGTGCCTTACGGTTATCGAGTGTGTCGCGAACTTCATGTTCACTTTTGACGAGCAACACGTGGGAAAATGCACTGGCTTTAGCTAACCGCTGGGTAAGTTCAACAGAATGTTTGCCGCCATCTTGGTCAAAAATTGCAATGGTGGTATTTGTGACTTCTAGTGTTGCCGCAAGTGGGAACAAAATCATTTGGAAAATCACAGGTAAAATCAAAATAATTCGAGTTTGTGGCTCTTGTAATAATGATTGTAACTCTTTCATAATTAAGGTGTATAAGCGATAAAGCATAGTGCACCTCAATCCAGTCGACGGCGAGTTTTCAGCGCCGTTAGGCCAATAAATAAGATTGCTGATGCAACCAATAATAAGAAATCGACCAGTAACACCCAGTAAATATCCCCTGCAAGGAACAACGTTTGCAAGCTGCTGACAAAGTAACGTGCGGGGATAAAATAAGTTACCCACTGAATGATGGCTGGCATGCTATCAATCTCAAAAATAAATCCAGACAGCATAATTGCAGGTAAAAATGCGGCATTTAATGCTACCATTGCTGCATTAAATTGGTTGCGGGTAATGGTGGATATTAATAGCCCCATGCCAAGGGCCGTAGCAAGATATAGGCTCGTGATAACAAACAGCACCAATAATGACCCGCGGTATGGTACGCCCAGAACAAAGGTTGTAACGAGCATGCAAAGTACCATTACAAAAGAGCCAAGAACTTGGTAAGGTAATAATTTTGAGAGTAATAATTCAGTGCGAGTGATTTGGGTTGAAAGTAAGGCTTCCATTGTGCCGCGTTCCCACTCCCTGGCAATAACCAGTGATGTTAAAATTGCGCCAACCACAGTGATAATAATGCTAATTGCTCCTGGAATAATAAAATGTTGGCTTATTGCTGCCTCATTAAACCAGTAACGCATATTGAGCTCGATTAATGGCGAAACTGTGTTTGCCTGGTTTTCACTTTGTTGCTGCTGCCATATTTGCCAGACACCTTTGGTGTAGGCTTGAACAAAGTTTGCGGTGTTTGGTTCGCTCCCATCGGTAATAATTTGTATCGCTGCATGTCCTTCAGGTTGCAGCAATTGTGCTGAAAAATTTACTGGGATCACGATAATTCCACGAATTTCACCTGCTTGCATTTTGTCGATTAACGCTTTTCGGTTATCACTGATAGTGGCGTCAACAAAAGGAGAGCCCGTAAAGGTATCAACGAGCTCTCGTGCAGGCTGGCTTTGTTGCTCCATTAAAATGCCAAGACGCAATTTACTTGAGTCTAAGTTAATGCCGTAACCAAAAATAAATAGCAGCATCAATGGGATAAGTACTGCAATTAGAGCACTACTGGGGTCGCGTACTATTTGCTTGGTTTCTTTCCAGCACAAGGCTTTTAGCCGACGCCATGAAAAAGAAGAGGCGGCATGATTCATTTAGCCTCCTGTTGTTTGTCGTAATTCATTATAAGTTCGATAAATGCATCTTCCATGGAGGGGTCTGGGTTATCACGAGTAGCAACTTGTTGTTTTAGCTCGTCAGGTGTGCCAGCTGCGATAATTTTACCATGGTAAACAAGCCCTATTCGGTCGCAATATTCTGCTTCATCCATAAAATGTGTGGTGACCATCACGGTCACGCCTTTATCCACCATCCCATTGATATGTAGCCAAAATTCACGACGAGTTAATGGGTCGACGCCTGAAGTGGGTTCATCCAAAAATAAAATATCGGGCTCATGCATGAGTGAGCAGGCAAGGGCAAGGCGCTGTTTATAACCCAAAGGAAGGGAGTCTGTAATTTGATTGATAATTGGCTTGAAGCTAAAGGCATCCACCATTTCTTGGATCTTAGCCGACTGTTTTTTATGATGTAATCCATAAACTCCCGAAAAAAACTTTAGGTTTTGCCCCACTTTTAGATTCCCATAGAGGGAAAATTTCTGCGCCATATAACCAAGGTGCTGCCTGGCTTTATTTGAGCTGGTTTTTAAATCCATACCCAGCACTAAAGCATGTCCCTCAGTGGGCTTCATCAGGGCGCACATCATTTTAAAGGTTGTCGATTTTCCTGCGCCATTGGGGCCTAACAGCCCAAAAATTTCACCGCGTTTGACTTGAAAATTGACGTGATCTGTCGCTGCAAAATCCCCAAATTTTTTGGTGAGATTACGCGCTTCAATCACCGTTTCCTGAGGGTTTGGTGGAATTTGTGGCACAATGGCGGCTAACTCTGAACGGTGAGAAGGGCCGCCGCCAAGAAGGTCAATGAACGCATCTTCAAATCGAGGTTGTGCGGCAATTAGCTTGTTTTCTTGCATATTGAGCGCACTTAACAGACTTTCTTGAGATGCGCCAGGCTTTAGAATCAAGCGAACATAGCGGCCTTGGATAACGCCATCTGTCGTTTCAGGAAGCACTAATGCATTTTGTAATACAGTGCGCTTTTGTGCAGCTGGAACCTCAAGTAAATAGGAGCGCCCCGCCATTTTTTGTGTTAATAACTCAGGTTTGCCAGAATAGAGTAATTGCCCTTTATTAAGAAGCAGTACCTCTTTACATTGTTGGGCTTCATCAAGATATGAAGTGCTCCATAATATTAACATTCCATCATCGGCAAGGGTGTGAACCATCTGCCAAAGTTCACGCCTTGCAATAGGGTCAACGCCAACGCCTGGCTCATCCAATAATAACACTTTGGGCTTACCAAGCAGTGTACAGGCTAAACCTAGCTTTTGTTTCATTCCACCTGAAAGTTTGCCTGCAAGGCGTTGCGTAAAAGGAGAAAGGTTAGTGAATGACAGCAACTGTTGATAGGTTTTTTCGCGCTCTTCGCCAATAACACTGCGCAAATCTGCGTATAAGTCCAAATTCTCTTGAACCGTTAAATCCTCATACAAACCAAACTTTTGAGGCATATAGCCGAGGTTTGCACGCACTGCAATACTGTCTTGAATAGGGTCTAACCCCATCACACGAATATGCCCAGCATCAGGTTTGAGTAGCCCTGCGAGCATACGCATTAATGTCGTTTTTCCTGCGCCATCAGGGCCAACTAACCCTGTGACAGACCCACCGTTGATATCCATTGTGAGACTTTCAACTGCAGGAGAATCTAAGCCGTTAAAGCTTTTTTCGACGCCTTTAAGACTGATGCTGTAATCATCACTCATGACTATTTTTTTACTTCTTGTTATTTGCAAAGTAAATGGTGACAGGCATGCCTTGGCGTAAAGCATCATCTGCATCATCAACAATAATACGTAAACGATAAACCAAATCGGTTCTTAAATCAGGTGTTTGTACACTTTTAGGCGTAAATTCAGCCGTTGGAGAAACAAAGCCAATTGTGCCATGGTATGGTTGATTAGGGCGGCTATCTGTATAGAGGGTAACTTGCGATCCAGGAACAGCGTTGCCAAGGTGTGGTTCACTGATATAAGCGCGTACCCAAACTGGGTGAGTGAGGGTAACACTAAAAATACTGTTTCCTGCACCAACATTAGTGCCTGGTTCAATGGCGCGGGTTAAAATAGTGCCATTGGATGGGGCAATTAGCACGGTGTCTTGTAAATCTAGCTCAGCCTGAGCAACAGCAGCTTCTGCTTGTAACCACTCCCCTCTAGCCGCCGCAATTTCTTCTTGGCGGAAGCCACTTTGGTATTGATTCAATTTGTCTTGGGCGGCTTGAAGAGCTGCAAAAGCTTGATTGCGGTTATTTTTTGCATTATCGAGATCATTGGCAGAAATGACACGAGAAGCTGCTAGGCCTTGTTGGCGTTTATAAAAGTTATCTGCATATTGCCAAGCCGCTTGCCGTTGGGCAACTTCAGCTTCAACTTGGGCAATTTCTTGGGTGCGGTAGCCACTTTCTTTTAGCATTAATTGGGCTTTGGCGCTTTCTCGCACACCTTTAGCTTTATTTAAAGCATTAATGTAAGGCGCATCATCTAATTGACCAAGTTTATCACCGATCGCAATGCGCGCGCCCTCATCAACAGTTAAGGACACGAGCTTGCCAGGTACTCTGAAACTTAAGTTAACCGTTCGTACATCAACATTGCCATATAACGTTAATGTTTTATCTTGTTGAGATTGATAGTAATAATAACCAGAAACTGCAGCACCGATTAATATAACAATAATAAAAACAAAAATAGAACGGCTTTTATTGTTCATCGTTCACCCTAGTTAATCGACAAGAAATGATTCCACTTTAATCAATTAATCATATCACTTTTAAATTTGTTTGCGATGACGTAATCCCGCTAATAATATATTTGTGTGTTCAATAAGAACTTGATTAATAATTTTAAATTCATTTTCATTGATATGTTTCCACCCCGTTTGGCGTAATAAGGTTTCACGAGCGATACGAAATGACAACGTTTCACCTAAAATGGCGTGGGTATGAATAAGTGTTGTGAGGTGATTGGGGTCAGCCCCGATATAAACAGCAATTAAGCGGTTTAAACGAGAATGGATAGGGCCTAAAGCTTGCTCATGAATAATGGTATAAGCTTCGGTGGGGTTAAGTTGTTCTCGCGCTAAAATACGAGAAAAACTTAAGTTTTTCTTTTCAAGCTGAAAGTAATTATACGTTACCACTGTTTTTTGTAACAAATCGAGTGCTTCTTGGGGCGTTTTTTCATTAGCGGATTGATTTAAAAAGCGATCAATGGCAAGAAATACATCATGGAAACTGTCTTTAATATTTTTTGCAATCATCTTCGCGACAGCTAAATAAAGCCCTTCTTTAGAGCCAAAATAGTAGGAAATTGCGGCGATATTTTGCCCTGATGCTTGCGCAATCTTGCGGGTGGTTGCCCCATCAAGCCCTTGTTCTCCATAAACATCCGCAGCTGTAAGTAGTAGTTGTAACTTTGCGTTTTCTCCCCGCAAGGTTGGTGACGAATTTATATTCATAAACATTCCTTTAAATCAGAATTAAATCATACTTTATAAGCTCTAAGTGGCTCTTTATGTTTAAAAGGGGTCATAAACGACAACTCATAGTGTTGTATAAGTATATATACTATATAGAGGGAATTTTATATTAATTTATTACCCAAACTAAATTAATATATTTATCACCATCAAATAATGTTAGAATTTTGCAATGTCGCACGGCAGTTTGCGCTTTTTTCTTCTGACTCACTTCCCCCAGAACTGCCACAATCAATTTGAAGCGGTGAAGCTCGGAGTAATTTAATTTGACAACTTTTTCAGACCTCGCGTTAAACGAGGAAATTTTGCTTGCCATTAATGAGTTAGGCTATGAAAGTCCAACGCCTATTCAACAACAAGCTATCCCCGCAGTGCTTGCAGGAAACGACCTTCTTGCGAGTGCACAAACTGGAACAGGTAAAACAGCAGGCTTTACACTGCCTATTTTACAAAAGCTGGTTTCTAACCCTCGCGGTAATAATCGTAGACCAATCCGTGCACTCATTTTGACGCCAACGAGGGAGCTTGCGGCTCAAGTTGCTGAAAATGTAAAAGAATATAGCCGTCACTTGCGTATTCGTTCATTTGTTGTTTTTGGTGGTGTGAGTATCAATCCGCAGATGATGAAATTGCGTGGTGGGGTAGATATTTTAATTGCTACGCCAGGCCGTTTATTGGATTTAGAGCACCAAAATGCGGTTGATCTTTCTCAGGTCGAAATGTTTGTATTGGATGAAGCTGACCGCATGTTGGATATGGGCTTTATTCACGATATTCGCCGTGTTATCAATAAATTACCGAAAAAACGCCAAAATTTATTGTTTTCAGCAACATTTTCGGATGACATTAAACAGCTAGCAAACAAGTTACTGAATAATCCCGTAACTATTGAAGTTGCCCCTCGAAATTCAGCATCTGAGCAAATAACGCAATACGTTCATTTAGTGGATAAAAAGCGTAAAGCTGAGTTACTGTCATTTATGATTGGTCGTGATGACTGGCAGCAAGTTCTTGTTTTTACAAGAACAAAACACGGAGCAAACCGTTTAGCTGAACATTTGAATAAAGATGGTATTAAAGCGGCGGCTATCCATGGTAATAAGAGCCAAGGTGCACGAACACGCGCTTTAGCGGACTTTAAATCAGGGGATATCCGTGTTTTAGTGGCAACTGATATTGCTGCTCGCGGCCTCGATATTGAGCAGCTGCCTTATGTGGTGAACTTTGAATTACCAAATGTTGCCGAAGACTATGTACACCGTATCGGCCGTACTGGCCGCGCAGATGCAACTGGTATGGCGGTATCATTAGTGTGTATTGATGAGGCTAAACTGCTTAAAGATATTGAAAAACTGCTGAAAAAATCGATCCCATTGATGGCGATTGACGGTTATGAACCCGATCCATCTATTAAAGCAGAGCCGATTCAAAAAACACCACAGCGCAATGAACGCCGCTCTGGTGATAGAAACCATGGCAACAATACTAAGTCTCCACGTCGTAGTCATTCACCAGCTGCGAAAGCCAGTGGTAACAGAGGTTCAGCATCTACATCACCGTGGAAAAGTGCCCAGAAAAAAGTGAGTCAAGGGCGTAAGGATAGCTAGTTACATCAAAAAATGATGTGGCTATTAGTAACATAATGAGTGCACTAAATTTTAAGGGAGTAAGGCTTGGCTTTATTCCCTTAAAATTCACCTTTTATTCTATTGTTTAAACCAATCATTCGATTGATGCCAATCTTCCCAGCTTAATATTAATTTCAGCACGATACTATCTCAGTGATCATCAAATTGAGATGTACAGCATAAGATAACAATATTTTCACAAAATCCCTTTCAAATTTTAATAAAACAAATTAATTTCATCAGTGAATTATCAAAACGGGCATAAACGGGTTTATGCGGGTAAATACGGGCTTTTGTATTTTTCTTTGTATTTGCCCGTATTTGACCGATATGCAAACTATTAAGCGATACAGCATCGCTAAGTTAGGGGGAATTTGTGTTTTCTGAGAGAAAAATCACAGAAAATGGCTTTTTCCCCTGATCCTAACGTTATGAGAAAAACGGCTCAGTAATCATGAATTGATACGGCTATACTCATCCCCATATTGAAAGGGGACAAATATGCTACAACTCGAAAGACATAATGCTATTGTTGCCCTCATTCAAGAACATGGTGCAATGCGTGTTAATGATTTGGCCGAGCGTCTACAGGTATCTCGGGAGACGGTGCGGCGAGATTTAACAGACCTTGAACATCAAGGAATGGTGAATCGAAGCCATGGTGGGGCGTTGTTATCAAATAAGCTAAAAACGTCGTTGATACCCTATTATGCACCTCAAGAAATGCCACCTTCAGTAAAACAAGGCGCATTTCGAGTTCGAACGGCGTTAAATATAGAAAATAAAACACGCATGGCGAAAGTTGCGTTGGATTTTATTCAACCACAGCAAATTATTTTATTAGATGGTAGCAGCAGCAGTTGGTTCTTAGCTAGGCAACTTCCTGAGTTTGAATTAACAGTTGTAACGCCTTCTGTTGCGATTATTCAAACGCTGATGCCGCGGACATCGACGCGTGTCGTCGGGTTAGGTGGGGAATTTTCTGTTGCAGAAGAAGCTTTTTTTGGTGAAACGACAATCAAACAAATTAATGAACAGAATGTCGATACACTATTTTTTTCCTGTCAAGGAATTGATAGAGACAGAGGCATTTATGCGGATAGTGAAGCTCATGCAGCACTCCTTAGGCAAATGTTTTTAATATCGCGTCGAATTATTTTATTAGTTGACCAAAGTAAGTTTGGAAAGATAGGAACAGCTCGAGTTTGTGGATTTGGTGATATTGATCTATTAATTACTGAAAAATTTGATGACCCATTATTCCAAAAAGAAATGACGTGGCATAACGTTAAAGTTATTACGATTAATTAAACTTATAATTAAATAATAAAACTCTGAATTTATATATGTCAGAGGCAGCATTGTATTAAATAAAATATTTATTAGGATGAAAAGATGAAATACTTAATTTCACCGTCTTTAATGTGTATCGATATGATGAAAGTATCTGAGCAATTATCATTTTTAAATGATAATGCGGATATGCTGCATGTGGATATAATGGATGGGCATTATGTCAAGAACTTGGCATTGTCAGTTGATTTTATTCGACAAATCAAACCTTATACACAGCTACCCATTGATGTTCACCTCATGGTAGAACACCCAATGGATTTTATTGATGATTTAATTTCTGTTGGAACTGACAGTATTTCTTTGCATGCGGAAATTATAAGTTCATATGCATTTAGAGTGATTAGTCATATTCGTAATAAGGGCAAAAAAGTTGGGATTGTTTTAAATCCTGCGACAAGTATTGAGGTGTTAAATCCTTATATTCATTTAATTGATAAAGTAACTGTGATGACGGTTGATCCAGGTTATGCAGGGCAAGCGTTTATTCCCGAAATGGTAGAAAAAATCTATGCTTTGAATCAGAAAAAAGCAGAAGGGAATTATTCATTCTTAATTGAGGTTGATGGTTCTTGTAATAAAAATACGTATAAAGCCTTATTAAAAGCAGGTGGGCAAGTTTTAATTATGGGAAGTAGTGGGTTATTTAAAAAAGGTATTCCGCTATCTGAAACATGGCAAACGATGCAAGAAGATATTCTCACCTCACTGAATTATGCTTAGTTTTAAGGATTAATTATGGCAGGAAAAGTATGTGTATTTGGCTCGTTTAACTTTGATATGGTTGCCAGAGTATCTCGTTTCCCATTTCCAGGTGAATCACTTGTCGCAAACAGCAGTATGACAAGTGCAGGTGGAAAAGGAGCAAACCAAGCAACGGCGGCTTTAAAATCAGGTGCAAATGTCCATTATATCGGAAAAATAGGTGAGGACGCTTTTGGGCAATATGCACGTAGGCATCTAAAGTCAGTTGGTTTTAATGCCGTTACCTTATTGGTAACGAATGAAATTTCAACTGGAAATTCACTCGTTTATGTCGCTGAGCGTGATGGTGATGCTGAAAATATGATAGCCGTTGACCCCGGCGCAAATATGACAGTGACAGACGATGAAATCACCCAATGTGAGCCAACAATTTCTTGTGCTGATGTTGTATTAGTGCAATTAGAAAATAATTTACAAGCTATTGAGCGTGTGATTGCTATTGGCAAGGCGAATAATGCTTTTGTCATTTTAAACCCAGCGCCTTGGCAGCCAGTGACGAGTGAGATGTTACAACAGGTTGATTTAATTACACCTAATTCAACAGAGGCATGGCTAATTACAGGGTGCAAAGTGGAAGACTATGAAAGTGCGAGCCAAGCTGCTGACTTAATCCACGCTAAAGGATGTAAAAATGTCATTATCACAATGGGTTCGCTTGGCGCATTGTTATCTGATGATGAAGGGAAAATGATTATTCCGTGTTTCCCTTCACAACCTATTGATACGACTGGTGCTGGAGATGCATTTAATGGTGCGTTAGCGGCGAGATTAGCAATGGGAGATTCAATCCGTTTTGCGACCCGTTTTGCATCTGCCTATGCGGCTGTGAGTGTTGAAAAGCTAGGGGCTGGCACGTTACCTGATTTATCTGAAGTAGAAGAAAGGTTACTCGCTCAGTCTATTTAATCAATTAAATTTAATAATAAAGGCATTAGGAAAATTTAGTTACATAGTTATCAAAATAATAGAAAGCACCATCCCTACATATAAGGTAAATATAATGAAAGCTATTAATAAATTATTGCTTTGTACTATTGTTGTCTCTGCATTTTCAACAGGTTTAGCTAATGCTGAAGATAAAATAAAAATTGGTTTTGCGAATAGAACATTAAATGGCGCATTTTTTAATGGGCTTGATCAATACATGCAAAAGCATGCTAAAGAAAAAGGTTATGAAATAATCACGACAGATGCACGCGGGGATTTAAATAAGCAAATCTCAGATGTAGAGGATATGTTATCTCAAGGAATTAATTATTTAGTTTTAAATCCACAAGATCCAGAAGCAGGTATTCGTATTACGAATATGGCAAAAAATAAAGGTATTCCAACCATTATTTTAGACAGTGATATTCCACTAAGTGCTCCTGTCATAACACGTGTTCAGGCTGATAACGGAAAAAATAATGTCTTAATGGGAGAGTATGCAGTTGATTTATTTGGTAAAAATCAAATGAACTGTGTCTTTATCAGTGGGAATCAAGGTAATTTAGTCGGTGAAGCTCGTCGAGCAAACTTTGTTCGTGGTGTGATGGAAGCGCAACTTAGAAAATATAACCAAACAAATCTAACAGTGTTAAGCCAAGGTTGGGGAAATTGGGACCAGCAAGGTGGTCTTAAAGCGATGGAAGATTTGCTCGTTGCACAGGGAGATAAAATTAACTGCGTTTATACCGAATCTGATGAAATGGTCTTAGGTGCAGTTTTATCTTTGAAAGCCGCAAACAAATTAGATAACGTGAAAATTTTCTCGAATGATGGATATAAAAAAGCACTTGAAGCGATTTCACGTGGTGAATTGCAAGCAACATCTTCAAATAACCCAGATACACTAACATCTGCTGTTATCGATGTTATTGCTAAGCATAAAGCAGGCCAAACAGAATTCCCTGATTATTCTTACATCACGCCAGTTGTCATTAATAAAGATAATGTTAAGAAATATTATGATGAAAAAGCACTGTATTAATTAAGTGCGTGAGGTGCGGTAATAGAATACCGCACCTCTAAAAATCTATCATAGTTAATAAAGCAAAAGGTATTTATGATGGAAGAATATGCAATTGTGACAAAGGGTGTGAAAAAAAGTTTTGGTGGGGTTCATGCCTTAAAAGATATTAACCTTAAAGTTAAGCGGGGTGATATACATGCAATTGTAGGTGAGAATGGAGCCGGAAAATCAACATTAATGAAAATTCTATCTGGCATATATACAAAAGATAGTGGGCAAGTTTTTATTAATGGTGAAGAAGTGAACTTCACGACACCAAAGCAAAGCAGACAACATAAAATTGGTATTATTTACCAAGAACTTGCTATTTCACCTGAGCTAACTGTCGCCGAAAATATTTTTCTGGGGGACCTTGGTTTTGGGAAAGCGACTATAAACCGAAAATTATTAAATAAACGTGCTAGTCATGTTTTAAAAAATTTAGGTTTTGATATTGATCCCACCGTTAAGGCTAAAACACTGAGTGTTGCATATCAACAAATGGTTGAAATAGCGAAGTCATTGGCTCGAGATGTTAATATTTTAATCTTAGATGAGCCTTCAGCTGTACTATCTGAGCGTGAAATTAATATTTTATTTAGCCAATTGAAATTTTTAAAGGCACAAGGTGTCACTATTTTATATATTTCCCATCGGTTAGAAGAAATATTTAGAATTGGGGATGCAATTACGGTTATTAAAGATGGGGAAACGACGAAAGAACTGGATCCTAAAACGTGTACAGAGGACGATATTATTACAGGTATGGTGGGGCGAAGTTTTGAAAATCTATACCCAGTTAAAAATACGCCAAATAATGAGATTGCTTTGCAGGTTGAAAATTTATCCACTAAAAGCTTACTTAATAATATTAATCTTTATGTTAAAAAAGGTGAAATTGTAGGCCTAGCTGGGCTCGTCGGCTCAGGACGCACGGAAATTGCAAGATGCTTATTTGGCATCGATAAAATAATGTCGGGTAGAATCATTAAAGATAATAAAGAAATTATTATTCACCACCCAAGTGATGCAATGAGCAAAGGTATTGGATTAGTTCCAGAAGATAGAAAAATTCAAGGCGCAATTTTATCTAGACCTATTCGTGAAAACATTAGTTTGACAAAGTTACGCTCTATTTGCCAATTAAAAGGTGTTATTCGGGTTAGTAAAGAACGGGCATTAGCGAGCATCTTTAAAGATAAGTTAAAAATTAAATTTAACAATATGGATGACCCAATTTCGAGTTTAAGTGGTGGGAACCAACAAAAAGTCGTTATTGCCAAATGGCTAAATACAAACTGTGATGTATTAATCTTAGATGAACCCACTCGAGGTGTTGATGTTGGCGCTAAAGTTGAAATTTATCACTTAATTAATGAATTAGCGCAAAAAGATTTTTCAGTAATTGTTATTTCATCGGAAATGATTGAAGTCATTTCGCTTTCTCATCGTGTTTACGTTATGAGTGAAGGGCGAATTACCGCTGAGTTACAAGAAAATGAACTATCAGAAGAAAATATCATGCGTCACGCTATTGTCAAACATGAAAAAACAGCTGCAATGGCAAATTAACTCATTTTTAAATGTAGCGCTGTAATCTAAGTTACAGATAAAAATAAAAAGGATACACCATGGAAATATTAGAAAACTCAAATTTGAGTGTGGAAAATAAATCGAACAATCAACCATCTTTATTAAGAAAAATAGCAAAGTTGATCGGCGAGAATTCAACACTACTTGTTTTTATTATCATGCTTGTTGTTGCGGGTTTTTTATCAGATCGGTTTTATAGTGCCGATAATATTACTAACGTATTAAGGCAAAGCGTTCCTCTCGGGCTAGCTACACTAGGTATGCTATTTGTTATTTTAACAGGGGGAATTGATCTATCCGTTGGTGCAATTATGGCCTTAGTTTCTGTGGTTGTTGCATTAATGATCCCTGATATTGGTCTATGGCCCGCATTAGCCGTTGGTATTATTATGGCAACCATTATTGGTGCTTTTGCAGGTATTTTAGTGACCTGGTTTAATATCGCACCATTTATTGCCACATTAGCAATGATGACAATTGCTCGGGGCTTAGGATTGATAATATCAAAAGGACAGCCTGTATTTATTGATGACCCTGCATTAATCGAATTTGGTACTGGTTATTTATTTGGGATTCCTTTACCTGTTTACGTATTTGGTATCTTTATTTTACTAGCTCAATTTTTATATAAGCATACGGTATTTGGTCGTTTAGTGGTTTCAATTGGTTCAAATGAAACGGCAACACGCTTTGCAGGTATTCGAGTTAATTATTACAAGTTAGCTGTTTATGCACTAAGTGGGTTAGCCTGTGGGATTGCAGGAATTTTAGCCACAACAAGAACAGGTGTTGGTTCTCCAGTATTAGCGGTTGGTTTTGAATTAGATGTTATTGCAGCGGTAGTTGTGGGTGGTGCAAGTTTAGCGGGTGGTCGAGGCACTGTTATTAACACGATTATTGGCGTTTTAATTTTAAGTATTATTTCTAATTTGATGAACCTGATGAATATCTCTGGTTATAACCAACAAGTGGTTAAGGGCATCATTATTATTATTGCTGTGATGCTGGAAAGTATTAAATCAAAAGTAAAATTGTAAGAACAATAGGTAGTGAGCTAATAAATAGAGCTTATTTCCTGTAAAAAAATAAGCAAATAATTATCCATTATGGAGAGTGCGATTATGAGTAGTGATATTTTTTCTTTAAAGGGGAAAGTTGCCATTGTCACTGGTGGTAAGCAAGGTATTGGAAAAGTTGTTGCACAATATTTAGCGAATGCAGGTGCTGATATTGCTATTTTTGATCTTGCTGATGCCAGTGATATCGCTGAGCAATTAGAAAAAAATTATCATATCAAAGCAAAAGCCTACCGCTGCAATGTGGTAGACCCTGAAAATGTGAAGGCGTGCATTGAGTCCGTTGGAATTGATTTTGGTACCTTAGATTTATTATTTAATAATGCAGGGATTTGCTTGCATAAACCGGCAGTTGATTGCGCCCCTGACGAGTGGCGTAAAATTGTTGATGTTAATTTAAATGGTGTTTTCTTTGTTGCTCAAGCATTTGCTCGTTATCTGATTAAAAATGATAAACCAGGTAGTATTGTGAACACAGCATCGATGTCTGGGACTATCGTGAATATTCCACAAGAGCAAGCGTCCTATAATGCATCAAAAGCGGCTGTCGTGCATTTAACCAAATCTTTAGCAGTTGAATGGAGCCAGCTTGGTATTCGCGTTAATTCAATTAGCCCTGGCTATATTCGAACTGAAATGACGGCGACGGTAAGACAAGATTGGCAGGATGAATGGGTTAAAATGATCCCATTTAAACGAATGGGAACACCTGAAGAGCTTGCTGGTGCTGTCATTTATTTATTATCTGACGCTGCAAGTTATACCTCTGGTGCTGATTTAATAATCGATGGTTGTTTTACTATCGTTTAATTGTTCATATTTTGAATGAAAAACACCTCAGTAAGTTATACTTATTGAGGTGTTTTTTTGTCATTGCAAAGCATGCTCATTTTTATACTTATTTAGCCAAGAAAATGTATTATAGTCAGCTCAAATTCGTGCCTTTATTTTCCATGTGAACATATTGAGCTATCCCATGGCCAATATGGCCTGTAAAAATTGATTTTTACCTTTGTTGTTTTTGTGAGCCATTTATGCGTGTTTTATTAGCTCCGATGGAAGGAGTTTTAGACCCCCTTGTTCGCTCTTTATTAACTGCGGTCAATGATTATGACCTTTGCATCAGTGAATTTGTGCGAGTTGTTGATACGTTATTACCAGCAAAAACATTTTATCGTTTATGCCCTGAACTCAAATATCAAAGTCGAACATTATCGGGAACCCTTGTGCGCGTTCAAATACTTGGCCAGCACCCACAATGGTTAGCTGAAAATGCTTATCGAGCCATTGAATTAGGGTCATGGGGGGTTGATTTAAATTGTGGTTGTCCTTCAAAAACAGTTAATGGTCACGGTGGTGGTGCAACGTTATTAAAGCAGCCAGATTTAATTTACCAGGCAGCAAAAGCGATGCGTGAAGCTGTACCAAAAGAACTCCCAGTGTCAGTTAAAGTGCGTTTAGGTTGGGATAGTATTTCATTCGCTCATGAAATTGCGGATGCTGTTCAACAAGCTGGGGCAACAGAACTAACGATTCATGGACGTACAAAAGAAGATGGTTATAAAGCCGAGCGTATTAACTGGCAAGCTATTGGTGAAATTCGCCATCGATTATCAATTCCAGTAATAGCGAATGGTGAAATCTGGGATTATGACAGTGCTCAGCGTTGTCTTGAAGTAACAGGCTGCGATGCTGTTATGATTGGCCGAGGTGCACTTAATACCCCAAACCTTAGCCGTGTCATTAAATATAATGAAATTAAGATGCCTTGGGAGCAGGTTGAATCTCTACTACTGAAATACACGGAACTCGAAAAGTTAGGTGATACAGGTCATTACCATGCTGCTCGGATTAAACAATGGTTGGGTTATTTACGCAAAGAATACCAAGAAGCCGATGAATTATTTTCACAGGTTAGGGCGTTGAAAAATGCAGAACAAATTGCAGCGGTAATTATGCGAGTTGTTAACCATTAATTGTAAACAATCCTGTTTAGTTACTATTTTTATTTGCGAATTTCGCTTATAAGGTCTTTACTTAAACTATATGGTAGGTATATCTAATACCTATGATTGCATGCTTTTTTAGCTACTGTTAAATAAAACCTAGTCTTGGGAGGCTTTAGATGGGCGTGATTGCGTGGATTATTTTTGGTTTGATAGCTGGTGTTTTAGCTAAGTGGTTGATGCCTGGCACTTATCATATGGGGTTCATTATGACGACGGTGCTAGGGATTGTTGGGGCAGTCGTTGGTGGTTATATCAGCACGTTTTTTGGCAAAGGTAAGGTTGATGGTTTTAACTTTGGTAGCTTTGTCGTTGCGGTGATTGGTGCCATTGTTGTGCTATTTTTAGCAGGGATATTTGCAAAATAGTCCTTATAGACCAAAAAACTTTCTTAAATAAGCCACTTAAATATGAGTGGCTTATTTATTATATAAGCTAAAAAATCAAGGTTCTATTGGTAAGCCATTATCTTGGCCCCATTCTGCCCATGAGCCGTCATATAGACGTATATTATCGTTACCTAATAGTGTTAACGCCATAAGAACGACAGCGGCTGTCATTCCTGAGCCACAAGTAGTTATTGATGGAGCTTGAATGTCTACGCCTTGCTCTGTAAAGATAGCTTTTAGGTCTTCAGGGGATTTAAATTCGCCATTCGCAACTAACAAGTCCCATGGAACATTTTTACTTCCTGGAATGTGCCCCATGCGTAAACCTGGGCGAGGTTCTGGTGCCTGTGCTAAGAAGCGGGGGGCTGCTCGAGCATCAATAATTTGTATTTGACCTTCGTTAACAACATCAAGAACTTGCTGTTGGTTTAACGCGTTTGTATCTTTACGGGATGCTTTAAATTGCTTGCGTGTAGGAGGTGTCACTTCACCCGATTGTGTTGCAAAGCCTTCAGCTTTCCAAGCTTCGATGCCTCCAGCAAGGATTTTTACGTTTTTGCATCCCATTGTTGTAAATGTCCACCAAGCGCGTGGTGATGAAAATAAATTATTCTGTGAATAAATAATAACTTGAGTGTCATTATCAATTCCCATTGAACCAACTGCTTGGCTAAAGACTTCTGAACTTGGCAGCATATGCGGTAGGTCGCAAGTTTTATCGGCGATTTCATCTTGGTGGAAAAATTGCGCGTTTGGAATATGCTCTTCTAAATAGTGCTGTCGGCAATCATAAGGGGCAGTTGGTGGTGGAGATGAAGCATCAAGTACAATGATATTGCCATCAGATAGGTGTGTATTAAGCCATTGAGGGGTTACAAAATAATCGTTGTACATAAGTTATCTCCGTCCTGGGTTGATAAACCACTTTATACTATTGAACTTGGTTTGGTGCAGGTAGTAATGATGGTGATTGTGGTTGCCCCTGTTCTATCGGGGTTGTGGAGCGAGTGTAGATATTCATCCCTGCAAGGACGATGCCGCCTACGGAACCAAAAGCGCATAATGCGCAAAGTGCGATAACAACCTTTTTCATTTTTTATAGCCTGCGTAGAAATAAGAACCCAAAGTATAACTGGATGAGTGTTGCAAACAAGTTAAAAGCGATTTTTTCTGCCTCTGAGTTGGTGTTTTGCAAAAGGCTTCCCAATTTTTATGTATAATGGGTTTTAATACAGTAGTTTTGCGAAGCGGTTGGCAAAAGTTATTTTTCGTGTTTCCCTGCCGTTGTGGTTTTCGTTACCTTACATCTCACATTTGGTCATCAACGTAATTTATGTCCCTATCAAACAAAATTAAAGAGCAAATAACCCAGTGGTATAAAGGGTTGTCATCACAAATTGATGGGTTTGTTTCCCGAGCGCCGCAGCGCCAAATGATAGCGGAAGTCGCTAAAAACTTAGCGGATGACGGTGGACGTCATTTAGTTATCGAAGCGCCCACTGGGGTAGGAAAAACGCTTTCTTATTTAATTCCAGGTATTGCAGTGGGTAGGGAAGAAGGGAAAACGCTCGTTGTTAGTACAGCGAATGTGGCATTGCAGGATCAAATTTTTAGTAAAGATTTGCCGTTACTGAGCAAAATTATCCCAGATTTAAAATTTACGGGTGCATTTGGGCGTGCACGTTATGTTTGCCCGAGAAATTTAGAGGCTATTTGTGCCGCAGAAGGTGAACAAATTGATTTAATGTTACTGGTGGAAGATAAAACGGAGATAGCCAATAGCGAAGAGCGGGCAATTTGTCAGCAATTACGTAATGACTTCAATTCCTTTATATGGGACGGTTTACGGGATCACCACAAACGGGCTTTTCCAGACAGCTTGTGGCGTAAAGTTAGCACGGACAAAATGAATTGCTTAGGTCGTAATTGCCAGTTCTATCAACGATGCCCATTTTTTATTGCAAGGCGTGAAATTGAAGATGCTGATGTCGTCGTGGCTAATCATGCTCTAGTGATGGCGGCGATGGAAAGCGAATCGGTGTTACCTGATCCTAAAAAATTACTATTAGTTTTGGATGAGGGGCACCATGTACCCGATGTAGCACGTGATGCTTTAGAGGTTGAAGGTGAAATCACATTAGTGCAATTGAATGCGCAAGTGGATAATTTTATGAGTCATGTGGGGCAATATTTAGCGCAGTTTCGGCCAGTGAAGCCCCCTAAATTGGCCAACCCAGACAAGTTACAACAGCATGCTGAAAAGCTGCGTGAGGCATTTCGTGATTTTTCTTTATTAGCAAATGCAGTATTGCCTGAAACCTCAAAAGAAAGTGAGTATCTTTTCCCGCTAGGTGTATTGCCTGAGGCAATGCAACAGTGTTGCCAAGACCTTTTTAAACAAACAGATGCATTAAAAGGTTTAGCTGAATCAATATTGAATGACTTGACGGAGCAAACTGCAAAACAAGACATTGTACGTTTACACCGTTCTATATTAACAACGAGTAGAGCGATGGGCTATTTTGAGAATATGGCAAAACTTTGGCGATTAGCCGCGCTTGAACAAAGTTCAGGCGCGCCAGTTTCGAAATGGTTAAGTCGCCGCTATGAAAAGAATCAGTCGCGTATTTTTATGCATTGCGCGGGCATTCGAGTGAGTGAACAACTACAACATCTATTGTGGCGTAATGTGCCTCATATTGTCATTACATCAGCAACACTTCGCTCCTTAAATAGTTATTCAAGGTTTATGGAATTAACGGGGTTATCGGAAAAAAATGATGACCATTTTGTGACGTTGTCTTCGCCTTTTAATCATGTTGAGCAAGGGAAAATTATTATTCCTCAAATGGAATATGAGCCCACAATAACCACTGAATCGCAACATCTTTCTGAAATGGCAGCATTTTTTCGTGAGCAATTCACCCAAGGTAAGCACCGTGGTGTTTTGGTGTTATTTAGTAGCCAAAGGGCAATGGAAGGGTTTCTTGAACATGTAAAAGACTTGCGCTTGCAATTGTTAGTTCAAGGAGATCAGCCACGTTATCGTTTGGTTGAAACTCACTGTGAAAGAATTAGCAAGGGGCAAGCAAGTGCGTTGGTTGGTTTACAGTCCTTCGCAGAAGGGCTTGATTTAAAAGGTGAGTATTTAACACAGGTGCATATTCATAAAATTGCATTTCCGCCTGTGACCAATCCAGTTATCGTGACTGAAGGGGATTGGTTAAAATCGTTAAAACGCTATCCGTTTGAGGTGCAAAGCTTGCCAAGTGCTTCATTTAATTTAATTCAGCAAGCAGGGCGTTTAATCCGTAGTCATGAATGTTACGGTGAAATTATTATCTATGATAAACGCTTACTGACAAAAAATTATGGTAAACGTTTATTAAATGCTTTACCTGTTTTCCCAATAGAACAACCTGAAATGCCTAAGGTAATAAATAAAAAGTAGAAAGCATTAAATATGTATTAGGTTATAAACAGTAAAAGGCCACAATTAAGTGGCCTTCAGGTCAATTATAATTGACTCTATGGTATGACATTACTCAATATTTGCTTCTAAAAACCAAAGGAATTTATCCATATCACGAGATGCAGCGGTAAACATATCTGCAGTATCTTCATCCTCGACTTCATCAATAGCTTTACGAATATCATTTGCGACAACAGCATAACGGTCTGCGAGCGCTTTTAAATGGTCTTGTACGCTGTGGATATTAATTGGGTAAGCTTCTAATGAAGTAAAGCGGTTAACTTCTTGTGTTGTCCCAATCGCGACCCCTCCTAATTGGACAGCACGCTCTGCAAACTCGTCTAAATGTTCAACTAAAGTGGTTCTAAAACCATCTAACATTTCATGGACAGCAATGAAATTGCGACCACGCATATTCCAGTGAGCTTGTTTTGTCATTAAAGAGAGATCCGTAAAGTGAACAACCATAACATTTAAAATGCCAATGGTTTCTAATTTTACGCTATCTTCCAAGTCGTTACGTGTATATAAAAGTTCAGTTGAAGATGTTTTAAATAATTTAGCTGTGCTCATGGTTCATCCTCTTTTTAAATATTGAAACTGGTTGATAACCTCATCTGTTAATAAATATAAAGTAATCGGTTTAATTTGTCATAGTGTAATAAACGATTAATTTAATAGGCCGATTCGATATGGTTTATTCCACTTGATTTTATTGTGGCTGCTAGGGATTTATTATTTTTTGCAATAAGTGCGATAGGTCAAGGTTATATTAATTTAAAACAATTTTAATAAATAAATATGACAAGAAAATGAAATGTTAATGGCAAGATAACAGGTTAATAAACCGAATGAATAAGTTTATTAACCTAATTAATGCTTCAAAAAACAAGATATTATTTGTTTTTTATGAGACTTCTTCAATTTTTGATTTCGGTGAGGCTGTGGATGTTGACCCGATAGAGGCACAAACAATACACAGCAGAGCCAGCCATTGGGTTAATGTCAGGTGCTCTTGCAAGAAAACAATACCGAGGAATGCGCCCATGCATGGCTCTAGGCTCATTAATGTGCCAAACGTTTTTGCTGGTAGGCGTGTTAAGGCAATCATTTCAAGGGTATAAGGAAATGCTGTCGATAAGATGGCAACGGCTAAAGCGAGGGGTAAAATTGCTGGGTCAAACATCACCTCAAAGCCTGTCTGCATAAGTCCGATAGGGAAGAAAATCAGAGCAGATATAAAGGAACCAACTGCCACGGTTGCTGCGCCGTAACCAGCACCTGCACGTTGGCCAAATATAATGTAAATTCCCCAACATACGCCAGCCCCTAGCGCATAAATAGCGCCGAGTGGGTCGATGGAATTAATGTTATCACCGATAGGTAGCAAAAAGAGTAACCCTGCAATAACCAGCCCAATCCACAAAAAATCGATAGGTCTGCGAGAAGAAAACATTGCAACCGCTAATGGGCCTGTAAATTCCAGTGCGACAGCAATCCCAAGAGGGATGCGCTCAAGTGATAGATAAAATAGGTAATTCATTGTTCCGAGAGATAGCCCATACGTTAACAATGGAACCAATGAGCTTCTTCTAAACTTCAAGCGCCAAGGTTTAAAAATAACAAACAAGATGATGGTGGCCAGCAATAAGCGTAAGCCTGTTACACCTGGAGCGCCGATAAGAGGAAATAGTGTTTTAGCTAAAGAAGCGCCACTTTGAATTGAGGTCATTGCTAGCAATAATAACCCTATTGGTAATAGTGGAAATGCGCTCTTTTTGGTATCGGCAGACATAAATAATAAAACCTCAGAAAAACGTCACTAAGTCAGTAAACACGCGATAACAGTGATTCGTGTTAAATAAAAATTAAAATATTACAATGAAAAATAATTTCACAGGATTATCGCATAAAATAAGACTGCTTTATATTTGTTTATTACCTTATAGCACTCGCTGATGGGGGATAAAATGTGATATAGGGAAATCGATATTGGTTTAGTGAAATAGCAATGGTATAAAAAGAGATTAATAGGGTTTTATTATGGCAAATAATCTGGGTTGAGCTTCTTTAACGCTCCCGTATAATCCTTTTTTTACCAAAAAGTCATAATAAAATGAAAAACGAGGACGTAATGGGAACAATTAAAAGTATTGCAGTATATTGTGGTTCTAGCATGGGTAAACATGAAATCTACCAGCAAAAAGCTATTGAGTTTGCTAAAGAGATGGTCAAGCGTGATATTGCATTAGTATATGGTGGTGCCAGTGTCGGTATCATGGGGACAATCGCAGATACTGTTTTATCGTTAGGTGGAAAGGCAATAGGTGTTATACCGTCATTGCTCGAAGAGCGTGAAATTTCACATAAGAACCTGACTGAACTGTATAAAGTTGAAACAATGCATCAGCGAAAAAATAAAATGATTGAGCTGGCGGATGCTTTTGTTGCTTTACCAGGCGGATATGGCACGTTAGAAGAATATGCGGAAGTGTTTACATGGAGTCAAATTGGCCTGCATACCAAGCCTTGTGCGTTGTTTAATATCAATAATTATTGGCAGCCATTAATTGATATGACAAATAAAATGGCGGATGAAGGTTTTTTACACGAAAAGTATCGTCATATGGCGATTGTCAACGATTCACCAGCAGCGTTAATTGATAGTTTTGAATCTTATATTGCACCACCAGTAAAAACATACGATTAAACTGCGTAAAAATAATGGGAAAATGATGATAAGAGAAGCTACACGTGATGATTTAAATGCTGTTTTATCCCTCTATCAAACCTTGTTTACGGAAATGGCCTTACTTGACTCTGAGCGTATGAAGCCTGCAGAACAATCACAAGAATTTATTGAAAATGCTATTGTTGATGATAAGTTTCATCTATTAGTCGCGGAATTTGAAGGCGAAGTTAAAGGGTTTTGTATTGCCGAGCACCAATCTGCGGCTCCCTATAATTGTATGGTTCCACGGGATTTTGCCTACGTTTTTGATTTGATTGTTTCCCCAGATTCTCGTGGTGAGAAAACAGGGCATCAATTACTTGATGGTATGAAACATTGGGCGAAAAACAAGCAGTTTAGCCACTTGGAGCTATCGGTGTTAGCACAAAACCATAATGCGATTCGTTTTTATGAGCGTGAAGGTCTATCTGAAATTACTCGCACCATGGGCATTAAGTTATAATTTACCTCATGTCGGCCGAAGACGGCCGATATATCCTATTTTACATATAAATTAGCAATCTATTACTAAGATAATTATATTTCTAATATATTGTTTTATATTAACTTTATTTTTTTTGATATTTTTAAAAAGCCTAATTTAGATTACTTTTATTTTTACATTAAAACTGAAGTGATTAGGAATTATATGGAATATCCTTTTAAAATAAAGCGAGTTTCACCCGCATTAGGCGCTCTCATCAGTGGTATCGATTTATCTCAACATATTGATGATAAACAGTTTACAGCGCTGAACTATGCGTTGCAGGCATATCATGTCCTTTTTTTTAGAAACCAACCTATACAACCTGAACAGCAAAAACAATTAGCTGAGCGGTTTGGTTTATTACACACACATCCCATTTACCCTCATACGCCTGAATGCAAAGAAATAATGGTACTTGATACGGATGAACAGAACCCACCCGATAACGACAATTGGCACACTGATGTTACATTTATTGAAACACCGCCAATGGGGGCGGTATTAGCGGCAAAGCATATTCCAGAATTAGGAGGTGACACATTATGGGCCAGTGGTGTGGTGGCTTATAGTGCATTATCTGCTCGGTGGAAACATATGCTAGCGGGTCTTCAGGCAGTACATGATTTTACAAAGTCATTCCCAGAGTATCGTTTTAGCCATTCAGAAGAAATTCATTCGAGATGGTTGAAAGCCAAAGAAAATAGCCCACCCGTATCACACCCTGTCGTTAGAACTCACCCAATTTCAGGGCGAAAAGCGTTGTTTGTTAATGAAGGCTTTACTACCCGTATCATTGGGTTAACGCCAAAAGAGAGCGAAATAACATTAGGTTTTTTGTTCCAACATATTAATAAACCAGAGTTTCAGGTGCGTTGGCAATGGCAAAAAGATGATATGGTGATTTGGGATAATCAAATCACTCAGCACTATGCGACAGCAGATTATTTACCCGAAAGGCGTATTATGCACAGGGCAACAATCATTGGCGGCGTACCTTATTAGAATGATTGCAGAATGACAATTATCAAAAACAGAACAAGATCTAAGCGCTCGATTATGGCATAATGCGCCGCTATTTATATCCGTCGTATTACATATCATAGAAATCGCTGTTTTCTTTACTGTTTAAAGCAGTGTTGTTGGCTTTTTCTATGATGCGCATTCTTTAAGACAGGTAACTCTACACCGTTTAATTTAAGGCATAGCAGTGTTAACAACCAACAATATCACTATGCAGTTTGGCAGCAAGCCACTGTTTGAAAACATTTCAGTTAAATTTGGTACAGGCAACCGTTACGGTTTGATCGGCGCAAATGGTGCGGGTAAATCGACGTTTATGAAGATCTTAGGTGGCGATTTAACCCCAACAGCGGGTAACGTCAGTACAACAGATCCGAATGAACGTATTGGTAAGCTTCGCCAAGACCAGTTTGCATTCGAAGAATATACGGTTCTGGATACGGTCATTATGGGCCATACTGAACTGTGGAATGTGAAACAAGAGCGTGATCGTATTTACGCACTACCTGAAATGAGCGAAGAAGATGGCTACCGTGTTGCTGACTTGGAAGTCGCATATGGTGAAATGGATGGCTACAGTGCGGAAGCTCGTGCGGGTGAATTATTATTAGGTGTAGGCATTCCTGTTGAGCAACATTATGGCCCAATGAGTGAAGTTGCACCAGGCTGGAAACTACGTGTATTGCTGGCACAAGCCTTGTTTTCTAACCCAGATATTTTGTTACTCGATGAGCCTACGAACAACTTGGATATTGATACTATCCGTTGGTTAGAGCAAATCCTGAATGATCGTAACTGTACTATGATCATTATTTCCCATGATAGGCACTTCCTCAACACAGTTTGTACGCACATGGCAGATTTAGACTATGGTGAGTTGCGTTTATTCACGGGTAACTATGATGAATATATGATTGCAGCGACACAAGCGCGTGAGCGCTTACTGTCTGATAATGCGAAGAAAAAAGCGCAAATTGCTGAACTGCAATCTTTCGTTAGCCGCTTTAGCGCTAACGCATCTAAATCAAAGCAAGCGACATCACGTGCACGTCAAATTGATAAAATTCAATTGGATGAGGTTAAAGCGTCTAGTCGTCAAAACCCATTTATTCGTTTTGAACAAGAGAAAAAACTGTTTCGTAATGCCCTTGAATTAGAGGCAGTAGCGAATGGTTACGATCAAGGCCCACTCTTCAAAAACGTTAATTTACTGCTTGAAGTGGGTGAGAAAATGGCGGTTATCGGAGCCAATGGTATTGGTAAAACCACTTTCTTAAAAACCTTAATGGGTGAGCACCCAGCAACAAGTGGGATGGTTAAATGGTCAGAAAATAGTCGTATTGGTTATTATGCACAAGACCACGCCGAAGATTTCGAAACTGATCTAAATGTTTTTGACTGGATGAGCCAGTGGAAAAACGAAGGTGATGATGAGCAAGCGGTGCGTAGTATCTTAGGCCGTTTATTATTTTCACAAGATGATATTAAGAAAAAAGTGAAAGTGTTATCGGGTGGTGAGCAAGGCCGTATGCTATTTGGTAAGTTGATGATGCAACAACCAAACATTTTGATTATGGATGAACCAACCAACCATTTAGATATGGAATCTATCGAGTCATTGAACTTAGCACTGGAGATGTACCAAGGAACGTTGGTGTTTGTTTCCCATGACCGCGAGTTTGTCAGCTCATTAGCAAGTCGTATTTTAGAAATCAAAGAAGATAAAGTGATTGATTTCAAAGGTACTTATGATGAGTACCTGACAAGCCAAGGCGTTGTTCTTTAAATAAGCTTTTCTCTAACATAAAGCCCCAGTAACGTGTATGTTACTGGGGCTTTTGTATTTAAAACAGAATTAGCTTTAACTTAGTTCTTTTTCACAAACTCAGATTTCAGCTTCATTTGGCCAAAACCATCAATTTTACAATCGATATTGTGGTCACCTTCGACTAAGCGAATGCCCTTCACACGGGTACCGATTTTGAGCATGTTAGAACTGCCTTTAACTTTCAGGTCTTTGATTACGGTGACTGTGTCGCCATCCGCTAACAGATTGCCGTTGGCATCTTTAACAATCAGTTCATCAATCTCTGCCACGGGTTCTGCGTCATTCCATTCGTGCGCACATTCAGGGCAAACATACATATCATTATCAGTATAGGTGTATTCAGACTGACATTTCGGGCAAGGAGGGAATTGCATATTCATACTCTCAGTAGCATTATAAAATAATAAAACGTGGTGATATTTATACGTACAGGTACCACAAAAGAGGAATAGTATAAGCTCAAAGGGCCATTAATTTGTTTTTTCGGAATAATCTTAATTTTGTACTTGGAAAGAGATTAATTAGGCGAAAATATTTTCGCCTAATTAAATAACTAGCTAGTTTGAGTTGCAGACTTCACAGTGCGGGTCTTTGCTCAGTTTAAATTGGCGAAAATCCATCGCCATCGCATCAAACAATAAGACTTTGCCTGAATTCACTTTGCCATAGTTGGCGAGGAGTTTAATGGTTTCCATTGCCTCTAATGTGCCTATAGTCCCAACTAGCGGAGACATCACTCCTGCCTCGACACAGGTTAAGCTATTTTCCCCAAACAAACGGCTTAAACAGCGGTAACAGGGGGTATTATCTTCATAAGTAAAAACAGACAGTTGGCCTTCCATACGAATGGCTGCGCCAGAGACTAACGGTGTTTTCTGCGCTAAACATAAACGGTTAAGTTGCTCACGAATAGCGACGTTATCGGTGCAATCTAAAATCACATCATGGCGAGTGATTAATTCACTAAGCTGCGCATCCTCAAGTTTGGCATTAACCGTATCAATATGAATATGTGGATTAATTGCACAAAGTTGCCACTTTGCAGAATCGACTTTGGGTTCGCCAATTGTGGTATCACGGTGCAAAATTTGTCGCTGTAAGTTAGAAAGCGATACGGTATCAAAATCAACTAATGTTAAATAACCAACACCCGCCGCAGCAAGGTATTGCGTTGCCGCGCAACCTAGCCCACCTAAGCCAATGACCAGTACTTTGCCCGCTTTGAGCTTTTCTTGCCCGTCAAAATCAAAACCGCGAAGAATTATCTGACGGTTATAACGCAGCATTTCGTTATCGCTAAGTTCTTGCACGGTAATTATTCGCTTTTCAATAAGTAGTTAAACATTTCAACATCAACGGTTTCACCTGCTTCTACTCGACCACGTTCTCTTTCTAGCACGATAAAGCAGTTGGCTAAGCTAAAGGAACTAAATACGTGTGAGCCTTGATGGCCTGTTGTGGCAACTTGAAGTTGCCCTTGCTCATTGGTACTTAAAATACCGCGTTGGAAATCCAGACGACCAGGCGTTTTTTTCAAAGGTGTGGTGACGGGTACTTTGAAACGTAGTGGGGCTTGCCATTGGCTATTTCCTGCTAAGCGTGCAATCAATGGCTGAACAAGTTGATAGAACGTGAGTGCAGCAGAAACGGGGTTTCCTGGTAAGCCACAGAACCAAGAATGACTCAGTTTACCAAAGGCAAAAGGTTTTCCTGGTTTGATGGCTAATTTCCAAAAACCAATCGTGCCCAATTCATCAAGGATTTGTTTAGTATAATCGGCTTCACCAACAGAAACGCCGCCACTGCTGATCACTAAATCCGCTTGTTGATCTGCTTCAATAAAGGTTTGTTTTAGTTTTTCAGGGGAGTCAGGGATAACGCCTAAATCTAAGACTTCACAATTGAGCTTTTCTAACATCAAGCGAACAGTAAAGCGGTTGGTATCATAGATTTGCCCATCATGAAGTGGTTGACCCACAGCTTGTAGCTCATCCCCCGTTGAGAACACAGCCACTTTTAAGCGACGATAAACTGTCACATCCGCAATACCAAGTGAGGCAATCAACGGTAATTGGGCGGTTGTAAGTAGGGTTCCTGCAGGGAACACTGAACTGCCTTGGGCTATATCTTCGCCGGCTTTACGGACGTTACTGCCTTTTTTAATTGGTTGAGTAAATAGGATGCCACCATCTGTTTGTTCAGTTGATTCTTGCATAACAACCGTATCTACACCTTGTGGAATAGGCGCACCAGTCATAATACGCACGCAACAGCCAGCTTTTAGTTCACCTTCCATCGGGTTGCCTGCAAATGATTTACCCGCAACAGGCATTGGCGTTTTTCCATCCCAATCTGCAAAACGCAAACCATATCCATCCATTGCTGAATTATCAAAGGGAGGGACATTGATAGGGGAAATAAGATCAGTGGCAATAATCCGTTGCGCTGATGAAGTCAGTGGAATGATTTCTGTATCTACCACAGTTTGGGTTTCAGAAAGTAATTTTTCCAATGCAAGATCTAAAGAAATCAAATCGTTAGTATGACACTGATCCATAAATAATGGCCCTCATTATTGTGAAATGCCTTGAGGCTTAAAATGTGTTCGTAATGCACATTATGGCAGAAATCATGAGTTGGGTGAATGAATAGAAATTGATTACAGATAGCTTTTGAGCAGATATTACGGTTATAAAGAACAAATAAATGCACTAAATGATAAAACGGTTTTTGTTGTATTAATGTTAAATAGTAAAAAAGTAAACTATTCTAGGTGCAATGTTTCTAGAACGTAACGAGTGAGAATTGTGTCAATAAAGCCGATTGTAACCTCACCAAGCCGCAGTGCTGCTGCTTTTCATATTGCTTTTACAGGTTTTCTGTCGTTAATTGTGGTAATGGGAATAGGGCGATTTACGTTAACGCCTCAAGTCCCCCTAATGATTGAAGAACACCAATTAACGTTATCGAGTGCCAGTATTGTGGCTGCATGTAACTACCTTGGTTACTTGCTAGGCTCTTTTGACGCGATGCGAGCACGTTCATATGTAGAAAGGCGTATGTGGTTGGGCGTGTGGGGGGCGGTAGTGATCACGTTACTGAGTGCATTGCTTAATGGTCCGATATTACACAGTATTGCCCGTTTTGTGATTGGCTGGGCAAGTGGCATTGCGTTAGTGTTGGTCGCAGCTTGGGCCAATGAAACCTTGGCGAGACTTAACCGACCAGCTCTTAGTGTGGCGGTATTTGCGGGAACGGGAACGGGAATTTTCGTTAGTGGTATGTTAGCGGTGGCGATCCAACGATGGCATTTAACGGCGAGTGAAGCGTGGGTAATTTATGGTGTATTGGCGCTGATTTTGAGCTTGTACATCAGCCGTTATTTACCCCGCTCGGGGCAATGGCAACGGCCAGCGGGGGAAATTAAAAAATTAACCCTAACCCCTGAAATCAAACGCTTGGTTTGGTGTTATGGGCTCGCTGGGTTTGGTTATATTTTGCCAGCTACTTTTTTATCACAAATGGCCGCACAACGTTTTCCTGATAGCTTATTTGCTCAGTTTGTTTGGCCTGTTTTTGGGGCATCTGCGGTAGTCGGTATATTATTTGCGATGTTGCTGCGAAATTTATCAACAACCCGTAATCGGTTAGCGATTAGCTTATGGCTACAAGGGATGGGGATATTGCTTGCAGAAGTGATCCCGAGTATTTCAGGGCTGGTTATCTCTGCAATATTGGTCGGAACAGGGTTTATGTGTACAGTGCAATTAGCATTACAACTTGGCCGCGAGTTGGCGCCTGATCACAATCGTTTTATGGCGGGGCTGCTGACTACCTTTTACGCTATTGGGCAGTTAGTTGGGCCAACACTGTCATTTATTTCCACCGCTTTAACAGGAAAATTAGAGCCTGCGCTGTATATCGCATTTATCGCATTGGTAGTGGGGGGATTATTGGTTTACTGTCGCGGAAGTAAACCGATTTATTAATAAATATTTAGCTAATCATATTTTATAAATGATAGTGATTTGCCGTAATGGGTTTACCATAGTGAATAATGTTGTTGATGCGAATGCAAATATTTCACACATGTTGTAACGGTTGTACTGGATTATCTGCACCTGCTGTTTTAGAGTACGGCGCACACCTGCATTTTTATAAAAATAGTCACACCATTTGTGGAGGATCACATGTCATCTCTCAGTAAAGAGGCCGAATTAGTTCACGCTGCGTTGGAAGCCAGAGGGCTGGAGACCCCTTTGCGTATTCAGCCAAAATCAGGCGATGAGCGTAAGCAACTGATTGAAGGGCACATGACAGAGATCATGAAGCTGCTCAACCTTGATCTAACTGACGATAGCCTCGCTGACACGCCTCGTCGTATTGCAAAAATGTATGTTGATGAGATCTTTTCAGGATTGGATTACGCCAATTTTCCTAAAATCACATTAATTGAAAATAAAATGAAAGTGGATGAAATGGTGACGGTTCGTGATATCACGCTAACCAGTACCTGTGAACATCACTTTGTGACTATTGACGGTAAAGCGATAGTGGCTTATATCCCAAAAGATAAAGTGATTGGGTTATCTAAAATCAACCGCATAGTGCAGTTTTTCTCCCAACGTCCGCAAGTTCAAGAGCGTTTGACACAGCAAATTTTAGTGGCATTGCAAACATTACTTGGAACCACGAATGTGGCGGTTTCCATTGATGCGGTACATTACTGCGTAAAAGCGCGTGGCATCCGTGATGCAACCAGTGCTACCACCACAACATCGTTAGGTGGGTTGTTTAAGTCGAGCCAAAATACACGGCAAGAGTTTTTACGTGCGGTTCGCCATCTATAATCTATGGCAATCATTACATCATCAAGCCGTATCAAGCAGCTTGATACCGTTCGTGGCATGGCAATTCTTGGTATTTTTTTATTAAATATCTTTGGTTTTGCTTTGCCATTAGCGGCCTATCTAAACCCTTATTACACTGCCAGCACACCACCTTCTGAAGCCTTTGTTTGGATTGTATTTAATCTGTTTTTTCAAGGGAAAGTCCTCGCTATTTTTTCGATTTTATTCGGTGCCACATTAGCGCTATTGCAGCCTCGAACTTTAAGGTGGAACCATCAACGTTTGTCTATTTTAGCCTTATTTGGGGTGATTCACGGCATTGGTCTTTGGGATGGTGACATTCTACTGGCTTATGCATTAACGGGGCTGGTGGCTACGTATTTATTGAATCAATACGATGATAGGGCGTTATTGAAAATAGCGGCATCCATTTATTTCATTGGTTTACTTATTCTGCTTATTTTAGGTTGGGGAGTTGACCCTCAAGGTTTTTGGCAGACCTCAGATGAACAAATATATTTCGAATACAGTGCAAAAACAGTGGGTGGTATTGAGGGCATTATTTATCGCATGAAAGAAATCCAAGCGATGCTTGAAATGCTATTTATTCAGTATGGTTGGCAGCTTATTGCATTGATGATTATTGGAGCATTATTAATCCGAAATGGTTGGCTACGAGGGCAATTTAGTGCCATGCATTATCGCCGTATGGCGCTGTTTTTTATTGTCCCTTCGCTGCTTATTCAAGTGGTTGCGTTATATGGGCAGAGCCAGTTTGGATGGAGTTATTTTTCTACCTCAATTATTGGCTACATCATTAATGAGCTAGTCATTCCTTTTCAGGCGCTGGGTTATATTGCCTTGGTATATGGTTTTTGGGGGCAGATTCAGCATGCTGTGGTTATTTCATGGTTACAAAATATTGGTCGAATGGCGTTGAGTAACTACATTTTACAAACGCTGATTTGCACCACTATTTTTTACCATCTGGGGTATTTTGCGCAATTTACCCGTTTTGAGTTATTGGCTTTTATCCCGCCTGTTTGGTTGGCAAATATTTTGTTTTCGTATTATTGGTTACGATTTTTCAATCAAGGCCCGCTTGAATGGGCATGGCGGAAGTTAACTGAGAAATTAAACTAAGTGAATGGATGAGTTAATTTAATTTGCTGACTTCATCAGGTGATACGGCTGGGTAGCCTTTGATGCCATCTGGCATTTTTATCGGAGCAGGAATGGATTCTTGCTCACCTAAAAACTTCGGTTCACGTTTTAAAATATACACATCAGCGAGAGCGCCTAAACGAGCGAACACTTCACGGACACGAACTTTGAACATCCCAGCAGGTGCTGGAACCGCATAGCACTGTGCATCAATCCCTTTATGTTTAGCGATAAAAACGGCACGCTCACAGTGGAAGCGTTGCGTGATGATCGTGAAGTTATCGGTATCAAACACTTTTTTGGTACGGACAACCGAGTCTAAAGTACGGAACCCCGCAAAATCCATCACAATCTTAGAGGCTGGAACACCCGCTTTAATTAAATCCTTACGCATATTGATGGGTTCATTGTAATTATGAGCGCCATTATCACCACTGAGTAGCAAATATTTTACTTTTCCACTGTGATAGGCTTGTGCCGCGCCATTGATTCGGTTGGTGTAATAGAGGTTAGTGGCGCCAGAGGTGTAGTATTTGGATGTGCCAAGTACCATGCCAACATCACGGGCAGGTAATTGTGCTACATCTTCATAGATATAGGGTGCAGTATCCCAGCTAATCCAGCGATCAAGTAGAATAATGGTCGTAACTGCTATCCCTGCAAGAATAAGAAGACCAATAAGCAGACGTTTCCTCATGTCCTAGCCTTGAAAATAAAAATCATAATAAGAAGGTGTTAGCCTCAGTAGACTCGCTTCTAGGCTACTTGACTTAAATTAGTGACGCAAGTCGCCCAACGTAAAGTCATGTCAATGTTGAGGACAGATTCAAAGTTGACCGCTATTAAACCTAAAAATCGATTTAAAATTAATCAGATATTGGATGAAAAATGGGTGAGTGAAGATTATTCAAACAGTGAGTTGCTTCACATAGCGAAATTTTTTACCACAGATTGTCTGTTTGTTTTGAAATTTTAATTCTATATTTAATCTAGATGATGAAATTTCATTTCTTTTGGGGTGGAAATCATCAGTCCATAAAACAAATATGAAAATCTGATACGTGAGGGAAATATGAAACTGACCACATTACTTGCCGCTGGTGCGATGTTAGTGACAGCCAGTGTTGCGGCGAAAGAGTACCAAATCAACCATACTGATCAATTAAAATCACTAAATGATGCACAAAACGAAGCCGTATGGCAGCAAGCTGAAGTGTTAACCGATTTTATTTATCCATGGGAAAAAGAAACACCACCAAAAACCGACTTCCGTGCGCTTTGGAGTGATGATGCCCTTTATTTTCGCTTTATCGCGGATGATAAAGACATTCAGCTAGGTGATAACGCCGATAAAGACCAAGCGGTGCTAGATTCTGACCGTGTTGAACTGTTTTTTGCTACCAGCCCTGAGCTTAAACCTTATTATACTGCGGAAATGGACCCAAAAGGCCGCACGTTCGATGCAAAAGCCAACTACTATCGTGAGGTTGACCCAAGTTGGAACTGGGAAACGTTGCAAACAGTGGGGGAAATGACACCGAATGGTTATGTATTAACAGGGAAAATCGATTTGGATGAATTCACGCGTCTAAACCTGTGGCAAGACAAAGACAAGCAAACGTTAATGTGTGCTATTTTGCGTGGTGAATTCAGCGCGGGTGAAGAAAAACAAGTTCGCAAATGGATTAGCTGGATTAAACCAGATTCTGTGAAACCAGATTTCCATATCCCATCAGCCTTTGGTACCTGCAAATTTGTGAAGTAACCTGATAGCCGGTCTTTCATGGCCGGCAAACACATCATTTTTCCTTGAATGAACTGTGAGAGCGATCATATTCGCTGACGAAAATATTCATTTGTTGTGATTTTATTTGAAATTAAAATTCATATATAGTAATTTTTTATGAAATATAATTTCAATGTGAGGGCGTTTTAATGTCTCTAGCGGAAAATACACTGAGCGACTGCCTAAAAAATGAATTCAACCATGAGACATTACAGTTTTCACGGTTGGAAACGTTAGCGATGGCTACTGCGATTAACCAAGCGGATGCGACAGTTGCTGGGGCTATCCAACAAGTTCTACCGAATATTGCGCAAGCGGTTGATGCTATCGCACAGTGCATGAAACAAGGTGGACGGCTATTTTATATTGGCGCAGGTACCTCTGGTCGTCTGGCGGTATTAGACAGTGCGGAGTGCCCCCCAACCTTTGGTACCTCCCCTGAATTAGTCCAATCCATTATTGCAGGTGGCCATAATGCCATGCTAAAAGCAGTTGAAAATATTGAAGATTCAACGGATGCGGCTATTGATGAGTTAAAAAAACGCCACCTCACTGCAAAGGATGTGGTTGTCGGTATCGCGGCGAGCGGGCGAACTCCTTTTACCCTTGCAGGTATTGAGTATGCCAATGAAGTTGGGGCGCTAACTGTCGCGATCACTACGCGGGGTCATGGGTTAATCAGTGATGTGGCGAAATTAGCTATCGCTCCTGACGTTGGGCCTGAAGTGTTATCGGGCTCAACACGGATGAAAAGTGGCACTGCACAAAAAATGATTTTAGGCATGTTAAGCACATGCGTGATGGGGCGTTTAGGACGCATTCACACCAATTTAATGGTTGATGTTGTCGCAAGTAATTATAAGTTATTGCGCCGTGCAGAACGCATTGTCAGTGAAGTTTGCGGTATTGATACCGAAGCCGCAGCACAGTTATTAGAGCAAGTGGACTACCATCCGCGACGCGCAATTTTGATGTTTGAATTACAAATTAATGCACAGCAAGCAACGGAACTCGTTCAACAACATCCAAATACTACATTGGATAGCTTGTTAGAAACTCGCCGTTAATAAATGGGAAAATGCGGGTAAGTTATGGAAATAGCTTTGCCAACATTAGGGGAACGATATGGCTAATAAAATAGAACATCTGGAAGTACTCGCCAGAGAAATAGAAAAATATGCGGGCGGCTTTGAGAACGTGGCAACATTGACTCACTGTATGACTCGCATCCGTTTAGTCTTAAAAGATAATGAAAAATTTGATGCCGAAGCTTTAAAGCAAATTGAAGGGGTAAAAGGCGTTATTTTTAACGGTGAACAACAGCAAGTGATCGTTGGTATGGGAACTGCGGCAAAAGTGTTTTCTGTGATGAATAAACGTATGCAAGGCAGCGGCGCAGCAAGCATAGAAAATACAGAACCTGAAAAGAAAAAAGGTTTCTCAATTCGCCGTACCCTCAATACATTAGCCGCGATTTTCGTACCAACCATTCCTGCACTAATTGGTTGTGGTCTGATTATGGGGCTGATTAATATCGTCCGTTTAGTCGCACCTGAAGTGGTCGATCAGTTCCCTGAGCTGTTCAAGTTATTGAAGTTAATTGGTAGTGCGGTGTTTGCTTACCTATCGATTATGATTGGGGTTAATACCGCAAAAGAGTTAGGGGCATCAACATCGATTGGTGCTGTGATGGCAGGCTTGTTGTCAATGCCAGGGTTAGCGGATATCACTTTATTTGGCTCAAAATTAGTGCCAAATAGCGGCGGTATTTTTGCGGTCTTGATGGTGGTGGTGTTCTCTTCCAAATTTGAAGTGTGGTTTAGAAGCATTATCAAAGAGAGTTTAGATCTGATAGTGACGCCATTTGTGACCATTTTAGTCTCAGCGATGGTGGCAATTGCGGTATTCCAACCTGCGGGTCATTATTTAAACCAAATTTTGGCGCAAGGGGTCTCCGTTGCGTTATTAAATAGTGGTGGCGGTGCGGTCGCAACGGGGGGGATCTTAGGCGGCAGCTTCCTGTTCTTATTGTTAACAGGTTTACACCAAGGCTTAATCCCAATCCACGCAGAAATCTTACAAACTTTTGGTTTAAATTACTTATTCCCTATCTTAGCCATGGGCGGTATGGGGCAAGTGGGTTCTTGTTTCTGGGTATTCTTAAAAACCAAAAACCAACGCCTGAAAAAAACCTTAGTCGGTGCGTTACCTGTGGGGATCTTTGGTGTGGGTGAGCCGCTGTTATTCGGTGTGTCATTGCCACTAGGCAAACCTTTCATTGCGGGTTGTATTGGTGGTGCAGCGGGCGGGGCGTTAATGGCGTTTTTCCATGTGGGTATTATCATTCCATTTGGTACCGCAGGGTTATCGTTAATCCCATTAGTGGGTGATGGCCAAATCCTTGATTTCCTCATTGCTGTTGCAGGTGCATGGATTGTCGGATTCATTGCCAGTATGATAATAGGCTTCACCGATCCTGAAAAATAATTAAATAAGGAATAGCCATGTCGACACTGACGGTAAAACTGGAAAGCTTGCAGACGAGAGGTAAGGGCACTGAACAGCGGATCGCGAAATTTTTACTTGATAATCGCGAAAGCTTAATTGCCATGAATGCTGCTGAGTTAGCTCAAGCGGCAGGGGTTAGTAGCGCGTCTGTTATTCGCTTTTCACGCCAAATGGGTTACCGTGGCTATCCTGAATTTAAGGTGGATTATCTCTCCGATGAGAAGCAACACAAAGCGGAAAGCCTGTATGGTAATTTGAGCCGCAGTGATGATACGTCTCAAATTATTGCAAAAACGGGGCAAATGTTTATTTCAGCGATTGAAAAATCCCTTGAGCTATTAGAACCGTCAACGGTTGATGAGGTCGCTAAGCGTATGGTTAATGCCAAACGTGTTGTGTTGTTTGGGATTGGCTCCTCAGCGATTGTGGCGAGTGATATTTTCCATAAACTGATCAGGGTAAACAAGCACACATTATTTAGCTATGACTTGCATGTTCAACTGAGCTATTCTGCAAATTTGAGTGCCGATGATTTTGCAATTGCAGTGACTGCGCGTGGAAATACACAAGAAATCAATAACATGTTGCGTTCCGCTAAAGAGGCTGGCTGTTCTACTGTTGCCTTATGCCGTTTTGGGCAAGATGAAGCAACAAAACTGGCCGATTTCACCTTACCGTACTTTTATGATGAACAGCACACGCAGCTTGGGGTCATTACCCCACAAGTTTTGCAGATGGTGACCTTCGATACGCTGTTTTTTAAATACCTTACTCTCGCAGACAGTGATGCTGATACAGCACTGCAAAAAGGGCGGCGAGCCCTGATACAAGGCAAGAATTAATGATTTTAACGGAGTTAGCCATCGGTGCAGTGATCGGATTGATTATTAGCACTACAGGAGTTGGCGGTGGGGTGATTGTTTTGCCAATACTCACCTACTTTTTCGGCTTAAATGCATTAGCTGCGGTGGCAACAGCGAACTTTTTATCGATGTTGATGAAAATATCCTCCTCATATATGCACTTTCGCCTCGGGAATATCCCATTCAAAGGGGCAATGATTGTTTTAGCAATTATGTTGCCAAGTACGTTTTTAGCCAGTTTGTTGGTGACATGGCTGGGTAGTCTTGAGGGATATGAAAAACAAGTTGAGTGGGGGATTAATCTTCTCGTTGCAGCTGCAATTATTTTTTCCCTTTATTTATTTGTACAGAGAATGTTTTTCGCCGCGCCAGCAAAGATAACTGTAGTGCAGGCCTCCCAATTGAAGTCCATGGCACTTCCTGCAGTATTAGCGGGGATTGTTCTCGGGGCGACAGGGGTTGGCGGTGGCGTGGTCGTCTTGCCCATGTTGTTACGTTACATGCAATTGAATATTAAGCAGGCGATAGGCACCTCGATTTTTGTCACAACGGTATTGTCGGGGTCATCGGCACTGGCTTATGCGCAGGAAGGGTATACTGACTTAAAACTGGCGCTTATTTTATGTGTGGGCGCATTGATTGTCATGCCAGTGGCGAAATATTTGCTGGTTCACCTGTCAGAGCGCACATTTCAATACATTACCCTGTTACTGATCACCTGCAGTGCAGTCATGATGACACTGAATTTATTCTCTTTTTAAACAGATAGCCCTATTATTGATATTGTGAATAATAGGGCAAGTGAGCTAATCTAAATCCCATTTCTTTAAGTGATTCAGTTCTTTTTCCATTTCTTGGTAAATAAAAACGCGCTCATCATTTAGGTCTTCATCTTGCGAGGACGAATAGTGCTGCAACGCGAAAATAAGTAATCCCGCTGCAATCACTGAAATCAATAGACTGGAAAGGTGTTTCGACAACGGCGTAGATTGCGGTGCGAGAACAAAGGCTCCACTAATGACTGCCCCTAAAATAGCCCCGCCGATATGGGCTGCGTTATCAATGCCAGACTGCAAACCATTCACTAAAGTTAAAGCAATCATCCCAATGATATTATACAGCGGGCGTTTTAATTGGTTTTTTTCTTCGATGGACAAGTTGGGGTTATTCAGGGCTTTTAAAAGATAAATAACCGAAGCGGCAGCAAGCCCCATAATGGCACCTGACGCACCAATACTCACAGTGATATAAACCGTATTATCAGGTAAATATAAGCTGTTCCATGAATTCATTGATGCACGGCTGGTGGCTTCACGAATACTCTCGCTATATTGCCAATAAGCACTAAAAAAGGCTGCACCAATACCTGAAAATAGGTAGATAGCGAGGTATCTGAATTTGCCGTATGTCCGCTCACATTCAATCCCTATTACAAACAGAGCCAAGGTATTTAAGGCGAGGTGAAAGCCCCCTGAATGCAACACCATACTCATCGGGTAGCGCCACCAATCCCCCGTTAAGGAGAGTTGGTAAACATTTGCACCAAATATTAATAAGTTATTTTCTTGGGAATCAAGGGGCGCTGCATAGGTAAGCTGATAAAAATAAACGGTGATATTTATGGCGACTATCAATAAGGTGAGTGCCATGGCCCAAATGGAAAACTTCGGTTTATGGGGAGTGTGTGTCTCTAAAGGGTCAGCCATTTCAATATCCTATCTTCGCTTTATATTGATATATTAAATAAGCTAAGCCATTAGCGCAATTTACCATTATCTGAACTCGGGTATTTTCTCTTTTTTCAGACAAATAAGAAAATAAAAAAAGGCACATAAAATATGCGCCTTTCAATTTAATAAACAACAAATTAGAACGAGGTACGTTTATAAGTACGGTATTCTGGTTTCCAGAAATTACGTTCAATGGCTTCATCTAAAGCGCTGTCAGAGGTGACGGTTGCTACACCTTGAATCTGCGCTTCTTTGGCAACTTGTTTGGCAATAACGCGCGAAACATCTTGGATATCCGATAGCAATGGTAATAAAGCACCTTCGCCATTTTTTGCCAGTGGTGAACAGCTTGCTAATGCGCGGCTCGCTGCCATCAACATACCATCAGTCACTCGTTTTGCGCCTGACGCGATAACCCCTAGGCCTATTCCTGGGAAAATATAGGAGTTATTGCACTGGGCAATTGGGAAAACTTGGTCTTTGTAAGACACTGGGCTAAACGGGCTGCCTGTTGCAACTAATGCTTTTCCGTCTGTCCAATTGATGATGTCTTCTGGGCGAGCTTCAACGCGTGAGGTTGGGTTAGACAATGGCATCACAATTGGGCGTTCACAGTGTTTATGCATCTCTTTGATGATTTCTTCAGTGAACAAGCCAGCTTGGCCAGAAACGCCAATCAAAATAGTTGGTTTGGCATTGCGAACCACATCCAGCAGCGAAATTGAATCACTGTCCACATCCCAACTGGCTAAATTAGCGCTATCTTGCGTTAATTTAGCTTGGAAATCGAGCAGGTTAGGGAGTTTATCCGTCAATAAACCAAAGCGGTCAACCATGTAAATGCGTGAGCGAGCTTCTTCGTCGCTTAACCCTTCGGATTTCATTTGGGCAATAATTTGCTCGGCGATACCACAACCAGCTGAGCCTGCACCCAAGAACGTCACACGTTGGTCACTTAATTTACTGCCTGCGGCATTGCTGGCGGCGATGAGGCTACCTAATGCTACGGACGCAGTCCCTTGAATATCATCGTTAAAGCAGCAAAGCTCATCACGGTAACGGGTTAATAACGGCATCGCATTTTTCTGTGCGAAGTCTTCAAATTGCAATAAAACATTTGGCCAACGGCGCTTAACTGCTTGCACAAACTCATCGAGGAATTCGTTATATTCGTCACCGGTAATACGTGGATGACGCCATCCCATATACAGCGGGTCATTCAAGCGTTGTGGGTTATTCGTTCCTACATCAATAACAATTGGTAAGGTATAAGCAGGGCTGATACCGCCACATGCGGTATACAGTGACAGCTTACCAATTGGAATGCCCATGCCGCCGATACCTTGGTCACCAAGGCCTAAAATACGCTCACCATCTGTGACAACGATGACTTTTACATTTTGTTTTGTGGCATTTTGCAGCATGTCGTCAATATGTGCGCGGTTTGGATAAGAAATAAATAACCCACGGGCACGACGATAGATATCAGAGAAATGTTCGCACGCTTCACCCACAGTTGGAGTGTAGATGATTGGCATCACTTCCGTTAAGTGGGCATCAATCAAGCGATAAAATAAGGTTTCGTTGGTATCTTGAATGTTTCTTAAGTAGATGTGTTTATCAATATCTGTTTTAAAATCAATTAATTGACGATAAGCACGCTCAACTTGCTCTTCGATAGTTTCAACTTGTTCAGGCAGTAAGCCATGCAGGTTGAAGTTCGCGCGCTCTTCTTCAGTGAACGCACTGCCTTTATTCAATAAAGGGAATTCAAGTAAAATTGGGCCAGCATAGGGGATATAGAGAGGGCGTTTTGTTTCGTATTCATGTTCCATGAAATATCACTCTTCGGACGATTAATCAACAAAGTCAGGGTAGATCCTAAGCTAAACAGGAAATATGTACAGTAAATAATGATGCAAAATCGTTAAAAATTTTATAGACATAATAAAGAATTTAGTTAAGGAATGAAACTAAAGCGTACTTTTAGGTTGTGATTACGACGGGTAGATCACGGTTAGCAACATAATGGTTTTAATCCATTTTTTAAATTTAAAGGTGTAAATTCAGTTTTCTTTATTATTTCTTGAATTTGTTAATTGATGTTTATCTTTTGTCTAATAAATGATCTTTTAACTAAATAGCGGTAAAACTATATTTAAAAATATTATATATTGCTGCATGTTTTTTATTGATTTATTTTTATGTTGATTTTTGTCAAAATAAAAGGCGGTAAATATGAGGTTTTTATTTTTTACTTTAATTTTATTACTAACAGCATGTAATGGCGGTCAAACGCTAAAGGTAAATAATGAGGATGAAAAGAATATAACATATGGGGAATCTGAATATAAAAAGGTAAAATTACTCGCCGGGTTGAATTTCAGTTATATGTATATCGCAATGAGAATGCCTGAAAATATAACTAAATATAAGCATAACAAGTTAGCTCATGTTAGGGTTATAGCGGATTTTATAAAGCTAGATAAAAAGTGTTTTGATGAAGGAATTGATTATAAAAAAGCAATTGTTTTATATCATGAATCATTAGATAAAAGGAATGTGTCTCGTACTATTTGGTTTTTTGAACATATTTTAAATGTAATAGATGAAAACGAAAGAGATATAGTATGGAAAGCCTATCTTTATACAATAAATAAAGGTGGTAGAAAGGATGAATTAGCATTAATTATGAAAATATGGTACGCGATGTTAATAGAAGCGGCTAAGCCACCATCTGAAAAACAACAAAGAAGCATTGAATGGCTTTCTATTGCAAGACAAATTTCGACAATAAATAAGATGGAGAAACACATTAATAGTATGTGGACTAATAATCTTAAAACTAAATCTATAGGATTTAGAAATGAATAGAGCAAAAAATAATTATAACATTATTATTTTATTTATTACTTTACTGCTTTTTTCATTTAAAACTTTAGGTTTGGAACCAAAAAATAAAAAACAAAGTATATTTATAGAAATTATCCATGACTATATGTATGTCACTATGGATGAATATAAAAGACCTTTATCAAAGGAAAATATGAAGAAGTTCCACTATGAATCAGCATTGGCACATATAGAGTTTTTAAAAAATTGGTTTGATGTAAATAAGGATAAAAAAACTAGAAAAGGGGATATTAATTTTCATGAAGCTGTCATGATAAATAAAAAAGGGTTTAAGGCATCAGATTTACCTTATGATGCATGGTTCTTTGCTGATATTTACGATGTTCTTGATGATGTTGAACGAGATAAATTTTGGCAAGATATTCTTAATGCTATTTCCCACCCAGAAACAAATGCTGAGGTAAACGTATTTATTAAGCTTTGGTCAAAAATGAGGCTCGAGACAGATAGCCAATCTGTTGATAAAAAGAAGCTAAGCCAGCGGTGGTTAAATAGAATGAAAAAGATCCCCTTAGTTATTGAAATGGTAAAAACCATGGAAGCTGTTGAAGATTTATTCATTTATTCTCATCCGGAGCTTATTCAATAATTTTTAAAGTAATATTAAGGTTTAAATAGAATATGCGATTGAATATTTATTTAATATTTCCATTAATACTATTCTCGTGTGTAATTAATGCAAACAACAGACCTGGGTTTGTATGTGGGAAGTTTAATAATACAATAGTTGAGGTGCCGAGTGACTATGTGTATACCTTTGCAGAATATGAAGGGTATAGTTATTTTGACCCAAGATTTATTGAAAATAAAAAAGGGTGTGAAGCTAATTTTAGAATTCTGCCAATGAGGATGTCTTGGTCTGATTTGAAACCATCTAATGAGGTTAGTAATGATGTTAAAATTATAGAGGTTTATGTTGAACCATTAAAGGGAGACCCTGAAAAATATTTGAGTTATAGAAAACACGTGTATTTAGATATGGGGTACCTCAAAAGAAAGGGGGAGTTATATTATGATGAAGAGTTGGATCTTTATTTTACTGAAGTGACTGTAAAAATACGAAGAAGTATTGGTCATAAAGAAGATATGTATTTTAATAAAAAAGGATATTATTGGAAGAAAATTAATAATGAAGTGATTTTTTTAATTGAGTGTGAATGGTTAGCAATTGATGAGAAGTATCATAAGTGTTTTCAATATTTTTTGATTCCAGAAATAGGAACTAAGGTTAAATTTTATTTTGATGCTAAAGAATTATCTAATAGCAATATAATGAGGGAAAAAATACGATTTTTTTTACTCGATCATGTTAAAAATTAGGAGATGATATGAGAAATCAAGAAATTAGAGAGGGTGATTTAGAGTTAACTCGTAGTGATGTTTCTAATGCAATTAAAATTTTATTAGTAACCAAAGAACCAAAGTTGATGTATGAATATTTGGAAAGTAAAGGAGACCGATATGCTAAATTAGCTAATAGTGTGGTTAAAGGTGATTCTCTTTCAGGTGCTTTTGCGCTTAATTATTTAGATGAAGCTATTTTAGAGTATATTGGAGTGCAAGATGAGTTTATAATTGAGCGTATTCGCTATGATATGGCAATAGCCTATGCTCAAACCCTAAAAAATAGATTTGAAGATGGAAAGGATGTAATCTATGGTGATATAAATCACATAGAGGCTAAATTATTTCATAGTAGTGTATTTTCTTATTATAATCTTCCTTCTGATGCATGGACTTTAGAACCTGTATTTTTTGTGTTACCTAGAGAACAAAGAGAGAGTTATTGGCAGAGAGCTTTAAATTCTGTAGGTGATATAGAAAGTGAAACATTATTAAGTATAAATACTAAAGATATAATGTTTAGAGCATTATATGAAGGTCCAGCGCATATGCAGCCTAAAATACATAGTTGGATTAAACGGGTTATGGATATTGATAATGTAGTAGATGGTGTGGTGGTTACAACCAAGAAATCTTATCAAAATATTATATCTCATATAGAAGAAGATAATATGGATAGAATAAATACAATTATTTATAACACAGGAAACCCTTTAATTGATAAAGGAACAGAGCGTTTTTCATTTTGGGATTATCCTTCACAACATTTAGAACCATTTCAAGTACAAACAGATTGGCGTGGCCAAACGGAATTTACACATAAAAATCTATTGTCTGAATATTATTTAGAAAGACCTGACTATATATTACCAGAAACAGGCTTATTTGATTCACCATCAGTTAATTATCAGCCAAATGTTGCTCATTATGATCATATGATTGATGATTTAAGGGGAAATATGCCATCAATAAACAACAAATCAACATCTCCAATTAAGTATTCACATAATATGGTAGATAAATCGATATCGGAAAGCACTTATCCGAAAGCCGAACCGAATAGACAATTAGCACCACGTACAATAAACCTACTTGATGGATTAAAGTTTAAGGATAATGTAACACCAACAAATCATTATCTAGAACGTCCAAGTGTTGTTCTTCCGGGAACTCCAGAATTTAAAGATTTCCCTACAGATACAATAAAAAATAATCATCATTTTGAAAATATGGTTGGTCAGCTAAGCGATAATATGTCATCAATGGATTCATTCGATGGTTTTTCTAATAACCATTTTTCAGACAGAACAGCATCAAATATACCATCTCGGTTTTCTGGCTATTCATCAAATTCATTTTTTAGTTAGTTACTGAATTAAAGTTTTATCAATTTATTAAAAATATATGAAATATAAAAAATGGTTATTGCCAATAACTAGTCTATTGACAATAACCATACATAGAGCATGAGAGAGAATTAATCCAAATAAGCTAATTCAATATTTTGGCAACCCAGTGCTTGTAATGTATTTTCGGTAACACACCAATGTTTGATAATCGCATCTTGCTTTTCAACAAATTTAGCTTGGTCGATGGCGTGAATATCTTTACCTGAGAGGTTAATCATAATTAACGCCGCTTGCAGTGGTGGCAAACTTGGGTTGAATGCGGCATTTTCTGCGTAGCGGCCTGTAAATAATGAACCATCTTTTAACTGTAACGCAATACCTGAATGGGATTGGCTATAAGGCGCATGAGATTGGTTTGCTGCCTCGATTGCAGCAGTTAATAACCTGTCACGGCTTTGGTTTTTATAACCATGGTCGACAGGGTCTAGCAGTAAAGTGGTAATATTGAGGTCAGAAGGCCCAAAAGAGTCGGGTAAATAGTGGTGCAGTACCGCAGGTGTGCGGCCAGGTAAATTCACCATAATTTTACCACCTTCGCGTAATTCATTCATAAACTGGCGGCAGTGGCCACATGGGGTGTAATTCACAGTGATCGACGTAATTTGCTTTTCGCCTTTCATCCATGAATGGGTGATCGCGCATTGCTCCGCGTGGATCACTTGCCCCATCGAAACATGGCTAAATTCCATATTGGCGCCGAAATATAAATTACCGCTAGCGCCGCAAGCGATTGCACCAACATGGAAATGGGAGATTGGCGTAACGGCATAGGCCGCTGCAAAAGGGAGTAGTGAGAATGCTAATTCTGAGTCGCTAACACCGCTTTGCGCTTTAATGTGCTGCACTTGCTCAGCCGTTAGCATTCCAGGAAAATCGGATTTATCAATGATAGGTCTAAGTACAGACTGTAGCTTCTCTGGAAGCTCGGCCCAAGCGGCCTTAAATCTTGAATGCATGAGTTACCCTCCCTATTTAATTGTTTTCATTCTATTCAATAAAGCACATATTGATATGTGATTTAAATCACCAATTTAAATGAAACATATGAAACAAATTCTTTAATTGAGAGATATATCTCATGTTTTTAGTGTTCAATGATAAGTAAGAGAACATCGTTTTCTCTTACTCATCATACTTAACGGAGTGTTTAACTAATAAGATTAGCTAAAAAGATGCAAAATGACAGGAAATATAAATGGCGCACTTAACGAGGTGATCACCCCACAGGTCATCAATGCGAGCGAACTATAAGCTCCCTCAATGTAATTAACCTCAGCGCAACGTGCGGTGCCTAATGCGTGGGAAGCCGTTCCCATCGCAAGCCCACGAGACGCATGGGTGCGTACACGTAAAGCATCAAATAAACTGTGGCCAAACATGGCGCCTAAAATCCCCACAAACAACACACAAGCGGCACTAATTGCAGGGATCCCACCAATTGAATCGGCAACCGCCATCGCAATTGGCGTCGTAACAGATTTCGGTAATATTGAGGCGGCGATATCTGGCGTTGCCCCAAGCCAAAATGCAATTGCTGCGCCACTGAACATCGCGACGATGCTACCCGCAAAGCAGATACTAAACAAAGATTTCCATTGGGCACGAATTTGGTGCATTTGCTCATACAGGGGGAAAGCCAATGCCACAACGGCGGGTTGCAGTAAATCATTCAGGATTTTACTGCCCGCAAAATAATGCTCATAGGATGTATTGGTGATAACCAGTATGGCAATAAGCACCGCAATGGTAATTAATAATGGGTTTAATATCGGTAATTTAAATTTCACTGATAATTTGCGGGCAAGGTAAAACACCACAATTGTCAGCGGTAACGACCACCAAATGTGCGTTAACATTATTCATTCCCCTTAGTTTTATCATTATTAATCACCGAAGAAATTGGCTCTTCAGGAGGAAGGGGAACTTCATCAGGTTTAGCACCCACGACAGGGCGTTCTTTGTGGATATAGTTGGAACTGATAGCGACGACTATCATTACAATTAAGGTACTGACCACACAAGAAACCACAATCGGGAGCAGCTGTTGACTCAGTAAGTCATAGTAATTCATGATCCCCACACCGATAGGCACAAATAGAATGGTCATATTTTTCAATAAAATACTGCATCCAGGTTGTGCCCAATGTGCAGGGATAACTTGCAGCGCCAGCAGTGCAAATAAAATGAGCATACCGACAATACTGCCAGGGATAGCAAAAGGAAGTAGGGTAGAGATAAGGTTTCCGATAATCAGGCAGAGGTAAAGTATTGCGAAAGCGCGCAAATACTGCCATCCCGTTATCAGTACCTGTTTAAATGACATGAGATCCGTCCTGTAGCTTGATATCTATTCATCATACAATTAACTAGAGAGTTGTGCTATAGATCACAAGAAAATATCTTAACATTCTGCGATGGGAAACTGAAACACACAGACTGCTAATGTACTCACGAAGACAAGGTTTAAGCTAATATCTTTGAGGTATACTTTATTAAATATTTATTACGTATATCACAGTTATTATTTTTTATTTTAAAAGTAGTTGAACTATAGCGTTTAGCCGATAAATTAAATAATTAAAGAGTATTTAAAATGATTGAATAATTGAATAATAAATAAGGAAATAAATGGATTATATAGATCTCAGAAGTGATACATTAACTAAAATTTCACCCAGTGATTTAATTAATATAAATTTTAGTAAGATAGGAGACGATTGCTACAATGAAGATGAATATGTTAAAGGGTTAGAATGTTTTGCCGCAACGTTATTTGGAAAAGAATCAGCATTATTTATGCCATCTGGAACAATGAGCAATCAAATAGGTCTTAGGGTACTAGCAAATCCTGGCGATGAGGTAATTACTGAAACAGGTTATCATATTTGTTATTTTGAATCTTCTCCAACATCTGCACTTAGCGGGATTGTTATTAATAATATTAAAACAAGTAGTGGGATATTAACGGTTAAAGATGTCATTGAAGCTATAAATAATAAATCAAGGTGGTCAAATTTATATGCAATTCCTAAGGTCATCTCGATAGAAAGTAGTATTGGAACCTATGGAGGATGTATATTTCCTATTGAAGAAATTAAGGCATTAAGAAAATTATGTGATGATAGAAACATTTCATTATATCTTGATGGCGCAAGGGTTTTAAATTCATGTGAGGCACTGAGTATTTCACCAGAATGCTATGTGAAAGACATAGATCTGCTCAATGTTTGTCTTTCAAAGGGGATTGGTGCGCCTTTTGGTTCAGTGTTTATTGGAAAAGAGCGGGATATCCAAATTGCAAGAAAGCTTAGGAAGTGGTATGGCGGCGCATTGCATCAATCAGGTTTAATGGCGTTTATAGCATTAAAAAAATTAAAAGAGTACAAAGTAAATATAAGGAAAGACCATGATAATGCTCAATACTTATGTAAAATATTGGAGGTTTTTTTTGAAATAAAATACCCAGTTGAAACTAATATTATTATGGTAAATAAAAAAAATGCACATGAGTTTTCTTTATTGCTTAAAGAATCTGGTATTTTAGCAACAGCATGGACGGATGAAATTATTAGGTTTGTTACTAGTTCAAATATAAATAAAGATAAATTAAATAAATTGAATGGAATACTTAATTCAATGGGGATTTTTAGAAAATAGAAAATAGAAAATAGAAAATAGAAAATAGAAAAATGAAAAATAAAATATTAGCGTCAAGGTTTTTGTCTGGTGTTTCATTTTATAGCTTTTTACCCTTCTACTCTCTTTACTTATTAAACTATAAAGAACTTACAAAAGAAGATATTGCAATTATATTATTTGTGTTCTTATTTGTAAGTAGAGGTTTTTCTTTACTTTCACACTATATTATTTTTTTGTTAGGCTATAAGATTACATTCATTATGAGCTATCTGCTAACATCATTAGCGATAGCTATGACCTACCTTTTAAGTGATGTTAGCTCATTTATTATTTTTTCTGCAATTATAGGTGCTGGGTTCTCAATTGCGAATATATGTACTAGTCTTTTTTTGGCTGAAAACTCTTTGCATTCAAATAGAATGAGAAATTTTTCTATTTTAAATGTCATCGTTAATATATCTTCAGCATTAGGTGGCGTTTTAGGCGAGTTTTTTTACAATAAGTCATATCCTGGTGTTATTTTATTTCCTGCTTTGATTATGCTTTTTATTCAATGGGAATAAAAGACAGTGCAATCTCTAATGAGAATAATAATAATACAATAAGAGTATCTGCAAGCTTTAGTGAGTGGTGTGTTTTTGTTTTGTATAGCGCTGTTTCTTTTTTCATGATAGGTGTGATACTAAGGAATCTTGCATATCACTATGAATTATACTCAAAGATGGAAATGAAATATATTTCAGTTTCATTACTTTTCGCTTTAAATGCAGGGATTATTATTACTCTACAAATGAAAGTGACAAACTTTTTAGCGAATAAAAATCTACTTATTCAAAATATTATCTATAAAATAAGTTTATTATTAACAGTAAGTATTTTGTTTTTTTTGGATTTTAATTCGGCAACCAGTTTGTATTTATTAATTGGTCTATTTTCTTTGTGTGAGTTAGTTTGGAGTCCGTATAATAATAGCCTTTCTATTATTAAATGTCCGTTTGAGAATAAAAAAATGTCATTATCCTTATGTGTTTTTTTCTGGGGTGTTGCAGAATCATGTGGCGCGTATTTTGGCCTTATAGCAGAACTATATCAATTAAATTATGTATTGCCTTTTTTTATTATAATATTACTTATTTTTTTATTTGGGGTTGAGCATTTTTTAACTAAAAGGAATAAATATGAAAACGATAGTTTTTGTTGAATGTAATATATCAGGCACAGGAGTCAGTGCGTTAAAAATTGCCAAGCGTTTAGGTTATCATACAGTATTGTTTACTAAGGAATGTGCATTTTATCGAAAGATACCCGATAACCCAACATTGTATGTTGATGATATTATTGAGTTAAACACAGACTGCATGGTGTCTGTTTTACATAAAGCAATGCAATATAACACAGTTGGAGTTGTGGCATTTGATGACTATCGTTTAGTGACGGCGGCGGCAGTATCTCATGCCTTAGGCTTGCCATCCCCAAGTATTAAAGCTTTAGTTTCATGCCGATATAAAAATATATCGCGGGAAATACTTTCTAATAAAGAAGAAAACATTAAATTTAAAGTCTGCCAGATTGGAGAAAATATAGATTTTTCAGAGTTTACGTTTCCTTTAGTTGTCAAACCTTGTGATGATAGCGGTAGTAGTCAAGTCACGATTTGTTCTAATATTGAAGAGGCTAATATTGCTGTTACAGAGCTAATTAATTTTCGAATTAATAATCGAGGTTATAAATTATCATCGTATTATTTAATTGAAGAGTTTATTCAAGGTAGTGAATACAGCGCTGAAGTATATTGGAATATTGAATTAAATCAATGGGAAGTATTAGGTATAACCGAAAAAATAACTACGCAAGGGAAATACGCTGTAGAAATAGGGCATAATTTTCCTTGTAAATTGGAATTAAAAAATAAAATAGAGGAGACAATTATTGGCTGGTTAAACCGGCTTGGATTGTCACATACAGTTGCTCATGTTGAGTTTAAACTCGATAATAATAAAATCAGGTTAATTGAAGTAAATCCAAGAGTCGCGGGAGGGATGATTGATAATCTTTGTGAAAACGTAACAGGTTTTAGTTTAGTTGAATGTTACTTATCGTTGCATGTGAAGGGGATGTCATATATACCGCAATCTGTTGTTGAAAATCGATTTGCATCAATTCGTTTTATAACACCTACAAAATTAGGAACGATTAAAACGATTTCTACAGCACTTGTGTTATCACCATCATTACTATACAAATTTGTTTCGACCCCTATTGATGCTAAAGCTCTTAAAGATAGTTATAGCCGTCTTGGTTACATTGTCGTTTATGGAACTTGCGCTGAAGAGGTTATTACTTCGGTGGAGAGCAAATTACAGCAAATAAAAATTGAGTATATTGAGTAATATTTGGTGGTAGAAAACAACCCTAATGACTTAGTGTATAAGTATTAGGGTTGTTATAGCGTTTAATTAATAGATACTAATACAGATGTTACTTAACTTGCATACCTGGCTGTGCGCCGCTATCAGGGCTGAGCAGATAAATGTCTTTTCCACCAGGGCCTGCTGCCATGACCATACCTTCGGAAATACCAAAGCGCATTTTACGTGGAGCAAGGTTTGCGACCATCACCGTTAAACGGCCTTCTAATGCTTTCGGGTCTGGGTATGCAGAGCGAATACCAGAGAACACTTGGCGCGTTTCACCACCAATATCTAACTGTAATTTCAGTAATTTGTCTGAACCCTCAACAAAATCAGCCTGTTTGATTAGTGCAATTCGCAGGTCGATTTTTGCAAAATCATCAAAGGTGATCGTATCTTGAATTGGGTCATCCGCCAGTGGGCCAGTGACTTGCTGGATTGGCTTGATGCTCTCTTTTGATGCTTCAACCATTGCATCTACTTTTGTCATTTCAATGCGGTTAAATAGCGCTTTGAAAGGTGCAACACTGTGACCAAGTAATGGTGTGTTAATCGCATCCCAAGATAACTCAGTATTTAAGAACGCTTCTGCACGTTTGGTCAGACCTGGTAAAACGGGTTTCAGGTAAGTCATCAATATACGGAACAGGTTAATCCCCATTGAGCAGATATCTTGCAGCTCTTGGTCTTTGCCTTCTTGTTTAGCAACTACCCAAGGGGCTTTTTCATCAACATAGCGGTTAGCAATATCCGCTAGTGCCATGATTTCGCGGATCGCTTTGTTGTATTCGCGATTGCTATAATCTTCACCAATGACTTTTGCCGCATCAACAAACTGTTGATATAACTCAGGCTCTGCTAAGTTTGCAGATAACTTGCCATCGAAGCGTTTAGCAATAAAGCCTGCGTTACGCGAAGCTAAGTTAACCACTTTGTTTACAATATCGCTATTGACGCGCTGAACGAAATCTTCAAGGTTTAAATCAATATCATCGATACGAGAAGACAGTTTTGCCGCGTAGTAATAACGTAAGCAGTCCGCGTCTAAATGGTCTAAATATGAACGCGCAGTGATAAAAGTACCACGCGATTTAGACATTTTCGCGCCATTAACCGTGACATAACCATGGACAAATAGGTTAGTTGGTTTACGGAATTGGCTGCCTTCTAACATCGCAGGCCAGAACAGGCTGTGAAAATAGACGATATCTTTACCGATAAAGTGGTAAAGATCTGTTTTCGAGTCTTTATTCCAGAATTCATCGAAACTCAGGTCACCGCGTTTGTCGCACAGGTTTTTAAATGAACCCATGTAACCAATTGGTGCATCTAACCAGACATAGAAATATTTACCTGGCGCATCTGGGATTTCAAAGCCGAAATACGGTGCATCGCGGGTAATATCCCACTGTTGCAGACCTGATTCGAACCATTCTTGCATTTTGTTCGCGACTTGTTCTTGCAGCGCACCCGAGCGAGTCCATGCTTGCAGCATGTCGCTAAATGCAGGTAAATCAAAGAAAAAGTGTTCTGAATCACGCATTACAGGTGTTGCACCAGAGATAACAGAACGCGGGTTGATTAATTCTGTTGGGCTGTAGGTTGCGCTACACACTTCACAGTTATCACCGTATTGGTCTTCTGCTTTACATTTCGGGCAAGTACCTTTAACGAAGCGGTCTGGTAAGAACATGCCTTTTTCTGGGTCGAAAAGCTGAGAAATAGTGCGGTTTTTAATAAAACCGTTATTTTTCAGTTTCCCATAAATCAGTTCTGATAATGCTTTATTTTCTTCACTGTGTGTCGAGTGATAGTTATCATAGCTAATGGAAAAACCTGCAAAATCGTTCTGATGTTCTTGGCTCACTTCAGCAATCATGGCTTCAGGCGTGACACCTAGCTGTTGTGCTTTAAGCATGATTGGGGTTCCGTGCGCATCGTCAGCACAGATAAAATGAACCTCTTTGCCGCGCATTCGCTGATAACGGACCCAAATATCAGCCTGAATGTGCTCCAGGATATGACCAAGATGGATTGAACCGTTAGCATAGGGTAACGCACAGGTTACCAGTAATTTATTCGCGACTTGAGACATAGTAACTTTCTTACTTCCATTATTTGAAAAGGGTCTTTGATGTTAACCGATCAAAACCATCGCTGCTAGGGATATAAAAGATTAATTGGAAATTTGTTGGAAAAAGAAATTTTCGCCTCTTCTTGGCTTTTCCTGCGCTTGGCAATCACTATTTTTTATGTTCTCTGTTATGATTAACCTCAGTCAAAGTATATCCGTCTAATCTCAGGTAGCTTATCGAGTTATATAGGATATCTATAAGTTCAAAAATATAAATAAAGGAGCCGGGATGAACGATAAATCCCCCGAGCAGAACAAACCAGAACTGCTGACTGAACAAGTCTCCAAAGTTTTGGCTTCATTTACACACCCAACGCTGCAACGTAATCTGATTTCCATCAAAGCGTTACATCATTGTGCAATGTTGGACAATGTGCTGCACGTCGAATTAGTCATGCCATTTGTTTGGAAAGGGCCTTTCCAAACGCTGATTAGCGAAAAAACGGCAGAACTGAAGCAGTTAACTGGCGCTCATGCGGTTGAGTGGAAACTGCGTCACGATGTGACGACGCTAAAACGCGCTAACGATTTGCCTGGTATCAAGGGTGTGCGCAATATTCTGGCGGTGAGCTCAGGTAAAGGCGGTGTGGGTAAATCCAGTACTTCTGTCAACCTCGCGCTAGCACTGGCGCAAGAAGGGGCGAAAGTTGGTATCCTTGATGCGGACATTTATGGTCCGTCAATTCCAAATATGCTAGGCACAACACTAGAGCGCCCAACGTCTCCTGATGGCCAGCACATGGCGCCGATTATGGCGTATGGCTTAGCGACTAACTCCATCGGTTATTTAGTCACTGACGATAACGCAATGGTATGGCGTGGCCCAATGGCAAGTAAGGCGTTAATGCAAATGCTGCAAGACACCTTATGGCCTGATTTAGACTATTTAGTGATCGATATGCCACCAGGAACAGGGGATATCCAATTAACTCTGTCACAAAACATCCCTGTAACAGGCGCGGTTGTGGTGACAACGCCACAAGATATCGCACTGGTTGATGCCATGAAAGGTATCGTGATGTTTAAGAAAGTGAATGTGCCAGTGTTAGGCGTAGTAGAAAATATGAGCGCACATATTTGCAGTAACTGTGGCCATGTTGAGCCAATTTTTGGTACTGGTGGTGCAGAAAAACTGGCTGAAAAATACAACACGAAACTGTTAGGCCAAGTTCCGCTGCATATTTCTTTGCGTGAAGATCTCGATCGTGGTCAACCAACTGTTATGCGTGATCCTGAAGGTGAGTTTGCGGATATCTATCGTGAAATTGCATCGGGCATTTCAGCATTAATGTATTGGGAAGGGGATAAAATCCCAACGGAAATTTCATTCCGCGCGGTGTAGTTCACCATAATCTATTAGGGGCTATTTAGTGTTTAACATTAAATAGCCTTTTTTTATTTGTATTGCTTTCCTATCCAACCCACTTTCCCTTTTTCTGATTTATCTGTGGATTGTTTCTATATTGGGAAAGGATAGCGTAGAATAAAGTGATATTGTTGATGAATTCTTTTCCTATGGGCAAGGCCTAAAAGGTGATTATGAAATTTTTAATTTTTATTGTCGTCGTGGTGCTGATCGTTATTTATTTTTATAACCGTATCGTGGCATTACGCGAAGCCGTAGTTTCCAGCGAAACTGAAATTTCAGTTCAATTAGACAGACGCGGAAAAGTGTTTGATAGCTTACTTGCGACGGTGAAAAAATACTTAAGCCATGAAACGGAAGTGTTCAGTAAAATTACAGAGCTACGCACTCAGGCACAAAATTCAACGGGTGATAAAGCACGCGAAGCGGAAGATGCGCTATCCAAAATGGTGAGTAGTGGGGCGATTAATATCGCAGTTGAAGCCTATCCAGAGCTGAAATCTGATGCAATCATGGCTAACTTGCAAGAGGAAATCGTTTCTTCAGAAAATAAGCTGTCTTTTGCAAAACGCGGTTATAACCGTTCATTAGAAACCTATAATGCGTATATTGCATCCATGCCAGCTGCGCTTATTGTTGGCATTATTCCGAGCTTAAAAATATCAAAAGAATACTGGCGTCTTGACGAAGAGGCGATTAAGTCTGAAGAATCACGTCGCATTAATTTTGACTAATTATCGGTTTATCGTCATTTGGACAAATTATCGGGACAGCTTAGGACGTTCCGATAATTATCTGTGATAGAAAGCAGGGTATTTTATGGATTTTCGTAACGTCATACGTAAAAATAATATTCGGACTCGTTTTGTGGTGATGAGCTATATTTTTATTATGCTTATCATTGGGTTATTAGCGGATATTGCCACGCATCCAAATGAGCAATTAGATTTGTATGATAATGCAATGGAATTTGTGACGTTAAAAGAAATGCCAATTGCGACATTTATCGTTTTAGGTTTGACATTCCTTGGGTTGGTTTATATTCATTTTCGTGGTCATAAAATGATGTTGGCAGGGATGAATGCGAAAGAAATCAACCCAGAAAATGCCACCAGTTCAGAAGAAAAACAGCTGTTTAATATTATTGAAGAGCTGAGTTTAAGTGCAAGTTTAGGCTATATTCCTCGTTTATATATTTTAGAAAGTGATGAGCCAAATGCATTTGCCGCAGGTTGGAATGGCCGTAATGCATTGGTTGGGGTGACGCGCGGTCTGCTTCAAACGCTGAACCGCCAAGAAGTACAAGCCGTTCTGGCACATGAAGTCGGCCATATTATACATGGTGACTCGAAGCTGACTTTGTATGTGGGGATTTTAGCGAACGTGATTTTAACGATAACCAACGTATTTAGTCAGATTTTTATTCGTACCGCAGGGCGAAGCCGTAATAATGCTGCCAATAAAGCCCAAATGATTTTATTGGTGTTGAATTTTGTGTTGCCGTGGATCACACAAATTCTGTATTTTTATTTGTCCCGCACCCGTGAATATATGGCAGATGCGGCGGCCGTCGATCTCACGTCTGATAACCAAGCGATGATCAGTGCATTGAAGAAGATATCAGGGATGCATGAGACGCATCAATATGATGATACGAGTACTGGACAAGCTTATCGAAAAGCGGCTTATATTTTTAATAAGGGGGATTCTGTTTTTTCCACTCACCCGTCTATTGAAAACCGCATTGCCGTTTTAGAAGGGAAAAAGCAGTTTTAGCCACATAAATTAAAGGGCTAATTGGAAATCCCCCCTTTTTCATTAAATATTGGCGTTTTTTTTAGCGAACTTTGCCGAAGGGCGCTGGAACAACACGCCATTACCCCCTATAATTCCGCCAACGTAACATTTTGATGTTATGTATTTTCATTTCTAAAATATTTAACTAGGTTATCATTTTATGGCTGACATAGCGCATCACTGTACCATTGTAGGTATATCGGGAGCCTCTGCATCTGGCAAAAGCTTAATTGCAAGCACTCTATATCGTGAATTACGAGAAAAGGTCGGTGATCATAATATCGGTGTTATTCCAGAGGACTGTTATTATAAAGATCAAACAGATGTCCCAATGGAAGAACGGCTTAAAGTGAACTATGACCATCCAAACTCAATGGATCACAGTTTGCTTTATGAACACCTCAAATCACTAAAAAGTGGTCAAGCAGTAGAAATTCCGCAATACGACTATGTCGCTCACACTCGCAAAGAAAAAACCATTACATTCAAACCTAAAAAAGTCATTATCATTGAAGGCATTTTATTGTTAACCGATAAACGCTTACGTGGTGAGATGGATTTTTCGATTTTTGTTGATACACCACTGGATATTTGCTTGATGCGTCGTATTAAACGTGATGTAAATGAACGAGGCAGAACATTAGATTCCGTGATTGACCAATACAATAAAACGGTTCGCCCAATGTTTTTACAGTTTATTGAACCATCGAAGCAGTATGCCGATATTATTGTGCCTCGTGGCGGGAAGAACCGTGTGGCAATTGATATCTTAAAAGCGAAGATCGGGGAATTTTGCCAAGAGTAATCAAGGCAAAAACTAACATTATGAAGGGGGAAACAGCCATGCGTCTTTGTGACCGCGATATTATTCAATGGATGGATGATGGCAAATTAGTCATTAGCCCGCGCCCACCTGTTGAACGGATCAATGGTGCGACCGCAGATGTCCGTTTAGGAAATCAGTTTCGTGTTTTTCGTGGACATACCGCGGCATTTATCGATTTAAGTGGCCCAAAAGATGAAGTGAATGCTGCACTGGATCGTGTGATGAGTGATGAGATCGTGCTGAGCGAAGACGAGCCATTTTTCTTACATCCAGGGGAATTAGCACTTGCAGTGACGCTTGAGTCTGTTACGCTCCCAGATAACCTTGTGGGTTGGCTTGATGGTCGCTCATCACTGGCTCGATTAGGCTTGATGGTGCATGTTACCGCGCATCGTATTGACCCTGGCTGGAAGGGGCAAATTGTACTAGAATTTTATAATTCAGGTAAGCTACCATTAGCATTACGCCCTGGCATGGTCATTGGGGCGCTAAGCTTTGAGCCATTATCAGGCAGTGCAGATCGTCCTTATAATAGCCGCCAAGATGCAAAATATAAAAACCAACAAGGGGCTGTTGGTAGCCGTATCAGTGAAGACTGATATTCGCTAAACTTCGCGGAAATTGTGTCATTAATGGATTTTAATGGTGTAATTTTCGCCCATTTTCAGGGAAAGTGATGGTGTGAGTTCACGTTGGTGATGGTCGCAGGTAGGGTTTAAGAGAGGGAAGCATGAAACGTTTTTTAACGACACTGATTATTTTACTTGTCGTCATTGTTGCGGGTCTGACAACATTAGTGATGTTGGTAAATCCGAATGATTTTCGTCATTATATTGTCGAGCAAGTAGAGAAAAAAAGTGGTTATCAGCTTGAATTTAATGGGGATATGCGTTGGCATGTTTGGCCAACGTTGAGCATTATCACTGGTCCCGTCTCTTTAACTGCACCAAATGCATCCAAGCCTGCCCTGAGCGCTGAAAATATGCGTTTAGATGTTGAACTGTGGCCTTTGATTTCCCACCGTTTATCTGTTGAACAAATTGTGATTGATGGTGCAGTGATCCGTAAAACACCAGAAAGTGAGCCTCAAGCACATAGTAGCGACCCGATTGCACCTGGTGGCTCAACCTCTCAGACTTCCACTATTGATAAGAATAACTGGTTGTTAGATATTGAAAAAGTTGATATTTCTAACAGTTTAGTGATTTGGCAAACACCAAAAGATGAATTTAACCTCCGCAATATTAATCTGTCACTGAAAAAAAATAATAATAAGCAGGTGGCGGTAAAATTCAGCGGTAACCTAAATAAAAACCAACAAGAATTTGTATTTAATCTACGTGCAGATATCGATTTATCAGATATTAATCAAAAGATTAACGGAAAATTAACTCAGTTTGACTATAAATTAAGTGGTGTCGATTTACCTGAAAGTGGAATTGAAGGGCAAATAACAAGTGATTTCCTATATAGCAAAGGGAAAGTGGAAAGTGCGAGTTTAAACAATTTGGCAATAACGGCTAATGATAGTGTTCTATCAGGGAATGGCAGTATCCAATTAACGGTTCCCCCCAAAATTAGGGTTAATTTAGTCGCCGAGAAATTAGATTTAGATAATCTATTAGGGACAGCATCTGCCAGTAGCAGTGTAGAATCAGAGACAAATAATAACCGTGTCGGCGTTAAACCAGTTATTTCTGGGGCTAATCCTCAACAGTATGATTTATCAGGCTTGCAGGCATTTTCCGCCAATCTCAATTTAACCATTAATCAGTTAATTTATCGTGGAATGATAGTCAGTGATGTGGTTTTTGAGGCACAAAATCAAACTCCTCGTTTGACTGTTTCAAAACTACAAGGTAAGGCATTTGGTGGTGATTTTTCATTACCAGTGACATTTAATTATAGTTCAACTCCTACTTATGTTTCAGCAAAGCCAGATTTAAAAAATATCGACTTAACACCGCTATTAAAAGCCTTCGATATGCCACAAAAATTAAGTGGAATAATTTCGTTAAATGCGGCGTTATCGGGTGTGGGTTATGATGACAATGCAGTGAAAAACCAGTGGCAAGGGCCGGTTAATTTTGAGTTAAGAAATGCGAAATTACAGGGGCTGAATATCCCGCTATTAATTCAACAGTCGGTTTCCAGAGTAACCAATAAAATTAATGCCCCTGTCAATACGGGTAATTTCACCGAAGTAGATTTATTCACGGTGGCTGGTAAATTAAACAAAGGTAATTTGAATATTGCTTCTATGAATGCCACCTCATCATTAGTGAATATCAGTGGTCAAGGGCGCTTGAATATTCCGAATGAAACTATCGATGTTAATTTAGGGGTTAATATTGCCAATGGCTGGGGGGGAGACTCTCGTTTAGTTAAACAATTACAAGCCATGACTATTCCATTACGTATTTATGGAAATTGGAATAGCCTAAAGTATCAATTAGATGTGGAGAAATTACTGCGTAATGAGTTACGGGCTCAAGCCAAAGATGCCCTTGGTAATTTTTTAAAGAGAGAAGAAAATAAAGGGCTTAACGATTTATTGAATGCATTGTGAATATAAGTTTATATTTTATATATGAATGGCATAAAAATGGAGCCGCTTAAAATAGGTGGCTCCATCTGTTGGTAATAATTTATTGTTCAAATTTGGATGGTGCTTTTTTGCCCATCAGTAAGTCATTAGCTCTTTGATTGTTATCCTTGTAAGCTTGGTGAGTTTGAGTCATATCGAAACTATCTTGCTTTACTAACTTTTTTATCTCTTTCTGCACGTCTTTTACTTGATCTGATGCATTATTGAGTGTTTTTGGCTTCGAACTATGATGCTTGTATGAAGAACTCTGTAACTTACCTGTATATTCATCGATTTGTTTTTGTATAACATTTAATCTTTTCCCAAAATCGCTGATATTACCCTTAGTGTAGGCCCCACTTGCTTTGCCGCTTTTAAGATCGTCAAATTTTGAAGTAATATCACTTAATAGTTTTGTAATGGCATTACTCAGTTGTTTAAGATCTTTTTTATGAACGGTTTTTTCGGATGTAGTTATAGGGCATTTTTGATTATCATTGCTAACGCTGCGAGTATTCCCACTTAGGCCTTTCGGTGAATTATTGTTATTTATAGAATGAATAGTTTTATTTGCTTGATTACCAGTGACTTGCATAATATTACCTTTATTAAAGTTAATTGTATTTGATTGGCTTAATTATTCAGTGTTTAAATGCTAACTTCTTTAATAAAACGATACTGTTTTTATTGTTAACGGGGGCAAGGGTAATATCTTGAGATTTTACGTAAAAAAATACCGACCCTATAGGCCGGTATTTATAGAACAGGAATAGATGTTAGTGGTTAATCATCTTCAAATTCATAACCACTCCCTTCTGGTGCGGGAGGTGTGATTAACACTTTATTGATTCGGTGACTGTTCACTTCAAGAGGTTGGAATATGCAACCATTGATAGTGACTTGCTCGCCGACTTCAGGAACACGTTGTAAATGTTCCATTAGAAGACCTGCGATAGTTTCATATTCACGTTTATCATCTAATTCCATCGGAACAAACATAATTAAATCTTCCAATGGCATGAAACCGTTGGCCACCCATGTGCCATCATCCAGTTTTTGAATATCATGGCGTGAATCATTTTCTTCATCGCCGACAGGCAAGTTACCTGCGATGGTTTCCATCACGTCGGTCAATGTTACGATACCTTCGATAGAACCAAACTCATCGACCACAAATGCAAAGTGAGTATGCGCCTTACGGAATTGCTCTAACGCTTTTAACAGTGATAACCCCTCAGGGAAGATCAACGGTTGGGTTATTAGCGCTCGTAAATTTAGCGGCTGACCACTTAATTGCTGTTTAACTAAATCCATTACGTGGACAACACCGACTGGCTCGTCACTAATGGTTTCATCAATCACCACAAGGCGTGAGTGGGGGTTTTTCTCCATCAATTGCAGTAAATCTTCTGAAGATTTATTGATATCAAGATAATCCACATCATGGCGTGAAGTCATGATACTTTCGACGTTACGTTGTGCCATACCAAGCACTCGGGCAATCATTAAACGCTCTTGCGGATCAAAAACGGATTGGTTATCTGCAATGAGATCGGAAGTGTGTGGGTCTAATTCTCCACGCTCGTTATTACCGCTAAGAATACGTAATACCGCCTCTGCTGTACGTTCACGTAGTGGACGGCTACCTTTAAGGAATTTACGTCGATTAAATTGTGCGAATTGGTTTAATACTTCAATCATAATAGAGAAGCCAATTGCAGCGTATAGATAACCTTTCGGAATGGCATAACCAAACCCTTCGGCCACTAAGCTGAAACCAATCATCAATAGGAAGCTTAAACACAGTATGACAATGGTTGGGTGTTGGTTAACAAAACTAGTTAACGGTTTACTTGCCCAAATCATTAATGCCATAGCAATGGTAACAGCGGCAATCATCACTCCGATATGGTCAACCATACCGACTGCGGTGATCACTGAGTCCAAGGAGAATACGGCATCAAGCACAATAATTTGTGCAACTACTGCCCAGAAATTCGATGTTTTTCTTTGCGTATTACCATGCTCGTCTTTCCCCTCTAACCGCTCGTTCAATTCCATTGTGGCTTTGAATAAGAGGAATAATCCCCCGACTAACATAATTAAGTCCCGGGCACTAAATGGGTGCTCAAAGAGCGTTATTATCGGTTTTGTAAGGGTAATGAGCCATGACAGGCTAAATAGAAGCACAATACGCATAATCAGGGCTAATAAAAGTCCAGTTACACGGGCTCTATCACGCAGCTTTGGCGGGAGCTTATCTGCCAGAATGGCGATGAAGACGAGGTTATCAATACCAAGAACGATTTCTAGAACGATTAGGGTAGCGAGGCCCGCCCAAATCGAAGGATCTGCGATCCATTCCATACAGTTTGTTTTACCTTCTGATATGACGGCTTATACCGACTGGTGAATAATGCGGTTTGTTGAACGAAATATCAATAAGAAATCACTTTAGTTGGATAATTCTTGACAAAAAAAGGGAGAATACGTCATCGATTGCATCAATAACTACCATGCAACACAATCCTAGGTTAATATGTGATCCCGTTAACAGAATGTCAGCACGGTCGAGGCTGACTTGGTCCTAATCAGACAGGAGTTGTTCATGTCAAAGCAGCAGATTGGTGTTGTCGGAATGGCAGTCATGGGGCGTAACCTTGCGCTCAACATTGAAAGCCGTGGTTACTCAGTGTCTATCTTTAATCGTTCTAAAGATAAAACAGACGAAGTGATTACCGAAAATCCAGGGAAAAACCTCGTTCCCAACTATACAATTGAAGAGTTTGTTGACTCTCTGGAAAAACCTCGCCGCATCTTGTTGATGGTAAAAGCGGGTGAAGCAACGGACAAAACAATTGCCTCGCTGACTCCTCATCTGGACAAAGGAGATATCTTAATTGACGGTGGTAATACTTTATTTACTGACACTATCCGTCGTAATCGTGAATTATCTGAGCAAGGTTTTAATTTCATCGGTACTGGTGTTTCAGGTGGCGAAGAAGGCGCATTAAAAGGTCCTTCAATTATGCCTGGTGGTCAAAAAGAAGCTTACGAATTGGTTGCGCCAATCTTAAAAGAAATCGCAGCGAAAGCGGAAGGCGAGCCTTGCGTGGCTTACATGGGGCCAGACGGGGCAGGTCACTACGTTAAAATGGTACATAACGGTATCGAATATGGTGATATGCAATTAATCGCTGAAGCTTATTCATTGTTAAAAGGTTCATTAAACCTGAGTAATGAAGAGCTGGCAGGCACCTTTGCAGAGTGGAATAAAGGTGAATTGAGCAGCTACCTGATTGAAATTACAGCAGATATCTTCAAGAAAAAAGATGAAGAAGGTAAGTACCTTGTTGACGTGATTTTAGATGAAGCGGCAAACAAAGGCACTGGTAAATGGACGAGCCAAAGTGCGCTGGATTTAGGCATTCCTCTGACATTAATCACGGAGTCTGTTTTCGCTCGTTATATTTCTTTCTTAAAAGACCAACGTGTTGCAGCGTCTAAAGTCTTAACTGGCCCAGTCTTAAAACCGGTTGAAGGGGATAAGAGCGCGTTTGTTGAGAAAGTACGTCGCGCGCTGTACTTAGGTAAAATCGTCTCTTATGCGCAAGGTTTCCAACAGCTAAAAGCGGCATCAGACGAGTACAATTGGGACCTGAACTACGGGGAGATTGCAAAAATCTTCCGTGCAGGCTGTATCATTCGTGCACAATTCCTGCAAAAAATCACGGATGCCTACAACCAAGATGCGAAAATTGCCAACTTACTGTTAGCGCCATATTTCAAACAAATTGCGGACGAATACCAACAAGCACTGCGTGATGTTGTGTGCTACGGTGTACAAAATGGTATCCCAACACCAACCTTCTCTGCCGCTATCTCTTACTATGATAGCTACCGCTCAGCGGTATTACCTGCAAACTTAATCCAAGCGCAGCGTGACTACTTTGGTGCTCACACCTATAAACGTACGGATAAAGACGGTGTTTTCCATACTGAGTGGATGGAATAATTCCAACATCATCCTTTACCGATGATACAAAAGGCGCTAAATTTAGCGCCTTTTTTGCCTTTCATTGGCAGCATGAATAAATGATGAATTTATTCTATCATTTCTTTTTTGATAGTTAGATTAATAGTTTCCGCTACATTATTCATCAATTGTTGAATGACATAACTTTTATTACGGTATCTGAGCATAGTTTTATGCGTAACTTTCTTATTTTATTACTTTTATTAGTATTGCTTGGCCCATTGGGTATTGATTTATACCTGCCGACTATCCCTGATATTGCGAAGGATTTAGGTAGCAGTGAATCCGTGATTCAATCGACCATTGCACTATTTATTTTAGTCCTAGGCTTAGGGCAATTGATTTCTGGGCCACTGGTCGACCGATACGGGCGAAAGCCCATCGCGATAGTTGGTATGGTGCTCTACATTATTGGGGCTGGTGTTGCCATTTCAGCCACGACGCCAACGGTATTTATTGCCTCGCGTTTACTGCAAGGGGGTGCAGTCTGTTGTACTTCTGTGGTGGCATTTAGCTGTGTTCGTGACCGCATGAATGGCACTGAAGCGGCTCGTGCATTTGGTTTTCTTAATGGCACATTGAATATTGTGCCTGCACTCGCGCCGCTATTAGGCGGTTTGCTGGCAGAAGCATGGGGTTGGCGTGCACCGTTTTGGTTCCTTGCGTTATATGCTGTCATCATATTGGTATTAATCGCGGTATTTTTACCTGAGACACGACCGACAAATTTGCCTAAAGTGAAAATTATTCCTTTGGAAACCTATTGCCGTATTTTAGGTCATCGCCAATTTATCATTTTTGCTCTCGTCAATGCAGGTACGATGGGGATGGCATTAACCTATGTTTCCCTTGCACCAACGGTGTTGATGGGGGAGGCCCAGTTGAGCCCGTTAGCGTTTTCCATTGTGTTTGGGATTAACGGTTTTTGGATTATGTTTGCCAGTTATATTGCTAACCATTTTATTCATAAAATCGGGCGTCCTGCCTGCTTGTTGGTTGGTAGCTCAATGATGGCGATCGGTTGTTTAGGGTTGATATTAGGTTTTGTTGTGTTGCCAGAAGCTATTCAAAGTCATTGGGTTGTTTATATGTTGCCTGTGGCTTGTGCGTGTACAGGCCTTGCCTTTATGATGGGAACTGCAACCAGTTATGCTCTTGAGCCTTTTGGTAATGAAGCGGGGACGGCATCTGCGTTGGTAGGATTTGTGCAAATGGCTGGCGGTGCAGCACTGGGTCTTTTAGCTATAGCATTACCGATCGCGCCAAAGTTATCGTTAGCGATTGTGATGCTAGTCGGCTGTATTTTTGGTTTAGTGGCAAGAAAGGCCAGTTTAAAATTAAATTTGAGTCCCCCCACGAGTGATTAATAAGATTTAAGACTCTATTGATTATATTTTCATAGAGTCTTAAATCGACTTAATGATTAAATGATATAGCCATTAACTGTGGTAGCAAGCTTATTTGGTTTAATATCAATATGCTGTGTATGAACAAGTTTGTTATGCACATAAATATTGGCTTTTATTGGATTAAGCGCTTTTTCAATATTTATATGAAATTTGTTCATGACGTCTTTTGATTTTCTAACGTCGCTTAATTGGTATTTGTGTATTTTACCATTTTGTAAAATGACTTCTATGTAGGGAGCATAAGCCCCAATTTGCGTATCAGGTTGATAAACCATCCCGTATGACCCATAAATAGGAATGCAGCTTTGTTTCTCAATTTTACCTTCAGGGTCATAAAAACCAGTTAAGCTCACGATGGGAACACCTTGTTTATATGGTTTTTTAGTTATTATATGGGAAGCTGATTTTACCCACTTATAGCCATCTGAAATATAGGTGTTTGTTTCATTATTGCTTATCAATTCTATATCATCATTGACATGTATTTTGCTTTGCCAAAGTGCCAATGAACTAATTTTTATAACAGCACCATTATTTTCTTGACTGGCAGCTGGAATATAAAGGTTAGGGCTATGATAGCCATTTCCGCTATTGATATGAATATATTTATGTTTGTTTATCAATTTATTAAATTTTTCGATAGTGAATGTTTCACCATTATGTACTTGGTAATTAAAGAAATAAAAGGCGGAAAGGTCTAAGGGAACATCCTCCATTTTTTGAGTAATAGGGTCCCATTTTTGATATCCTGTTTTGGATTTAGCAGAGAAAACATAACTATTTTCAAGCCGTTTTTGGATAGCTGCCAGTGAATTTGGTGTGTACATGGTGTATGCGTTATATCTATCATCATAAGGGCTTCCTCCTGACATCGCATCGGTGTTGAATTTGCCTTCTTTTGTCAGATTGGGAATGAAAAAGTTATAATCAGCATCCCATAACCATGAAGAGTTTTTTTTGTCTGCTGGGGCATGTGTTCCCCCCTCAGTTCCCCCATAATAGTCGCCTAACCCAAAATTATGTCCTAGCTCATGACTGAGTTCGTTACCTCTTGAATTATACAGTGTAACTTTCCCTGCACCTCCTGACCAGCCATGCACTTGCTCACCATTTTCATATACCCCTATAGAATTATGTACAGTGACTTGGAAAGATGGAATAAACGAAAATTCTGCGGCAGTGCTATTAATACCATAGTTGGCTAAATTAATACCGTCAGAGATAAGGTCTTTTCCTATTTGATGGCGCATATTTCCACTGTGCCCACCACCATTTCCTGTCGCTTTTTCGGTGAAAACATCGCCATTAGGCATGACGACCTCAGTTAAGTGAACAGGCTCATACTGAGCAACAATCAGCTTTTCTGCAGGGATAGTTTGAAAATATTGGCGATGTAACTCTGGGTGAGATTGGAAATCAAACTCATTTCTTGGTGGTGTTAGCATACCGATATCAATTGTATTAATTAAAATTTTATTGGGAGCACCAATGGGAATATTGGATAAGACCCCTTTAGTATCTGAGGTATTAAAAATAAACTGAATACCTGGTTTTATGTGCTCTTGTGAAATACTCGCGGACCATGTGTTCTTCGTATAACTTAAGTTTGCAACGGGCTCAGGTGAAGCTTGTTCCGTAATCGGGAGCCATTTTTTGTTCGGGTCATAGACAAAGGTAATACTTTCCCCTTTGGTTAATTTGTACTGTTTATTACCATAGCGAATATAGCTATCAAGAGTTGCTTTCGAGTTAAACGTCATTTTTTTTTTATAAAAATGGTTGTTGGCTCTCAAAGTGAAAAATCTTGCCCAGTTTCCATCACTTGTTTCAATTTTTATTGAGTTATTTTCTTTAATTAACTTGCTTAAGTATCTATTTTCTTTTGCTATTTTAGATATTTCATCATTTTTATTGATGGTCAGGTCGTACCGCATAGGAACACTAAGAGCGGGTGTAAGCACAGAGTTTTTTTGTTTTATAAATAATTCTGACTTTTTAGGTTTTAAGGAATAATACTTGGAAATTAAAGCATCACTTTTAGTTACCCAATGGCCATTTTCATCACAAATTAGTTTAATACTACTACCCTTATTTAATGTTATAGAATTTTTGCTATAGTATATTTTTATGTCTCTATTCATTCTGTTTTTGACTTTAATGTGCATATTTGCCAATTTTTTATTACTGGCTAATATCAAGGGAGTTATATTTGATTCATTATTAAATTCTAACTGAATATAATTTTTATTATTAAATTTTTTTTCTAGCTGGTTAAACATATTCAAAAATTGAGCTGTTTCATTTTTAATCTTTAAATTTAAATTCCATGGGCCAGAAAAGTCTTTAGGTCGTATATTGGTCTTTTGAATAGCATCATTGGCGAGTTGGGGAAGCTCGGAAGGTGGGTGCATTTCCTGAGTGACTAACAGATTTTTGTCCTTATCATAAATACTTAATGTCATTTTTGAATCATAGTCCAAGTACATTTGGGGTTTGAACATGAGTAATGTTTTTCGTCCCGAAACTAGCCTTGGTTGGGTATCACCTTCAATTCGGTTAATTGCGGGGAACAGTGAGCTTTGAGCTAAATAAACAGTGCCTTTTAAGTCTCCTGTTGTATCACTTAACTCTTGGTTAGTTGTGGCATCAAAATATTTATTTTTATTATAAATATTCATATCAGGAATATCTTCATAGATGGCCTGAGGTGATGAGGGCTCATTAGATAATGTCTCATTCATTATGATAGAGGAATACCTGATCTCATTAAGCTGGTGATGTTGAGTTTTAAAATCATTAAAATATTCAATGGAATAATTTTCTATTATGTTAGGTAAGTTAGTGAGATTTTTAATCAACGATAAGGGGGAATAATCCATTAACATAATTTTCCTTTTGTTCTCTTTACTAGTTTCATTATTTTAATTTAATTCATTTTCTTTTAAATTATAAGATTTTAAATTAGAAGTTTTTCTTAAAAATCAATGTAGTTATGTTTATAATTAAATTATTAATTTTCAATTAAATGAAAATTGAATTATTCTATTTTTGATTAAAGTGATATGATTAAAGTGATATTATTAAAGTTATTGGCTAAGACAGTACTATAGTGATTGATATGAGAAACCCATTATTAAATCAGCCTAGAGTGGCTAAAGGTGATGTATTTTGAGCGCGAATACATCACCATAGAAAGCGTTCTATGGTAATCATAAACAAATAAAATAGGTTTATTACCATGAATAAGAAACATTGGTCAAAATACCAATTACTTCACGAAGTTGTGCAAAATCCCAATATTCATATCAAAGGAAAACACAGTTATTACAGTGATTGCTACGATAATGGCTTTGAAGACTCCGTTGTGCGTTATTTACAAGGGGATGCGCAAAGTCGAGATTGGCAACTGGCATGGGATGTGGACCAACTGTATATCGGCGATTATGTTTGCATTGGCAGTGAAGCGGTGATTTTGATGGGGGGAAATCATACGCATCGAATGGACTGGTTTTGCTTGTATCCTTTTCTTGAATATATTGAGGAAGCTTATATCGGGAAAGGGGATACCATCATTGGTGACGGTGTGTGGATTGGCATGCGGGCGTTTATTATGCCTGGCGTCAAAATCGGTGAGGGTGCCGTCATTGCAACTAACAGTGTGGTGGTTAAGGATGTTGAACCTTATTGTATTGTGGGGGGAAACCCTGCGAAGCCTGTTAAATACCGGTTTTCACCTGAAGTGATTGCCGAGCTATTGGCGCTGAAAATCTATGATTGGCCAGAAGCAAAATTCACCGCATTAAAGCGTGTTATTTGTGGTTCTGATTTTCAGGTGCTAAAACAAGCCAGTATCGAATACGACCAACAACGTTATTCGTAATTGTTATAAGGGGGTTCTGCGGAATCCCCTTTTTACTATTAGACAGTTAGCTTTCTTCCGTGCGAATAAATTCAACCAATGTAGGCTGTGCAATGCGTTGGTAATCTTGTGTATTTAAAATAATTGATCGCTCTAACGTCCCTGCATTGAATGCCAGTTCATCAAAACGTGCAAACAATAACGGATCGGCAATAAGCCGTAAATTGGGGTGAAAGCTAAACGGGGGGATCGCACCAAATACACACTGAGTCAGCTCATCCACTTCTTTTGGGCTTGCCAGTGATGCACGAGTTCCACCAATGGCGATGGCTATTTTGCTTAAATCGGCTTGCTTGTCCGCAGGTAAAATGGCTAGAACATGTTGCTTCACCCCATTTCCTTTTACATGACAGACTAAACCCTTTGCACCTTGCCCTAATTGCGTTCCACGAATTTTTGCCACTTCCTCGGATTTCCCCGCGGTGGAGTGTTCCATCACACGGTATTTGGCATGATTGTCATCTAATAGCTGAGTTAATTGCCTAAAAATTACGTTCTCTGACACCGTTTTTTCCCTTTAAAACCCGATCAATATCAGGGAATGATAACAAGTTCATTAGGAGATACAACCGCAAAACGTAAGAGCCAATAACGGGGTAAATTTGGGAAATAGTATAAATTGCATATCAGATGCGGTTTTTACTTGTTTTGTCCATCCGTTCACGGATTTTATTATGGTATGTCCTGAAGTGTTTTTATTATCTAATAAATTCAATTAATTATAAATCACGATTACATGTTAGTAATGAGAATGTTTATTGTTAAGAATTGAGCTTGATCATTTACGCTCTGTTTTATTCTCGGTAATATAATTTTTTATATAACGAAAATAGATAACATGAAACGTAAAACCCACTTATATGTCATCACGTCATTGATCGCAGGGATCGCGCCATCCATCGTTGCTGCTCAAGTTTCCGAACAAATCAGCAAACCGAAACAAGATAAAATGCTCGTCACGGCAGCACCGACAGATGTCACCGCTGAAGCCCAAGCTGGCGCAGGTTTCTTTATTTCTCAAATTGACCTTGGGCCATTAGGCGATGTGGAATGGATTGATACCCCTTATTCCACCACCACAATCAGTCGTGAAATGATAGATAACCAGCAAGCGAAAAGTGTCAGCGAGCTGCTGAAATACGCCCCAAGCGCACAGATGCAAGCACGCGGTGGGATGGATGTCGGCCGTCCTCAAAGCCGTGGTATGCAAGGTAGTGTTGTTGCAAATAGCCGTTTGGATGGACTCTATATGGTGTCGACAACGGCATTCCCTGTGGAAATGCTCGACCGCTTAGATGTCATTAACAGTTTAACAGGAGCACTGTATGGCCCAGCGAGCCCAGCAGGGCAGTTTAACTTCACCGCCAAACGTCCTGAAGATATTCAACGTTTATCATTAGGTTACCAAAGCCGTAATGCTTACAGCGGGCACGTTGACCTTGGAGGGTATTTCGATACCGATAAACGCTTTGGTTACCGTTTGAATTTAATGGATGAAGAAGGGACGGGTAACTTAAAAGATAGCACCTTACGCCGCAAGCTGGCATCGGTTGCTTTTGATTGGAATATTCAACCAGGCACACAATTGCAACTGAACGCCAGTCACTACAATTTTGTGCAAAAAGGCTATGTTGGCAGCTTTAGTTATGGTCCTGACATTAAATTACCCAAAGCACCAAACCCACAAGATAAAAACTTAGCTCTGCATACCGCGGGGAATGATTTAACCACCGATACCGTTAGTACACGTTTAATTCATGATTTCAATGAAGACTGGAAATTGACAGCGGGTGTTGGCTTCCAACAAGCGGACAGGGCTATGCGCACAGTTTCAAGTCAGATTGTTGATAACCAAGGTGGGATAAAACGCTCATTGTCAGACTCCCCCGCATCAGGGCGTTTTCGCGTCCTGAGTAACTCAGCGGTACTTAATGGCCATGTGGACACGGGCTCAATTGGCCATGATTTATCATTCGCCACTAACGGCTATGTTTGGTCAATTTACAGTGCAAAAGATGGCAGCATTAAACGAGATTTAGGCTCAACCAATATGTTCAACCCTTCACCGATGGAAGAGCCATCTGATGGACGAATTCATACGGGGGGCTCTCGTTATAAAGCTAGCGAAAACCGCCAACAAAGTATCACGGTAGGTGACACCATTACCTTTGACTCGCAGTGGGCAGTGATGTTTTATTTGAGCCAAAGTTGGATTGAAAGCCAAAGCTTTGACAAACAACATCATAAAACTAGCCAAACTAATGATAACGGGCTAAGTCCACAGGCGGCAGTGATGTATAAAATTAGCCCAAAAGTGATGACTTACGTGAGCTATGCGGATTCTCTGGAAGAGGGGGATACCGCGCCATTGAATCAATACATTAAAAATGAAGGGCAAACGCTTGATGCCTATCGCAGTAAGCAATATGAAATTGGGATTAAAGCGGATGTGGCTGATTTAAACCTCGGTGCGGCACTGTTTCAGTTAGAGCGCCCATTTGCTTATGTCGATAATAATGATGTATTTCGCAAACAAGGGGAACAAGTCAACAGGGGGCTTGAACTCACGGCTACAGGCCATGTTTGGCAAGGGTTGAATGTTTATAGTGGTATTACTTTCTTAGACCCGAAATTGAAAGACACGAAAAAAATCGAAGCGCGTGATAAACGTGTTGTGGGGGTGGCTAAAGTTCAAGCGAATATGTTAGTGGAATATGCTCTGCCATCTATGCCTGAATTGGTGTATAGCGCCAATGTGCATTACACCGGTAAACGTGCCGCTAATGACACCAATACCAGTTGGGCGGGAAGTTACACGACATTGGATCTTGGCACTCGCTACAGCACAAAAATCAATCAAACCCCAACAACGGTTCGTTTATCGGTGAATAACGTCACTGATGAGCGTTACTGGGCATCCATTTTCCCATCAGGGATCAATGGTGAAGGCCGTGGTGGGAGTGCCTTCTTAGGTGCAGGCCGTGAAGTTCGTGCAACGGTTACGTTCGATTTCTAATGATAAAAGTTTAGGAGCACGCCGTTTTATATCAAGGTAAAGCGGCGTGATAAATATGAGAAAAACTATTTTCCTGCAATCGGTCATTTTACTGTTTGGGCTGCTAATGGGCAGTGCAATACAGGCGAAGACAGATAACCCGCAATTACGCATCGCAACACCTTGGCCTGCACAAAATACCATTATTATGATGCTCGGTTATGGCGAGCAAATTGTCGGCACTTCGGTGATTGCGAAAAAAATTCCGTTGTTTCGCCAAATGCTGCCAAATATTGATGATGTCCCAGTGATCAGTATTAGCAACCAATTGAGCCCAGAACAGATCATTTCATTACGTACGGAATTACTGTTTGTCGCCAAAGGAATGGAGGTTCCACAGCGTGATTTATTAGAAAATGCAGGGGTAAAAGTGGTTGAATACCCCGCTAATTCTTTAAAATCGTTACAAGAAAGGGTACAGGCAACTGCAAAAGAGCTGGGCCCAGATGCGCAAAGTAAAGCGATTGAATACCAACGTTATTTCGACCGTAATGTGGCATTGGTTAATGCACGGCTGGCGGGCTTAACGGAAGCGGAAAAACGCACGGTTTACCACAGTATGGGGAGCACATTGTTTACCTCGGGGCGACCATCGTTAAATCAAGATTGGATGGATTTAGCTGGGGCAAAAAATGTGGCAGAAACATGGTTTGCAGATAAAAAAAATAACTCAGGTGAGGTATTACTGGAAACCATCATCGCAGCGAATCCAGATGTGATTGTGGCGATGAATAAGGAAGATGCCAAGATCATCAAATCATCTTCCCAATGGCAAGAGATGGACGCGGTTAAAAACCAGCAAGTGTATGTGAACCCAAAAGGCATGTTTTGGTGGTGTCGTGAAACGTCTGAAGAAGCGTTGCAGTTTTTATGGTTAGCTCAAACACTGTACCCAGAGCGTTTTGCGGATATCAATATGCAGCAAGAAACGGCGGATTTTTACCTGAAATTCTTTGGCATTTCACTGAGTGAGGTGCAAATCGATAATATTTTGCACCCATAAAATAACTCTGCCTGCTAAACAGGCAGTTTATCAACTACTGATGACGCTCTTTTAAGCGTTTGATAATCGTGCTTAAATCGAGGTCTTGGTCTTGCAGTAACACCATTAAATGGTACATCAAATCCGCAGCTTCGTTTGTCAATTCAGCACGGTCATTAACAGTTGCGGCCAGTGCGGTTTCAACGCCTTCCTCACCCACTTTTTGTGCGATACGTTTTGTGCCGCTGGCATACAGGCGGGCGGTATAAGAGCTCTCTGGCGATGCCGTTTTACGCTCTTTTAATAGCGTTTCCAGCTCAAACAAAAAGCCCCAGTCACTTTGTGCGGGTGCAAAACAGCTTTGTGTGCCGTTATGACATGTTGGGCCATCTGGCAGGGCGAGGGCTAATAAGGTGTCGCTATCGCAATCAGGGTAAATATCTAATAAATTCAAAAAATTATTGGAGGTTTCCCCTTTTGTCCACAAACGCTGTTTGGTTCTTGAATAAAAGGTCACTTTGCGGCTCTCTAAGGTGACTTGCAGTGCTTCAGGGTTCATGTACCCCAGCATCAGCACATCCCCTGAAACCGCGTGTTGTACGATAACTGGCATCAGATTATCGACTTTTTGCCATGCTAGTTGGCTACATTGTTCTGTGGTTAACATACTCTAATTTGAACTCCCTTTTCGGCTAGGTATTGTTTTAATTCACCGATATTAATAATTTGTTTGTGAAAGACGGAAGCGGCTAAGGCACCATCAACACCAGCATCAGCAAAGGCATCAAGGAAGTGAGCTTTTTCACCTGCGCCCCCTGAAGCAATTAACGGCACTTGGCAAACCTCACGAACTTTTTTCAGTTGTACCAAATCATACCCTTGGCGTACTCCATCTTGGTTCATCATATTTAAGACGATTTCGCCCGCGCCGCGTTGCTGGGCTTCTTTGACCCAATCCAAGGTTTTCCAGCGGGTTTGTGTGGTACGTTTTTCATCCCCTGTAAATTGGTAAACTTGATATTCATTAGTACTGTCATCAAACCAAGTATCAATGCCCACCACGATACACTGAACACCAAAGCGGTCGGCTAAACAGGTGATTAACGTTGGGTCAGACAGTGCGGGGGAGTTAATCGAAATTTTGTCTGCGCCAAAAGATAAAATCTGCGCTGCATCTTCCACTCTCTTAATACCGCCTGCCACACAGAACGGAATATCAATCACTTCTGCAACTTTAGCAACCCAGCTTTTATCGACAACGCGGCCATCAGATGATGCAGTAATATCATAAAAAACCAGCTCATCGGCACCTTCTTGTGCATAGCGCTGCGCTAATGGCACGATGTCGCCGATAATTTCGTGGTTACGAAATTGCACACCTTTAACGACTTGCCCGTCGCGAACATCCAAACACGGAATTATGCGTTTTGCCAACATTCGATTGCCTCCGCAACGGTAAATTTACCTTCGAGTAATGCTCTGCCCACAATAACCCCAGCAGCACCAGACGCTGGAATAGCCGCGATATCCGCTAAATTGCCAATGCCACCAGAGGCTTGAAAGGCAATATCAGGGAATTTCTGGCTGATTTCTTGGTACAGATTGACGTTTGAGCCAGCCAGCGTGCCATCTTTTGAAATATCGGTACAAAGAACGTGTTTTAAGCCATAAGGGCGATAAATTTCAATAGCTTGCTCTAAGGTTAAATTAGAGTTTTCTTGCCAGCCGCTAATGGCGATTTCTTTCACACCTTCGGCATTGATCCGCACATCTAACGCCAACACAATTGCTTCACCGCCGTAGGTTTCAAACCAGGTTTTCACCAGTTCAGGCTTGGTGACAGCCGTTGAACCAATCACCACGCGAGTTGCACCCGCATCTAATAATGCTTTGACATCGTCTTCGGTACGAATACCACCGCCTACTTGTACTGGGACACTCACACCCGCTAACAGTTTTTTCAGTAGCGGAATTTGGCGTTTTTGTGGGTCTTTTGCCCCCGTTAAATCCACAAGATGTAGGAGTTTCGCGCCTTCTTTTTCATATTGTTGTAAACGCGGGAGTGGGTCAGTGCCGTAATCCGTTTGCTTGGCGTAATCCCCCTGATGTAACCGCACCACGGTGCCATCAATTAAATCTAATGCAGGAATGATCATGGTTCTTACATCTCCAAAAAGTTTTGAATCAAGCGAGCGCCAGCGGCACCTGAACGTTCAGGGTGAAATTGCACACCGAAAAAGTTGTCGCGATTTACTGCACTGCTAAATGGGTTGCCATATTGGGTTTGCGCGATGGTATTTTCTGAAATTGGCATCGAATAGCTGTGCACAAAATAGAAATAAGCATCATCAGCAATCCCTTTGAATAACGGGTTCCCCGCGAGGGCTTTCACTTGGTTCCAGCCGCTGTGGGGAACGGGTAAGCCATTGGCATCCATTTTGCGCACAGGACTATCAATCAGACCAAGTAACGGAATTTCCGTTTGACCTTCTTCGCTGATGCTGCCGAGTAATTGCATGCCCAAACAAATCCCTAAAACAGGTTGAGTTAATGCTCTGATTAAGGGCACTAATTCACGCTCTACGAGTTTTTCCATCGCTGCGCTTGCAGTACCTACACCGGGTAAAAACACCTTATCGGCTTGTAAGATAGTGTTGGTATCACGGCTAACCACAGGGCGGTAACCTAGGCGTTGCACCGCATAGGTTACCGACGCTAAATTTGCACAGCCAGTATCTAGGATGACAACGTTCATCAAAGAACCCCTTTTGAGCTTGGTAAAGTATCCCCTTCAACACGGATAGCTTGGCGCAATGTACGACCAAACACTTTAAATAAGCTTTCAGCTTTGTGGTGATCGTTTTTCCCTTTAGTTTTCAAGTGTAACGTACAACCCATAGCGTAAGATAACGAACTAAAGAAGTGCTCAATCATTTCGGTGCTTAAATCCCCCACGCGCTGGTATTTAAATTCGGCTTTATATTCAAGGTGAGGGCGTCCTGAAATATCTAGCGCACAGCGTGCTTGGCACTCATCCATCGGTAGCACAAAGCCAAAGCGTGCGATGCCGCGTTTGTCACCCAGCGCCACTTTCAATGCCTCGCCTAAAGCAAGGCCCGTGTCTTCGACGGTGTGGTGGTCATCGATAAATAAATCCCCTTTGACTTCAACATTTAAGCGGAAACCACCGTGGGTTGCGATTTGGTCTAGCATGTGGTCAAAGAAGCCAACACCAGTGTTAATTTTGCTGCCACCTTCTTGGTCTAACCAAACCTCCACCAGAATATTAGTTTCTTTGGTGACGCGCTCAACACGTGCATGGCGGTCGCGTTTGGTTAATTGGGCAGTGATGGTTTCCCAATCGAGGTCGGTCGCACTATAGCGTAACCCTTTGATCCCCATGTTTTTAGCTAGTTGAAGATCAGTTTCACGGTCGCCGATGACATAGCTATTGTCGCTGTCGAGCACATTGCTGTCTAAATAACGCTCAACTAATTGAAGTTTAGGTTTGCGACAAGCGCAGTTATCTTCGGGTTTGTGCGGGCAAATCAGGACTTCATCAAATTTTACACCTTGCGATTCAAAAAGTTGCATCATCAAGTTGTGTGGTGGCTCAAAGTCTGCGGTTGGGAAGCTATCGGTACCTAAGCCATCTTGGTTGGTTATCATCACTAAACGGTAATTGGCTTTTTGCAGAGCAAGTAAACTTGGAATGACGGCCTTTTCAAAGGCAAGTTTACTTAAGCTATCCACTTGGAAATCAGTCGGTGGCTCGGTAATTAATGTTCCATCACGGTCGATAAATAAAATTTTCTGGCTCATGAGTCATTCCTAATTAGCAAAGTGCTTCAATAGCTTCAATAACACGGACATTTTCAATTTCTGTCCCGATAGTAATGCGCAGGCAATTTTCCAGTCCTGGCTGCTTGCTTTGGTCACGTAAGATAATGCCTTGATCCCACAGGGCTTTAAACACTTTATTGCCGTCAGTAAAGCGCACCAAAATATAATTGGTTTCGCTTGGGTAAACTTTTTCGACAACTGATAAATCACGCAGAGCTTCAGACAGGGCAATACGGTTTTCAGTTACGGTTGCTACACGGCTTTTCATGGTGGCGATGCCTTGAGCATCAAGGGCTTGCGCTGCAATCATTGCAACTGGGGTCGATAATGGGTAAGGGGCGATAACTTTTAATAATATCTCAATCACTTCAGCTGATGCTAACGTGAAACCACAGCGCAATCCTGCTAATGCAAAGGCTTTTGATAACGTTCTTAAAATAACCAAATTAGGGTATTTTGCTAACCAGCTTGCGACGCTGTACTGTGGACAAAACTCAATATAGGCTTCATCAACCACTACCAGTGCACGGCCTGCTGCCATCTCTAACACTTCCTGTAAATCTTTATTATCGATGATATTGCCAGTTGGGTTATTTGGGCTACAAATATAAATAAGTTTAGTATTTGTGAGGTTTTCGCGAATAGAAGCCACATTTAATGACCAATCTGGCAGAGCCATAATTCTTTTCTGCTCGACGCCAAAGGTTTCTGCACTGACGCTGTACATGCCGTATGTCGGAGGACAGAACATTACAGCATCTTTGCCAGGTTCGCAAAATGCGCGGATCAGCAATTCAATGGATTCATCCGCACCACGGCACACTAAAACTTGCTCAGGGGTAATGCCTGCGTAGGCCGCATAGTTATTGATTACAGCCACAGGTTGGCATTCAGGGTAACGGTTTAGGTTGCGCTCACTAAATTGGTAATCTGGTGCGATAGGATATTCGTTAGCGTTGAGCCAAACGTCCCCATTTCCCCCTAAACGGCGCGCAGACATATACGGGGTCATGGTTTTGACATTTTCACGCGCAAGGCTGGCAGCATTAAATTTTTGGCTCATGACTTACTCCTGATTTTGTTTTTTTAGTTCTGTGACACGTAAAGTCACCGCATTTTTGTGGGCAGTCAGTTGTTCCGCCTGCGCTAACGTTTCAATGGTGTTGGCTAAGCCTAATAAACCCTGTTTAGACAGTTTTTGCACGGTCATGCGCTTCATAAAATCTGCAAGGCCGAGGCTTGAATAGGTTGCTGTGTAACCATAGGTCGGTAAAACGTGGTTGGTGCCTGAAGCGTAATCCCCAGCAGACTCTGGTGACCAATCACCAACAAAAACAGACCCTGCACTGGTGATGTTCGCCACTAAATCATCGGCATCACGAGTTTGTAAAATCAAGTGTTCTGGCCCGTAACGGTTACTGATTTCCACACATTGTTTGATAGAGTCAGCAATAATGACGCGGCTGGCGTTCAGGGCTTCTCGCGCAATCGCAGCACGTGAAAGCTGGGCGAGCTGTTTTTCTGTTTCTGCTATCACGCGCTGGGCGAAGTTTTCATCATCGGTTAATAAAATGACTTGAGAATCTGGGCCATGCTCCGCTTGGGATAACAAATCAGAGGCGGTAAACGCTGGGTTCGCTTGGCTATCAGCAATCACTAACACTTCAGATGGGCCCGCTGGCATATCAATCGCTGCACCTTCGTGGCTTTGGCTGACTTGGCGTTTTGCTTCAGTCACATAAGCATTGCCTGGGCCAAAAATTTTATCGACTGCAGGGATGCTCTGTGTCCCAAAGGCCATCGCAGCAATCGCTTGCGCACCACCGACTTGGAAAATTGCTGTAATGCCACACAGTTTTGCCGCATACAGAATTTCATCGGCAATAGGGGGTGGGGAACATAAAATAATTTTGCGGCAACCCGCGATATTAGCGGGTGTGCCTAACATCATGACCGTTGATAATAACGGCGCTGAGCCACCTGGAATATACAAACCAACTGCATCAATCGGGCGTGTGACTTGCTGGCAAACAACACCCGCTTGGGTTTCTACCGTTATGGGGGTGGGGATCTGCGCTTCGTGAAAACGGCGAATATTACTAATGGCCGTTTTCATTGCTGTTTTAATCTCATCACCGAGGCGTGCTTCAGCTTCATCAACTGCATTTGGTGCAACACGTACGGTATCAATTTCGGTTTTATCAAAACGGCGGCTTAAGGCTTGGAGGGCGTTATCGCCCTCTCGACGAACTTGATTGATAATCTCACTGACTGCGGTGCTAATGCTACCAGAGGCAGCAATAGCAGGGCGCATCAGTAATGCACTTTGTTGTTGTTCGTTGCAATCTGCCCAGCGAATTGGCTGGTTGAATCCCATTTCCATGATGACTTACTCCATCATTTTTTCGATTGGCAGAACAAGAATTGAACTTGCACCTAATGCTTTTAGTTTTTCCATGGTTTCCCAGAATAAGGTTTCTGAGCTGACCATGTGCATAGCAACGCGGCTGTGGTCACCTGCTAGCGGCAGAATAGTTGGACGCTCAGCCCCTGGCAGTAGCGCGATGATGTCATCCAGCGTTTCACTTGGTGCGTGCAGCATGATGTATTTAGATTCGCGAGCTTGGATAACGCCTTGAATACGGGTCATCATACGGTCAATAAGTTGTTGTTTGTCCGCAGACATTTCGCCATCACGTTGAATTAAACACGCTTTAGAGCGATAAATCACTTCCACTTCTTTCAGGCCATTAGCTTCTAAGGTTGCCCCCGTTGAAACGAGGTCACAGATGGCATCGGCTAAGCCAGCACGAGGAGCAACTTCGACAGAACCATTCAGTAAGCAAGATTTAAACTGAATACCTTTTTGGTCGAAGTAGCGTTTTAGCAAGTGTGGGTAAGAGGTGGCAACGCGTGAGCCATTTAAGCATTCTGCCCCTGTATAGTTAAAATCTAATGGTGCAGCTAAAGAGAGGCGGCACCCACCGAAATCCAAGCGGCGCAATGTTTTGTACTGAGGGTCTTCCCCTTGTGCGCGGCGATTTAATAACTCTTCTTCAAGGACGTTTTCACCGATAATACCTAAGTCCACTACACCGTCCATAACCAGCCCTGGAATATCGTCATCACGCACACGAAGTAAATCAATAGGCATATTTTCTGCATAAGCAATCAAACGTTGTTGTTGTAAATTGATTTTGATCCCGCAGCGAGCCAATAACTCTCTTGATTCTTCGCTTAAACGACCTGACTTTTGAATAGCAATACGTAAACGTGATTTATCCAACATAACCTTACCCCATATTCCTTTAGTAACTTTTTGTTTTAATATAAAAAAACCCTCGGAAGATTATCTTCCGAGGGTTCTCTCATTTGCATTTCAGCCACCGGAAGATTCGTTGATCGTCTTCCAGCACACATCGCCCGAAAGACTAATCAGGATGATGGTGATGATGATGGTTGCGTGAAATACGATTCATAATGTCTTCCGTTCTCTTATTTAACTGAATGACTAAACATTCACTGTGCTAACTAAATACTCATTGGTATCCAACCTATCCGATTTCCCCCTATGAATGCAACCTTTTTTTAAAAAATAACCAATAATAATTCGTTGGGCAGGTTTTATAGTGATTAATCCCCCCGAAAATCCATTCGGAAGTTTTATGGTTTTCAGCTAATCTAAGAAAAAACTCAGTGCCTTAGCAGATTTGGAGTCGAAGCATGAAAAAAGTCACAATTATTGGATTGGGTTGGCTGGGGTTACCATTAGCACAGGCTTTACTTTCCAAAGGTATCCAGGTAGTGGGAACCAAAACAACGCCAGATGGTATTGAGGCCGCTCGAAGTGTGGGGATTGAGTGTTACTCATTAAAACTGACACCTGAGCTAGAATGTGACGCTGATGATTTAACGCAATTGATGGAAGGTAGTGATGCGCTAGCCATTTTGTTGCCACCCTCTAAAGTGAATGTGGAACATTATGTGTCAGCGATTGAAACGCTGGTAAATAGTGCGATTACCTTTAAGGTGCCCAAAGTAATTTTTACCTCTTCGACGGCGGTGTATGGTGAGCAAAATGGTGAAATGACGGAAGGTTCTCCGTTAGAAGGCGTAACGGCTTCCGCACAGGCGTTGATTGATACCGAAAACTGGTTACATCAATTGCCAAATATCTCGGTGGATATACTGCGTTTAGCGGGGTTAGTGGGGGAAAAACGTCATGCAGGGCGTTTTTTAGCCGGCAAAACAGGGGTTAAAGGTGCCATGCAGCCTGTGAATATGGTGCATCAAGATGATGTTATTGAAGCGATTCTTGCATTACTTAACCAATCAGAGGGCGGACATCTTTATAATTTGTGCGCACCTATTCACCCAACGCGACGAGCGTTTTATACCCAAGCTGCTAAATCATTGGGGCTCGTTCCTCCTGAATTTATTGACTCATTGAATGAAGCAGAAGGAAAGTGGATTAACGGCGATCGAATTTGCCAAGAAATCGGGTTCGAATACCAATATCCAAACCCGAATAGCATGTTGATGACTATTTAATTGGGATCATCACAATTTTTTGGAACGCAGGGCGTGTGGTGAGCTGTTGGTACCAGCGCTCTAAGTTTTTAAACTCAGGGCGTTCGGTGACAATTTCGTGCCATGGGTAAAATAATGGCGCAATGGCAATATCGGCAATACCGAATTTATCACCGCTAAAATACGCCTGATGGGCTAAGGCATCATCAGCAATTTGCAGTAATTTGTTGATATTAGCATAAATGATTTTTGCTTGCTCTGGGTCTCTATCGGCTTCTGGGGCACGGACGATTTTGTTCATCATCTGTTTAATGTGATCAAACAAATTCGCGTTGCTCCAATCCATCCATTTATCGGCTGCTGCTCTTTCTTGTACATCCTTAGCCAGTAATAAGTGAGAGTGATCAAATTTTTCCGTAAGGTAACGTAAAATTGCATTTGATTCCCACAGAGCAAAGTCATCATCCTGTAGAGTTGGGATTGTGCTGTTTGGATTCATTTTTTTGTATTCAGGTGTATCAAGCCCACCAAATGGGCCACCCACATCTTTTTGATTATAAGCCACATTTAATTCTTCTAAGCACCAAAGTACTTTTTTGACATTGGAAGAATTGGCACGTCCCCAGACAGTTAACATTGCAGTCTCCTAATTGATTTTTGTCATTAGCCATATCATTAACCATAGTTAAGATAGATTAAATTCGCTTTCAGGCAAATCTTTATTTCCTATAGGTGGTCTTAGTGGAAATAAAGCCTTATATTATGATGAGTTAGCAATTTTTATCACGGCGAAGGGTTCATCGTTTAGTGATGGTGAGTAAGAAGATAGTCATTTTAAATATTTAGCATTAAGTGAAGGAATAACCGATGAGTAAAAAAATGTTGTCCCTAAAAACCCGCCGCGCTGGTATTGGGTTGAGTCTTTTGATGGCCGTTAGCACCAGTGGTTATGCGGCCGAGACACCGGTTGCTCCTCAAATCGATGCCAAAGCATATGTCCTGATGGACTACAACAGCGGGAAGATTTTAGCATCAGGAAACCCTGATGAGCGTTTAGACCCAGCCAGTTTAACCAAGATCATGACAAGTTATGTGGTGGGGCAGGCAGTGAAGGCGGGGAAAATAACCACGCAAGATATGGTAACAGTCGGGGAGGATGCATGGGCGACAGGGAATCCTGTCCTGAAAGGCTCTTCGTTGATGTTTTTGAAGCCAAAAGACCGTGTTTCGGTATTGGATTTGAACAAAGGGATTGTTATTCAATCAGGTAATGATGCCAGTATTGCTCTTGCGGACTACGTTGCAGGGAGCCAAGATTCGTTTGTGAGTTTGATGAACCAATATGTTCAACAAATTGGTTTGAAGAACACACATTTTAAAACCGTCCATGGGCTCGATTCTGAAGGGCAATTTAGTACGGCTCGCGACATGGCGTTATTAACACAAGCGATGATCCGCGATGTGCCTGATGAATATGCGCTGCATAAAGAAAAAGAATTTACCTTCAACAAAATTCGCCAGCCTAACCGTAACCGTTTGTTATGGAATCAAAATTTAAAAGTGGATGGCGTGAAAACGGGGCACACGAGCGGTGCTGGCCATAATTTAGTGGCGTCAGCAACTGAAGGGGATATGCGTTTGATTTCGGTTGTGCTTGGCGCGCCAAGTGACCGTGTACGTTTTACCGAAAGTGAAAAGTTACTGACTTGGGGTTTCCGTTTTTTCGAAACAGTCACACCAATTAAAGCAGATGCGACATTGAAAAAGCAGCGTGTCTGGTTTGGAGATAGCTCTGAAGTGGCATTAGGCGTGGCGGATGATGTGTCTGTGACTATCCCTAAAGGTCAGTTGAAAAATCTGAAAGTCGATATTCAGATGACCAATGATTCGTTAGAAGCACCATTAGCGAAAAATCAAGCCGTTGGGACGATTAACTTTATTCTTAATGATGAAGTGATTGAGCAGCACCCACTTGTGGCAAAATCAGCGGTTGAAGAAGCGGGATTCTTTGGGCGTATTTGGGATTATATTATGAAAACCATTAGTGGCTGGTGGAGTGCAATTTTTGGTTAATTAATCCGCCATGTTTGAATTACGAAAACGCCTGCAACTGCAGGCGTGAGGTTGTTGACAAAGCAGGATAAAAGCGTGGTTTTTCCTGCTTTGTGTTATCAGCCGAAAATCAATAAATTGATTTTCCTAATTTATTTTCAAAACCTATCCAACCTGCCGTCAAACCTTATCGGTTTGTCTGCAGTCTGACGCCTGCAACTGCAGGCGTTTTTTATCAGTTAGTGAATAAATTATTCACAGTGCGCGAGTTTAATTGCTAAACCGCCTTGGGAGGTTTCGCGATATTTAGCGTTAATGTCTTTACCCGTTTCATACATCGTCTCAATGACTTTATCGAGACAAACACGTGGATCACTGACGCGGCGTAATGCCATACGTGCGGCGTTAACGGCTTTAACAGAGGCAATTGCGTTACGTTCAATACAAGGCACTTGAACTTGGCCGCCAACAGGGTCGCAAGTAAGGCCGAGGTTATGCTCCATCGCAATCTCCGCGGCGATGCACACTTGCTCAGGGCTACCGCCCATTAATTCAGCAAGCCCAGCGGCCGCCATTGAACAGGCAACGCCCACTTCACCTTGACAACCGACTTCCGCCCCTGAAATGGAGGCATTCATTTTGTATAATGCACCAATCACACCAGAAACTAGGAAATAGCGGGTATAGGAGTTCTCATTCACAGGGCGAATGAATTTATCGTAATAGGCGAGTACCGCAGGAACGATACCACAAGCCCCATTTGTTGGCGCTGTCACTACACGTCCACCCGCAGCGTTCTCTTCATTGACTGCAAGGGCGTACATATTGATCCAATCAATAACTGCCATTGGGTCCATGTTGGTGCTATCCGTGGTGACAAGTTGGCGGCGTAACGCGGCTGCACGACGCGGAACACGCAGTGGACCAGGTAATAGGCCCTCCGTAGTGACCCCACGTTCAATGCCTGCTTTCATCACATCCCAAACGGAGGAAAGATATTGTTGGATTTCATCTTTGCTGCGTAATGCTAATTCATTTTGCATGACGAGCGCAGAAAGTGATAACCCCGTTTCTTTGCAATGCTTTTGTAAATCAGCTGCATATTTAAAAGGATAAGGGACTTGAACGGCATTTTCGTCGATTTTACCGAAATGTTCTTCATCAACAATAAATCCGCCGCCAATCGAGTAATAATTTTTGGTATACAGAACGTTATCACCCGCAAATGCGGTGATTGTCATGCCATTTTCATGGAGTGGTAAATTTGTGCTGTGAAAATTCATGCCGCCATCGACAGGGAAATCGACTTCATGTTGCCCTTGAGCAAGTAAAAGTTTACCTGTTTGTTCGACGTTGCGCATAAATGCAGGAATAGCGTCAATATCAATGGTATCGGGTAAGTTACCCGCAAGACCCATGATGATAGCCATATCGGTAGCATGGCCTTTACCTGTCAGGGACAGCGAGCCGTAAACGTCAACGGCTATGCGCGTTGTGTTAGTCAGTAAATTTTGCGCGATAAGGTCATCAACGAATTGTTTGCCCGCTTTCATTGGGCCGACGGTGTGAGAACTTGAAGGGCCGATACCGATTTTGAAGATATCAAATATACTAATCATATTCAGTGCTTCCTTTTGTAGAAAGTCATTGAAATCAGGTAGCTATCATTATTAATAGCTACCTGGGGCTTCAATTAGAAGAATAACTTATATGTCGCCGCAGAGATAGCGACCAGACCCATAATTACGATAAATACATTGCTGATTTTGCCTGAGTATTTACGCATTGCAGGGACTTTACTGATGGCATACATTGGCATCAAGAACAGTAAGATAGCAATAACAGGGCCACCAAGACTTTCGATGATATCCAGAACACCTGGGTTTAATGTCGCAACAATCCAAGTGGTCACTAACATAAAGATAGCGGTGCCGCGGTTTAATTTGCGAATATCGACAGTTTTGCCTTTTGCACGGTATGCACGTTCAACTAAACCATTGAAACCTTCACGAGCACCTAAATAGTGGCCTAAGAATGATTTGATAATAGCAATAAATGCGATGATTGCTGCTGCATATTTGATGAATGGCTGATCAAAATAGCCAGACAGATAGTCAAGGATACTGATGTTTTGTGCTTTTGCTTGCGCCAGGTCAGCTGAAGATAACGTAAACACACAGCTAATCACAAAGAACATGACTGTCAGAACCATCAGGATGTGTGCTGATGCTAAAATACGTGAACATTTTTGTTCTGCTTCATCGCCGTATTCTTCACGTTTTGCGACAGAGAATGCAGAGATAATTGGTGAGTGGTTAAAGGCGAATACCATGACGGGGATGGTTAACCAAATGGTGATCCAAATGCTTTGACCTCCTGTATTTTTGGTAGCTTCTGCGATGCCTTCGAAGGTTAAGGTATTCAGTACATCACCAGACCAGTGCGGGATCATATATAAAGAGAATGCAACCAGCACTGCAATGAATGGGAACACCAGCATACTCATGACTTTAACGATGTATTTTTCACCGAAAGCAACGATAGCCATAACGCCCCCGACCAGAATTAAGGCCAGTAACCAACGTGGTGGTGCACCAACACCTAATAATTCGGTTAAGAATTTATTGACGTTATTGGTGATAGAAACACCATAAACGAGCAGAATAGGATAAATAGCAAAAAAATACAGCAGAGTGATCCAGTTACCCGCGGTACGTCCAAAGTGTTCTTCAACAACTTCAGTGATATCGCCATCTTTTTTAGAACCAGAAAGAACGAAACGTGTTAAGCCACGATGAGCAAAAAATGTCATTGGGAAGGCTAGAACAAGCATCAATAGAACAGGAAGTAATCCGCTCATACCCGCATTAATAGGCAAAAACAGAACACCAGCACCGATAGCTGTACCATATAAACCCAGCATCCATACTGTGTCAGTTTTACGCCAAGCTTTACTGCTCCCTGTTTGCGAGGCTGTTTTGTCGATGGAACCAACTTTAGTTGCATCCATAATAGTCTCCAAAAATAAAAGTCAAAAAATTCATTTTAAGTAACAGCCAAAGGCGTTACTGGGTTTTAATCTTTTGGTACGAATAATCTCTTAATAAAAAGGGCTTTCTTTTACGTAACAATCTGATTGGAAATAAAACTAAAATTTGGACTAAATTCATTTTCAATCAGTTTTGTAATTTTATCAGTTATTTTTAAATCTGGTTTTTGAGGGTGTGAATTTATATTTTACCAGAACAAAATGCCGTGATCATTATCTCAAAAGAGAAATATCCCCTGAGATTGCGTAGAAACATCAGATTTTATAAAATTGTTAATGAAATTTAACTTAAGATTATTTATTGTCATGTTTTTCCTGTTTGGAAAATTCAATTCATTAAAATAAACAAGGGTAGAATAATATTCTGTGAGAAAAATATTATTATATTAATGAATATTTTTGTGTTGTTTGATTTGTAATCTATATTAATCTAATTATTGAGCTGTACTGTGATACTGCTACATAGGATGTATGGATGAGTTTGTTTAACCTATTGATAATCAACTGTTAATTTTAAATTTCAATAATGATTTAGTGAGTGATTAATTAGGCCATTTCGCCCTGATTTTAGGGGCACATATTAATTAATTTTTGTTTTTTTAGATAGTATTTAGTGCACTTTTTTTGCGTCGAAAAAAATAATTAAAAAAGGTAACAAAATATTTGTTACAGAGTTGTTTATTAATTAATTTGATAATTTAAAATTAATTTTATATAACGATAAAAAAATAAAGAGAAAGTTTGATTTGGCGCAATTTTTTAAAAGTGGAAAAGTACTGATGTTTATTGCCACCAGTACTTAAAAAGAAATGATTAAGGTTGGAACCAACCTTTGCGAATGAATGAACCAAAGATGAGATGATAGAGTTGGGTGATTGGTGCTTGGATTTTACTAATGCCAAGTGACCACAAAATTTGAGCTAAACCACAGGCAACGATAGCAAGGATAAATGCGCCTGCCATATCTAAAGGCCAGTGAACACCAAGGTAAATTCGTGACCAAGCAATCACAATGGCAGGGATCATCATCACAAGGCCAACCCAAGTCCGTAGCCAGAATAAGAAAGCAAATGCAAAGGTAAATACGATAGTGCCGTGGTTACTTGGGAATGATGGTGTTGCGTCGTGATCAGAAAAATTAGTGCCGATCCCCATCACAAATGGGCGGTCATGGGGGGCAAAATAGCCAATTAGCCATGAGATAGTAAGCCCTAACACAATGGCAATCGCCGCTTTACAGGCAAAAGCGCGTTGGCGAGTCATGTTTGGCTGGGCACCCCAAAACCAACAAGCAACTGTAAATATTGGGAAAATAAGAACTAAGCGCTTAGCAATTATATTCGCCATCGCAATCGTTCCGCTTGCAGTTTCAGGTGCGGCATTGATCAGGTTAAATAGATCAAGATTGAGTTGTTCCAGCACAGTTTCGTACCTCAGACAGAGAGTGGGTCAGTAAGACAAAGAAAAACAGAGCTTAAAGTCTCAAGCTTCACAGGTAAAGTCCCTTTGTCTTATTATTGATACTATTACGCGACAAATTTACGTGTGGTTTAAGAATTACTCAATAATTATTTCACTCATCTAAAGTTCGATTTGGCGAAAGAAGGGAAAACAAATGTGGTGGCAAAAACAGATACAGCTGAATGCGCGGGAAAGAGGATTTCATTTAATCACTGAGGAGATTTTAAGGCAAGTTCCTGAGCTCAGTTCGCTTCGTATTGGGATGATGAATATATTCATTCAACATACCTCTGCCTCATTAACGATTAATGAAAATGCGGATTATACCGTGCGAGAAGACTTTGAGAGCTTCTTCAATAAGGCAGTTCCTGAAAATGAACCTTATTATAAGCATGACTATGAGGGCAGTGATGATATGCCAGCGCACCTGAAAAGTAGCTTACTGGGTGCGAGTTTAACAATCCCAGTGACAAACGGTCGTTTAAATATGGGGACGTGGCAAGGGATTTATTTATGTGAACATCGAAATTTTGGCACAAAGCGCAAAGTAATCATTACATTGCAAGGTGAGGTCGATGGCTAGAAATAGGCAATAAAAAACCCGATAGCATTAAAACAGAGAGTTGGCTATCGGGCTCCTCAATATGGGGACATCAAAGAAAAGCAGTGGCATAAATTAAGACTCCATCTAAAAAGGAAAGTTCTCTTGTTGATGAAAAAAAATGCAATTTGGGGTGGGATTTGACTTAAATAGCACAAAAAGAACAAGCAAAGCATATTTCAGCCTAAGTAGTGAGATGTTTTGCTTGTTAATAATCGAAAATTAGAGGGGGTAACTATTTGTAAAGATTTAAATTTTCTTTTGCGTAAGCTTCAAAATCAGTGCAACCACCGATGTGCTTCTCATCAATGAAAATTTGTGGGACAGTTTCCACAGGTTTACCAACAGTTTTAGACAAATCTTCTTTTGAAATACCTTCTGCTTGGATATCGACATAGCGGTAGTCAAAATCTTCACGTTCGTTTTTCAGTTTTTCTGCCAGTTCTTTCGCACGAACACAGTATGGGCAGCCAGGGCGACCAAAAATAACAGTATACATAGTATCTCCTTTTTATCTCAAACTCAGATTCGAGTCACAATGCTCAATACTATGCCTATATAAATTATGAAATAAAAGTCGAATTTTCCTTTTATAGCTATAGGTATGTCATATAATTCGTGAAGTAAAATGCCAAATCACAGTGAAATGGGGGTTGAATGAACAATAAACCACAATCAAAGAGAACCATGCGTTCATTAGCAGACATGCCAAAACCTATCTTAGTCTTAGAAGGTGTTGGGATAATCCTCTTGATTTTAATCTTACTCACGCTGAATGATTATATTGTTTTGCCTGAGCCACTTATGCACCAAGGGGCGATAGTGACCATTATTATGGTTGCGATTGGGTGTTTGGTCCCTGCAATGATTAATATTGTGTGGCGAGCTATTCATGGGTTAACTTTTTTAGGTATAGATAATAAGCAGTCAGAAAACCCGAGGAATAAAAAAAATAATATTCAAAATGATAAACAGGATGAAAAGCCCGAATAGCCGTGGTTTTGCTGGCATTTTTCTTGGTGATGTGTGAAAATTACCCGCTTTGCGCTGGGGATGTCATTCTCTAGCAAACTGTTTTTGCATTATTATTTTTGAGTTGAAGAAGGTTACTGCCCATGGATTCTATTCGTTACCCTGACATTGCACAATTACGTGAATGGTTAGAACAACTCAAAACGTCTTATTTCGAGTGCGACTCTTGTGCTGCGCTGCATTTACCTCATATGCAAAATATTGAGGGAATTTTTGATGCAAAACTCGATATCGTCAATAATGTGTTGGTATTGTCCGCATTAGCGGAGCTAAAACCCACCGCGATAATTACATTAGTTGCTAATATTAGCCAAATTAACGCGAGTTCATTGACGGCAAAAGTTTTTCTCGAAATAAATGATGAAAACCTGCCAAAGCTAGTGGTTAGCCAGTCATTTTCATTAGAGGCTGGGATGACCTATCGCCAATTCTGCCATTTCCTTCAGCAAGCAGAAGACCAAATTTCAGCGATTGTCTTTGAGATCTTTAGTAATAATTTACTGTATGCAGCTCAAGATGAGTTTAGTGAAGAAGAGGATAATGGCGAGGATGAATCCGAACTTACCCCAGATGATAAACCCGCTATTATTATTCATTAAGTTTTAATTATGCATTGTGAAAAATATATTGCGGGTGAATGCCGTTCTTGCCAATGGTTAGAATTCTCACCTGAGCAACAAATCACCCAAAAGCAGCAGCAACTTTCCGCGTTATTGCCGACAATCGACCCTGCTATTTTTGCCCCACCCGTGACAGGGCCTCAAATAGGTTTTCGTAATAAAGCCAAAATGGTGGTGAGTGGAAGTGTAGAAAGGCCGATTTTTGGTATTATTGGGAAAGATGGCGCAGGTGTCGACTTAACTGGCTGCCCATTATATCCCACTGCATTTTCTGAAGTTTTCAGCGTACTCACACCGTTTATTGCAAAGGCAGGGCTCACACCTTATAACATTGAGCGCAGGCGTGGTGAGCTTAAGCACGTGTTGCTAACACAAAGTTGGCACACAGGGCAGTTTATGCTGCGTTTTGTGCTACGCTCAGAGAAAAAACTGGAACAGCTCAAGAATGCTTTACCTTGGTTGCAAGCGCAATTACCACAACTTGGGGTGATCACAGCAAATATTCAGCCAGTGCATATGGCAATACTTGAAGGCGATGAGGAGATTTTCTTAACGGAGCAACACACGCTGCGTGAAGAGTTTAACCAAGTGCCTTTATTTATTCGCCCACAAAGTTTTTTCCAAACGAATCCTGTTGTCGCAGCTAAATTATACCAAACAGCAAGGGCGTGGGTTAACGCATTAGATATTCATAGTATGTGGGATCTGTTTTGTGGTGTAGGTGGCTTTGGATTGCACTGCGCTGAAAAAGATACGCGTTTAACAGGCATTGAAATCAGCGCCCCTGCCATTGCTAGCGCACAACAATCAGCAGATGAAATTGGATTAAAAAATGTTGAGTTTAAAGCCCTTGATTCAACGCATTTTGCCACCGCACATCAAGATATCCCTCAGCTTATTTTAGTTAATCCGCCACGAAGAGGAATTGGTAAGGCATTATGTGATTACCTTTCTCATATGCAGCCCAAATATATCCTTTATTCAAGCTGCAATGCACAGACTATGGCGCAAGATTTACAATTGCTGTCGGGTTATCAAGTGTGTAGGGTGCAGCTGTTTGATTTATTTCCACACACGGCTCATTTTGAAGTACTGACATTGCTAAAGCGAAAGAATAATTAAAAACGAATTTATGAAAAAAAAGCTTGGTGTTTAGCCAAGCTTTTTCTTTAACGTATTGAATTAAGTATTAATTTCGGTGTTCGAAAGCAAGTGCTTTGCGTTCGATTAAACGCATTAGAATGGTTAAGATGGCATTAACCACTAAATAAATAATCCCAGCCGCAACAAACGCCATCACATCCCATGTCTGACCAAATACTTGGCTACTGTAACCCATGATGTCTAACATGGTGATCGTACTGGCCAGAGAGGTACTTTTAAACACTAACACCACTTCATTGGAATAAGAGGATAAAGAGCGTTTAAAGGCGTAAGGCAGGATAATGCGCATAGTTTGCACTTTACTCATCCCCAATGCTTGGCATGACTGCCATTGCCCTGATGGAATCGCTTTTACGGCACCGTGGAACAGTAAAGTTGAATAAGCGGCACTGTTTAACGCTAATGCAATCATTGCACAGAACCAAGGTGTTGAAATTAGCTCCCAAAATAGAGGATAGTTTTGCAACGACTTAAACTGGCTCGGGCCATTATAGATTAGGAAAAACTGCACTAATAATGGCGTTCCTGTAAAGATGGTGATATACACCTTCACAATTTGCGAAATGACTTTGGTTTTCAGGGATAAAATTAACGTAAATAATCCCGCTAACAGAAAAGCCACAAGTAACGCACTGAACGTCAGTGATAAACTGGTTGGTAGCCCTGGTAGAATTTTTAGGATCATGTCAATCATTTGGATTCACCTCGTTCAAAGCGCGTAGTTCGCAATTCAATACGCTTTAATACCTGTTGGCTAATCAATGTAATGACAAGGTAAATCAGACCGACGATAACGTACCAAGTAAAAGGTTCGCCAGTACGGTTAACAATAGTTTTTGTCTGTAACATCAAATCGTTCACGCTGATTAAAGACACTAACGCGGTATCTTTTAGCAGAACTAACCATTGGTTCCCTAACCCTGGCAGGGCATGGCGCCACATTTGCGGCATAATAAAACGAAAGAAAATCGTGCGTTTTTTGAGGCCGAGTGCAAAACCTGCTTCCCACTGGCCATAAGGCACTGCTTTGAGTGCGCCTCTTAACGTTTGTGAAGCATAAGAGGCATACAATAGGGCGAGGGCAATGACACCACAAACGAACGGCGTGTAGTCAAATTCGCCGCTATCGGCAAAGAAGATGCTAGGATCAATTTGCACTGTGGTTTGCCAAAAACCGAGGTTAATATCAAACCCATCCCCGAGTAGGTTGATAAGCTGTAATGTCCCAAAATAGACGAATAGGACGACCAGCAGTTCAGGTAACCCACGGATTAGCGTCACCCAGCACGTGCCTAAAAAGGCAATTGGCTTAAAGCGGACAGACTCCCATGCGGTAAATAGCATGGCAAGAATTAAACCCAAGATTAGGGCAGAAACAGCAAGGCCGACGGTGATACCGGCGGCACTTGTTAAAAATAGAAGGTTGTTCATTAATTATATCGATTACTGTTGAAACCATTTTTTGTGGATAGCATCATAAGTGCCGTCAGCTTTAACTTCTGCTAAGGCTTTATTCATTTTATCCAACAACTCTTTATTTCCTTTACGCACTGCGATACCTAAACCGATACCGAAGTATTGTGGATCGGTAACTTTCTCACCCACAGCGGCTAAGTTTTCGTTGCCTTTGGTTTTTAACCATTCGTCAGCAACGGCAGTGTCACCGAATACAGCATCAATACGGCCATTTTGCAGGTCTAAAACCGCAGATTGGTAGTTATCATAAGGCACAGTGGTCATGCCTTTATGTTGTTCCATGATATATTTTTGGTGTGTGGTTCCGTTTTGGACGCCGATTCTTTTGTCTTTCAGCTGGTCAACGGAGCTAATTTTTTCTTTCACTGCAATAAATTCTGCAGAGTTAGGGTAATAAGTTTCGGTGAAGTCTACTTGTTGTTGACGCTCAGGGGTAATGTCGATACCTGCCATTAATGCTTCAAAACGACGAAATTTCAGGCTGGGAATTAAGCTATCGAAAGATTGGTGAGTAAATGTACAGCTCGCATTCATTTTTTCACACATCGCATTAGCTAAATCAACGTCAAAACCGACGATTTGATTGTTTTTATCAAACATTTCAAACGGCGCGTAAGTTGCTTCAGTTGCAAAACGAATGGTTTCTTTTTCCGCAGCAGTTGCCGATAGGGCTACAGCGCCCAGCAGCGCAGCTAATATAATTTTTTTCATTGCTTAATCCTATATCTATTAATGTGACAGATAATTTGCAAAGGCGTCAGTTTGAGGTGCTGAGAAACGACTAGCATCTCCCTGTTCTACGATATGGCCGTTTTCCATATACACCACACGGCTAGCGGTTTTGCGAGCAATCTCCACTTCGTGAGTGACGATCACTTGCGTAATACCTGTCGCAGACAATTCACGAATAATATCGACAACTTGAGCCGTAATTTCTGGGTCAAGCGCTGCGGTTGGTTCATCAAATAATAGAACCTTAGGTTCCATCATGAGTGCCCGTGCAATCGCCACACGTTGTTGTTGACCACCTGATAAATGCAGTGGGTAACGGTCTGCAAATTGAGATAAACGTAAACGGTCTAAAAGCTTAGCGGCTTTTGCATGTGCTTCTTGCTTCGATAATTTTAATACACGGCATGGGGCTTCAATTAAGTTGTCCATCACACTAAGATGCGGCCATAAATTATATTGTTGGAATACCATGCCAACATTTTGGCGTAAGTCACGAATAGACTTTGCATCTGGTGTCGATGAAAAATCAAATTGCTGCCCAGCAATATTCAAATGACCTGAACGTGGCATCTCTAATAAATTGAGAACACGTAATAGCGAACTTTTACCTGCACCACTTGGCCCGAGTAATACCATAGTCTCACCAGCAGAGCACTCTAGATTGATATCAAAGAGTGCCTGATGGGAACCATAGAAACAGTTGATGTTTTTTAATTGAATGCTCATGCTTACCAATAATATCCTTTTTAACTACCAGCGATATTAATCCTGTAAGCATATTTATGCAATAATTTCTGCATAAAAAATTGGTTTTTACACTGAAATTAGTCAGATTTTTCGGTTGGATGATCTGTTTGCTGTTGTTTGGCGAGTTGTTTATCTCGTTCAAACGCGAGGTCGCTAATGCGTTTTGCCATTCCTTTAAAGATAAAAAGATGGGCTGGCATCATAGCAAACCAATAGAGTAGACCGCAAAAACCCGCAGGGTGCCACCAAGCGCGCACATCTATAGAGCGTCGGCTGCCGCTATCGTGGATAGTAAAGGTTAAACGCCCCAGCCCAGGGGCTTTCATACCAAACAGTAAACTGAGTTGTTTGTTCGGCTCAAGGTTAATCACTCGCCAGCCATCAACTTCATCGCCAAGTTGCAAGTATTCTCTGTCGGGGCGACCATATTTGACTTTATTCAACATCATGTCATCCATGATGGCACGGGTTTTCCATAGGCCATTGGCGTAGAAATAACCATCTTTGCCCCCAATTTGTTGTATGGTATGCCATAGCGATTCTGAGCTCGCTGTTGTGCCAAGGGTTGACCCCGCTTGTTTGGGATAATAGCCATAGCCTGGGCGCCAGCGTTTTCTTACTTCAGGGTCATAACCCCAATCAGCATTGTCTATCGCATCTGCTTCCTCAGCTAATGTGGTTCTTACTGCATCATCAAAGGAAATTAGCGTTTGTGGAATAAGCTCTCGTAGTGCTTTATCGTTAGCGGGAAGGTCGTGTTGTAGTCCTTGAATCAGCTCTTTTGCAATAGTCGGTGGCACCGAGGTAATCAAGCTAATAAAATGCACCGAAATCATGCTAATAGGAATAGGAATCGGGATCAGCAAGCGGCGTTTACCACTAACTTTGATAAATCGTTTGAATAGTTCTTGATAGCTAATAAACTCAGGACCGCCTGCATCAAATATGCGGTTTTCATTTGTTGGTGTTTTGGCGAGCTGAGTTAAGTAATATAGGATATTCGACAATGCAATAGGCGATGATTTAGAGCGTACCCAGCGCGGAGGCGTTAGAATCGCTAAGTTGTACACCATATCCCGCATAATTTCGAAGGCTGCAGAACCAGACCCAACAATAATTGAAGAGCGAATCTCAGTAACAGGAATATTGCTTTCACGCAGGATGTCCCCAGTTAAGCGCCTGGCTATCAGGTGCGGGGAATAGGTGTGGCCATGTTGTAATGCGCTGAGATAAATAACGTGTTTAACATCTGAACCTTCGAGAGCTTGTTGAACATTACGCGCAGCGCTACGCTCACGCTCAATAAGATTAGCTTGGTCAGCCATGCTGTGCACAAGGAAATAGACAATGTCGATTTCCTTCATGACATCTTTTAAAGTCTCAGGATCATGTAAGTCAACAAAGATACAGCGAGTATCTTGCCAGCCTTGAGAAAGCATCCAATCAACACGACGTGCAGCCGCAGTAACGTCATAACCTTGTTCAATCAGTTGGGGGATAAGATTTTGCCCAATATAGCCGCTAGCGCCCAACACTAAAACACGTTGTTTTTCTGTCATGTTAATTTCCTGTTTCACGCAAATTAACGGCTATTGTGACTGAAATTTTACCTATGTAAAGAAGGCCATAAGAATTGGCGTAATAAGACTCAGTACGAAGCCATGAACAATCGCGGCAGGCACAATCGAAACACCGCCACTGCGTTGCAAAACAGGAAGGGTGAAGTCCATGGATGTTGAGCCACAAATGCCCAATGCCGTTGAACGGTAGCGATTGATAATGATAGGGATCAACATGATCGCGGCTAGCTCGCGGGCTAGGTCATTAAAAAAGGCGGCGCTCCCCATCACAGGGCCATAGGCATCAGTTAACACGATCCCTGTGAGTGAATACCAACCAAAGCCCGATGCGAGAGCTAGCCCCATTTTAACGGGTAAGCCCAGTAATAATGCCGCCAGCGCTCCTCCCGCTAATGCACTGATTCCCATCACAAAGGCAATGGTTGTCCCGCGGCGATTAATTAAAATTTGTTTAATGCTCATTCCGCTGTTGCGTAATTGAATGCCGACTAATAATAGCAGGAGCATTAGAGCAATTTGGCTACCCTTATCCGCATAATGCAGAAAATCAAAACCTGTTAAGCCCACTATAAAGCCTAAAAGCAGGACGCCACACAATTGTAGAGATTCAAGCACCATTTTAATGCGTGACGGCGGTTTTTCTTGCTTATGTTGTGGAATTTTCCACGGATCTAACTTATCGAGTAATAACAGTGAGATAATATTAAGTGAAAAAATACAAGCAAAGAAGGTAATGGCGTAAATGAGAATAGAAAAGAGGTGTTCACTTAAGTTTTCAAGCAGTGCGAGGGTGATCCCCATTAAAAATAAAATCACATACACCATTGAATTTAATGATTGATGCACACGGTGAAGAATTTGTTTGTTTTTAATAGGAATAAGATAACCGAGAGTTAACGGTAGAAGAATAATTAAGAGTCCTGAATACATCGCCGCATCCTTAGTGGTTATCCCATCAATATAATCAATGAGTTATATTTGTTTTTTTATTTTCGTTATGTGAAATTTAACTCGCCGTGCTAATGCATTTTTTTTCGATAAAATTTTATTATTGGTGACTGAGTGAAAAATAGGTCAAAAATACTAAAAAAGAAAGTTTTACTATTTTATAACACTGCTATTGCTAGCTCAACTCAGTTGGCAATTTTGTCACAAAGATTTTTTATTTTGCAGACATACTTATAGTAAAACCATGGGTTAATCGATAAGCTCTAAATGTGCGTTTTGTCAGCACCATTATTGATAATTTGAATGCAAATTGACGAGTTCAGAGTATATTAAAGAAAATATGACAAGGAGTGAGATATGTATCTGGAACGTGTTGAGATATACGGATTTAGAGGGATCAACCGCCTTTCCTTAGAGCTCAATAACAGTACTGTTTTGATCGGGGAAAACTCATGGGGTAAATCCAGTCTTCTTGATGCGCTCGATTTGCTTCTCTCACCAGAACATCAAGATTACCAATTTAATCTGCACGATTTTCATCACCCCACAGGGGACAACGCTTCCCGTTATCGGTCATTGCAAATTGTTTTAAAATTTTGTGAAAGGCATAAAGGCCGCCACCAATCTTATCGTTTTCATAATCTTAGCTCAGTTTGGGTTGATAATGGTGATGATCTAAAACATATTTTTTATCGAGTGAGTGCTGAGCTGCGAGATGACAATACGATTGCGGTGGATAAAAGCTTTTTAAATTCAGGGGGAAATAAGCTTTCTCTGGACAATGTGGGTAAGTATATCAAAGAGATTATTCGATTATACCCTGTTATTCGCCTGCGTGATGCGCGTTTTTTACAAACCCTCAACCCTGAAACCATCGTCGTTGGTGAAAAAGAGTTTCGTGATGCATTTAATATACGTATCAAAGAATTAACCAGTGCTCTAGTGAATAATCCAGAACGTTTAAGTGATGATGAATTAAGTGACGGTGTAGACGCCATGCAGCAGTTATTAAGTCACTATTTTTCAGGGCAAAGTGCCCATATGATCAAGCTTAATGACAATATGGTGAATATTGAGCCGCGCAAGCAAGGCTGGAAAGCGTTGGATAACATCAGCCGTTTGATTGCAAAACCTAATCAACGAAATATTCGTTTGATTATCTTGGGGATGTTTTCTTCTTTATTACAATCCAAAGGCAATATTCATTTAGATAAACACGCCCGCCCGCTCATTATTGTTGAAGACCCCGAAACTCGCCTGCATCCGATTATGCTGTCGATTGCATGGGGATTACTAAGCTTGTTTGCGCTGCAACGGATTACCACGACAAATTCAGGGGAGTTACTTTCTCAAGCTCCCCTTGAAGACTTATGTCGTTTAGTACGTGATACTAATAAAGTTTCTGCTTATCGTTTAACGCCAAATGATCTCAGTACAGAAGAATTGCGAAAAATTTCGTTTCATATTCGTTTTAATCGACCATCATCATTATTTGCACGTTGTTGGTTATTAGTTGAAGGCGAAACAGAGATTTGGCTAATGAGTGAATTTGCTCGCCAATGTCACTACTATTTTGAAACCGAAGGAATTAAAGTTATTGCGTTTGCACAAAGTGGCTTGAAACCACTATTAAAATTTGCCAATAAAATGGGAATTGAATGGCATGTTTTAACCGATGGCGACGAGGCAGGGCGTAAATATGCTGCAACTGCGACCCACTATGCGAATAAGATCAATTCACCCGATAGGGATCGCTTAACCATGCTCACTGCGCCAGATATGGAACATTTCCTATATCGTGAGGGGTTTAAAAGCCTTTATCATGAAATTGCTGACATACCAGAAAATGCACGGGTGTCGACACGCCGTGTGATTATTAAAGCGATTTCTCGAACGTCAAAGCCTGACTTAGCGTTGGCTACGGTGAACCGTTCTGCAGAACTAGGCCCTGATAGCATTCCATTACAGCTAAAAAGTATGTTTTCTCGGGTAGCATGGTTAGCGAGGGGGAAAGCGTATTGATAACGAAAGTGAATATATTGTTGATTGAATATTTATAGATAGCGGGTGTTTATCTATAGTATGTTTAATTAAACGATAACTTAAGTGATATAGCATAGTATTTAGAAGGGGGCGTCGCCCTCTTTTTAATGATAGGAAGTGAAGAGTGATGAAGGTAAAACCGAAAAAAAAGTGGCCGATTTATTTGGTGATCCTGATTGTTGTCGTTAGCGCTGCTGCCTTTCTCTTTAAAGGTGAGAAAGAAGAGGTTTTCCAAACCGTTGACGTGACGCGTGGTGACTTAGATAAACAAGTTCTCGCGACGGGCAAGTTAGATGCTGTACGTAAAGTTGATGTGGGTGCTCAGGTTAGCGGGCAGTTACAAACCTTATATGTTAAAGAGGGTGACTACGTTAAAAAAGGCGATTTACTGGCGGTTATCGACCCGAAAAAAGCACAAAATGATGTCACTGAGTCTGAAGCGACCACACGTGAACTTGAGGCTAATTTATCGTTAGCACAAGCAGAATTGAAACTGGCGCAACTGACTTACCAACGCCACTTGAGCTTAGCCAAATTGCAGGCTGTCGCGCAACAAGAACTGGACAAAGCCAGAACTGATGTGGATGTAAAAAAAGCACAGGTAGCGACTTATCAAGCTCAAATTAAACGCAACCAGGCCACACTAGATACGGCAAAAACCAACTTAAAATATACGCAAATCACCGCGCCGATGGACGGCATTGTCACGTTTATCAAAACGTTACAAGGGCAAACCGTGATTGCAGCGCAAGAAGCACCAACGATTTTAACATTAGCAGATTTAGACACTATGTTGGTTAAAGCGGAAGTGTCTGAAGCGGATGTGATTTATTTAGAACCAGGCCAAGAGGCTTCATTTACGGTACTCGGTGCGCCAGACAAAAAATTCTCAGGTCAATTGAAAGATATCTTGCCAACCCCTGAGAAAATCAATGATGCTATTTTCTATTATGCGCGCTTTGAAGTCCCTAATCCTCAGCATCTCCTAAAATTACAGATGACTGCACAGGTCAAAATCGATCTCGATTCACGTAAAGATGTGCTGATATTACCCCTTTCTGCGTTAGGGGATGAAGTTTCACCGCAGGTTTATGATGTGGAAGTGCTAGAAGGGCAAAAAGCAGAGAAAAAACAGATTGAAATTGGTAGTCGCAATGATGTGTCAGTCGAAGTGGTTAAAGGACTGAATGAAGGTGATAAAGTGATTATTGGGCACAGTGGTTCGGAGAGTTAAGATGGCCACACTCATTGAGCTCCAGGGGATCACTCGCCGTTATGGTGAAGGTGAAAATGAGGTTACTGTCTTAAAAAACGTTTCTTTGCAAATAAATGCAGGTGAAATGGTTGCGATTATCGGTGCTTCAGGTTCAGGTAAATCCACCCTGATGAATATCATTGGTTGCCTCGATAAGCCATCATCTGGAGAGTACCATATTGATGGGCAAAATATGGCGTTGCTAGACAACGACCAACTCGCAGAGCTTCGCCGTGAACACTTTGGTTTTATTTTCCAACGCTACCACTTATTAAACCACCTTAGTTCTGAGCAAAACGTTGAAATCCCTGCTGTATATGCAGGTTCTGGAAAAGCGGAGCGGCGCGAACGCGCGACGCAATTACTTCAGCGCTTAGGGCTTGGCGAGCGGGTTAATTACCGGCCGAGCCAATTGTCTGGTGGGCAACAGCAACGAGTCAGTATTGCGCGTGCATTAATGAATGGAGGGCAAGTTATTCTTGCCGATGAGCCTACGGGGGCCTTAGATAGCCATTCAGGTGAAGAGGTGATGAAGATCCTTAAAGACCTTTGTGCTCAAGGCCATACGGTGATTATCGTTACTCACGATCCATCCGTCGCACAACAAGCTGAACGTATTGTCGAAATCAAAGATGGCGAAATTATTCGAGATTCAGGTTCAAAAAATAGTAAATTAGCCAAACCGTTATCAAAAGCCCCTACAAGGAAACTATCCCTTGGGCAGATTTATGGTCGATTTAGCGAAGCATTGTTGATGGCTTGGCGTGCCATGGTGGTCAATAAAATGCGTACCTTGTTGACCATGCTAGGGATTATTATCGGGATTGCTTCAGTGGTTTCTATTATGGTCATCGGCGATGCTGCCCAAGGTATGGTACTTAATGATATCAAGTCGATTGGTACCAATACGATTTCAATTTATCCTGGCACTGATTTTGGAAGTGATGATGCACAAAATCGACAATCTTTAAAAGCCTCGGATATTGATGCTCTTGCTAAGCAGCCTTATGTTCACGCGATTTCAGGCCAGATAAATGGTTCCGCACGTTTAAGGAAAGGGAATTTAGATGCATCTGCACAGTTAACAGGAATTGGCCGCGATTATTTTAATGTGTATGCTTCAAAATTTTCAGAGGGCATGAATTTTACGCAAGACATGGCGAATAGGCGTGCTCAAGTGGTCATTATTGATGAGAACACGAAACGGCGTTTTTTCCCAAAACAAGCTAATGTAGTAGGGGAAACCTTGCTCATCGGTAATATGCCAGCGACAGTAATTGGGGTGTTGGAAGACCAGAAATCAGTATTTGGCTCCAGTAAATCGTTGTCTGTTTGGCTCCCTGATACCACGATGAACAGCAAGATTTTAAATCGACCTTATTATGACAGCATTACGGTGCGCGTTAAGGATGGGTATGACGCCAAAAACGTCGAGCAGCAACTGACGCGTTTATTAACGTTACGCCACGGTAAAAAAGATGTTTTCACCTATAACCTTGATACTTTTGTAAAAACAGCGGAAAAAACCACCCAAACCATGCAACTGTTTTTAACCTTAGTGGCGGTGATTTCGCTGGTGGTCGGGGGGATTGGTGTGATGAATATCATGTTAGTGTCGGTGACAGAAAGAACTCGCGAAATTGGTATTCGTATGGCAGTTGGTGCGAGAACCAGTGATGTAATGCAGCAGTTCCTCATTGAGGCGGTATTGGTGTGTTTAATGGGGGGCTTGATGGGAATTGCACTTTCTTATGGGATCAGCTTACTGGCGCAAATGGCGCTACCTGGTTGGACGTTCGCGTTTGATCCTGTCGCGCTTATTAGTGCGTTTGTCTGCTCAACCGCGATTGGGGTTATTTTCGGCTTCTTGCCCGCACGCAGCGCCGCACGTTTAAACCCAATTGATGCATTAGCAAGAGAGTGATTTGTTAATATATATTCTCCTGTGTAGCTCAGTGACTACAAAGGAGAATAAAGTAAGGTTAACGAAGCCGATAAAATATTTTCCCTAAAGAATTTATACAAATTTTTGCTGATGTTAATAAAGGAACTTTATTTATCGAGTTAGTGATTAACGCTATAGTTGAATGAATGTCACACAAGGTCGAATAAATGGTAAAAGTATCCCCCTCCTTTTTTAGTTTCATTGTCAATTTATTATTACCTTGAGAATACTCATCAAAAGTGAGTTTGGTACTTTTATCTAAATCGATGCTTACTTTACTCTCAGTAAGCTGTTTTTTGATTTCAGATTGTAGCTCTGCATTGTTGATTTTCGGTAATTTCATTTTTTTTGAGTGTGTTCGTGTTTTTTGTAGTTTCCGTATATAACCAATAGTTACATCAGTCTCTTTTTTTTGTGTAAAAGCAATAGGAAGTGTATTTTTGAGGCTTATAATTTGTTTTAAAAAATCAATAAATTCATTTGTATTAGATGATTGTATTAACCCATAATTTGGTTCAAAAAAACTAAAAAGGTATCTTTGTTTTTGTGGGTAATATTTCCCGCAAATTGCCATTGCATGATTATTTGAACTGTAAATTATAGCAACATCTTGTTTTTTAATGTTTTTTTCAGTAATTAGTTTCTCTAATTGTTTAAAGGAGATACTCTCCCAACTAGGTTCTACATTAATAGAGGACAAAGGAGAACAACGATTATCAATTGTCAATCCTGAATTTAAGTTAAATAGTGCTGTCTCACTTGCATAATGTAACATGCAATATGCATATATCTCTTTAATAAAGGACTGCATTTCATTTAGAGTGATATCTTTATCTTTTTTAATCTTATCATATAGGCTTTGTTCTGCTTTATATTTCCTTGGAGTAGGTGTTTCATTACCAAATCTTATTTTGTTATATAGGTCATAGGTGATGTCTTTTTCTATTTTAATATTAGGATTAAAACAGGGTTCTATATTCTTAGAATATATATTTTTGTTATTTTCTTCTAAGCATTGAATGATATATTCAATGTTTGTTATTCCTTTAGGTTTTTGTACTGTGTTAATGGTATAATAACTATTATATAGGTCATTATAGCCGTTATATTGGTATTGATTTATCTGTACATCAAAAATATCAGTACAACGTTCAGCTAACAAATTTGAAATGCATTTTAAGTAAGCTTTTTCTACACATTTGTTGACTTCTTTATAAGCGGATGTTGATGGTATAAAGGGATTTAAGCAATTTTTGAGCTGGTGTAGAGATTCAGCCCCCAGTCCGTCCATCTCATAAGCCGCGAATATGTGTGATAAACCTTGGCAAGCACCATTTTTACATGCATATGTAATATTGGCGATGTTTTTGAGTTGTTGGGCAAGTTTGCTTATTAGGGGGTCATTCTTAAATACATAGTTCAATAGGTCATTCTGACAAAATTTAATAGGGTAGTTTATTTCAGCTGGCATGTTATGTTTCCGATGTTAACTATTTATAGCAGCCTACCAACTCAACTATCCCCATTTCTTTCATAAATCATTTATTCCTACTAAAGCTAAATTTTTTTTCTAATCGTATAACTTCGGACTAGGACACTCCAAATTGGAGTGATTGCTGCTACCTAGAAGGAAATTACTGCTACCTAGAAGGAAATTACTGCTAAAGAATAGTCCTATTTTATGGAACTGAGTTCCTCACTCCAATTCTGCTAATTAAACACGTAATTTTTAACCTATTCATTTATCGATAAAATTTTTTATTAGTGTGGTATTTCCTCGCTCCGTGAAATATTCCATAATAAAAAAGTTATCTGAAAAGATAAATTCTGCTTGCGATTCGATATCGATCATGGATATTATTTGCATGTAGAATAAATGAAACCTAGTTCCATATAATGGAACAAACAATTAAAGCCAGTAAAAACTAAGCAAAGACAACCACACAGCAGGTGCAAAATGGCGAATAAAGCAGGTGAAGATTATTCTTTGGCTCGAGTACCCCAAAGTGCTCGTAGACCGTTCTATGAAGTGTTAATTCTACGAATTGGCGCACTCGCTTGTGTTTCACAAGTGATGTTAGGTGCAGCCCTCGGTTACGGGTTAACTTTTTGGCAGGCGTTTTGGGCGACCATCCTTGGCTCTGTAATTTTACAGGTAGTCAGTTGGGGGCTTGGAGCAGCTGCATGCCGCGAAGGAATGTCAATCAGTCTACTGTCAAGGTGGTCTGGTTTTGGAAAGTTAGGTTCAGCTCTTATTGGTGGCGCGATTGCCATCTCCTTGATGGGCTGGTTTGGCGTCCAAAATGGTTTCTTTGCGGATGGAATGTATAAAGCGACTAATGTGCTAACACCAGGGACTTGGTCACTTATTACAGGTATTGCGGTGACGATTATTACGGTATATGGGTATCGATTTTTATCTATTACCGCCAATATTTCAACGCCGCTCTTTTTATTCGCGTTAGGCTGGGCAACGTATAATTTATTATCAGGTCAGGATCTTGGTGCGCTTATCAATGATACTGCCCCTGCTGGGCCTTTAATGACAATGCCTGCGGCAATTACTATGGTTGCAGGTGGTTTTATTATTTCAGCGGTTACCACACCAGATATTAGCCGCTTTATGAAAAAACCGAAGGATGTATTTTGGATGACGTTAATCGGTACATTTTTTGGTGAACTTTTAGTTAATATGATAGCGGTGCTGATGGCTCTGGCATTACGTACCAGCCAAGTATTTGACTTGATGATGGCATTAACGGGCTTATTAGGTGCATCGATTGTTATCTTTGCCACTATAAAAATGAATGACATCAACCTGTATTCATCATCACTCGGGTTTTCAACGCTGCTTAACGCTATCTTTAATAAGCGTTTTGACCGTCGCTATTTAACATGGGTAATTGGTGTTTTCGGTACGATTGCCTCCATGTTAGGTATTTTAGACAATTTTATTAGTTTCTTGATTTACTTAGGCATTGCTATCCCACCAGTCGCTGGGATCATGGTTGTTGACTATTACATCTTAAAACGCGATCGCAAAGAGCTTGATATCACCCGCGAACAAGGTGTGCTGCCATCTAGCTGTGAAGCTTATAACCCTGTGACACTCGTTGTGTGGTTGTTAGCTGTTATTGTGGGGTGGGGAACATCAGAATTAGGTCCATTCCATGCCGATTATGGCATTCCTGCACTTAACTCTTTAATTACAGGTGCGCTGGCTTATTGGATTGGCATGCGCTGGCAAGCGAAAGCAAAAGGTGTCGATACGGTGCATTTTCGCAAAGTGGCTCACTTAGATTAAGGAAAGTGCGATGTCAGGTAGCAAGGTCAAAGTTGCCCTTGCTCAGTTTGATTCTGAACTGGGGAATAAACAAGGTAACTTGCAGCGTATGGCGCTGTTATGTGAACAAGCGGCAGAGTCTGGGGCGAAACTGATTTGTTTTCCAGAGCTTGCCACAACAGGTTATCGCGGTGATTTGTTAAATACGAAGCTGTGGGATCTCAGCGATTCTACTGGAAGCGAAACATATCGTTTATTTAGCGAGCTTGCGACACGCTTGAATATCACTATCGTGAGTGGTTTTGTGGAACGAGGTGACTACCTTGGGGATATCTATAACGCGGTTGGCGTGTGGAACCCAGGGTGTGAAGGTATCAGCGGTGTGTTTCGTAAAGTACATGCTTTTGGTATTGAGAAACAATGGTTTAGTCGTGGTGATAGCTTCCCTGTATTTGATACGCCAATTGGCAAAATTGGCATCATGATTTGCTATGACATGGGGTTTCCTGAGGTTGCGCGTATTTTGACCCTTCATGGCGCAGAGCTGCTAATCGCACCTTCTGCTTGGTGTGTACAAGATAAAGACATGTGGGACATTAATACGGCATCCCGTTCTTTGGAAAATGGTGCACATTTACTGGCCGTTAACCGTTGGGGTCATGAAGGGGATTTACACTTATTTGGTGGTAGCAAAGTGTTAGGCCCTCGTGGGCAAGTGCTTTGTGAAGCCACATGTGATGGTGAAGCGTTGTTAATTGGCGAAATTGATTTTGTTTTACAAGCCCATACACGTTTAACCATTCCATATTTACGTGATAGAAAGCCTCAAGATTATGGCATTCTTACTCAAGGTTTTGATTCATGAGCATTTTAAATAGCGTCGTTGATGTTTATCAATTATTTCTACGCTCAGGTAATGAGCTTACCGTTACGACGTTAGTTAATGAATTAGGCATGCCGAAAAGTTCTGCTTCTCGCTTACTAAAGCAAATGTCAGAACTGGGGCTGTTAGAAAAGAAGAATAATGCTCCCATTTATCGGCCAGGGTTATTAATCATGGAGTTGGCTCACCGTGCGCGTGGGATGAACCCATTGATAGATATGACGTTAGAAGCCCTTGATGAGTTGACGAAAGATACTGGGTTTACCAGCTATGTTTCGGCGCTCGATGATGAAATGGTAAGGGTTGTCCATGCACGCTTCGGTAATAGCATGTTGCAGGTGATCACACAGCCTGGTACACGTTTGCCAATTCTTGGAACTTCAACGGGGCGGGCTCTGTTAGCGCGCTTACCGTTGCAGGAAAGAGCAAACATTATCGGCCGAGAAGATAAAGAATTACAAGTGAAGTTAACAGAACAGATGAATCTGATCAATGAACGTGGTTGGGAATTTTCAATTAACGAGTCTGTTGCAGGTGTTGCCTCGGTTTCGAGTACCGTGTTTGATCCATCGCTGAACACGTTATATGCATTATGTCTAAGTTTGCCAGAAACCCAAATGAATGAACAGGTTATGGCGCAACTTTCAACTAACCTATGCCGTAAGGCCTCTTACCTTGGTTGTATGGTTGGAGATCCTTATTGGTTACAAAGAAGTACCAGCAAATAGCGTTATGTCATGTAGTAAAAGTAAGTAGTAAAGGTAAGTAGTAAAAGTAAGTAGCACACCATAAGTAGTTTATATTATTAGTATTTTATTTTAAGTGCGTGAATACGCCTTCATCAGGAAAAATAAGGCTTTTTTAACAGTTAAGCCTTAACTTGGGTGAAATGAAATTAAGTCATATTTTGTGTGAGTTAATTTCAAAGTAGCCCTACAATCAAATAAAAATTATTAAAATTCAAGGAAGTACAATGAGTCTAAAGCAAACCCTTTGTGCGTATGAGCTAATCGATTGCGCGAACGTTAAGGGGGAAGATGTTGTTGCATTGTTCAAGACTTTCCCAGCAATTGAAGTTTCTTCTAAAACGGTCAAAGACCTGAAAGGTCAAAGTGATTTTGTCCGTATTCTTATTCCAGGCACCCAAGGTAAATCTCAAGGTCATCAAGCACCTACATTAGGTATTATTGGCCGTTTAGGGGGGATTGGTGCAAGGCCGTCACGTATTGGGGTAGTTTCAGATGCCGATGGGGCGATTGCGGCCATTGCAACAGCATTGAAATTAGCAAAAATGCATGAAAAAGGCGATAAATTGGTAGGTGATGTGGTGATTACAACTCATATTTGCCCTAATGCGCCGACTCGCCCTCATACCCCAGTTGATTTTATGGACTCTCCTTTAGAAGATGTCACGATGAACCAACATGAAGCGATCCCTGAAGCGGATGCTATTTTGTCGGTAGATACCACCAAAGGTAATAACCTGTTGAATCATAAAGGTTATGCATTATCACCAACGGTTAAAAATGGGTACATTTTACCTGTTTCTAATGATTTACTCCGCTTAATGGAGTGGAGCAGTGGGCAGCGTGCGGTGACATTTCCTTTATCCATTCAGGATATTACACCGTATGGTAATGGCCTTCATCATATCAATAGTATTATGCAACCCGCGGTATCTACCTCAGCCCCTGTTGTTGGTGTGGCGATCTGTTCTGAAACCGTGGTACCTGGTTGCTCTACGGGAGCAAGTCATGAGATTGATATTGCTGCTGCGGTGAAATTTATGATTGAGGTGGCGAAAGCCTTTACGCAAAAACAGTGTGATTTTTATGATGCAGAACAGTATGCATTATTGATGTCGCTGTATGGTGATATGTCACATTTACAAACTTCGGGCCGTTGAGCTTATAAAATAGTCACAGTTAATTATTAACAGCATCAATAATATAATTGAAATAATTAACTGTGCTCTATATGCGTCAGGGCAAAATTGATTCTGATGTGCCTTCTATGGTTTCTCCCATTTCAATGGGGATGATAACATCCGCATGATTACCTTTTGGTCCAATTGTCACGCTAAATTGCACTTTTTGACCTGCTTTTAGTGTCCTGTAACCGTCCATTTTGATGCAGGAATAATGAGCAAAAATATCCTCTCCGCCATCAGCCGGGCAAATAAAACCAAAGCCTTTTGCGTTATTGAACCACTTAACGATACCCGTCTCCATATTTTATCCTTTCGGTTTGCTAGTTGTGTTTTGCAGATATGTATAAAATACACACAGAAACTAAGTAAATATACGCTAAAAACTGTTCGTAAAACATACTGTAGTGAATTGCATTCTAAGGTCAAGAGGGGAGTTTCAGGAATTATGGTAAAGTGGTAAGAATTCGATAAGCGCCAAATGTTATTTTCTGTGATATTTGATATAGCTCACAGATTGCTAAAGATAAGCTATGAGGTTAGTGGCATGATACACTGCAAATGAAAGGCTTGTTTAAGAAAAGCCATGAAAGAATGTAATGGTATAGTTTTATAACGCTATCATGTGGATTGATAGAAATCGTTGATAATAAAGACTATGCTTAATTTGAAGTTAAACACTGAGCAAGAAAGTAATGAGCGATTTTCTGGGCACATTTAAAACAGACGTCATATTCAAAGACGAAGTGGAACAAACCTTACAGCCACCGTCGATGTATAAGGTACTATTAAATAATGATGATTACACTCCGATGGATTTTGTTGTCGAAGTGTTACAAAAATACTTTTCTTTTGATGAAGAACGCGCTACACAGATAATGTTAGATGTGCATATTCAGGGAAAGGGAATTTGTGGGATTTTTACCGCAGAGGTTGCAGAAACAAAAGCGGCGCAGGTCAATACATTTGCCCGTGAACATGAGTATCCTTTGCTTTGTACTATAGAGAAAGTCTGATCTGGTTTAATATCAATTTTGGGAGGTGCTTATGCTCAATCAAGAACTGGAGCTTAGTTTAAACGTAGCTTTTACGAAAGCGAAAGACAGTCGCCACGAATTTATGACTGTTGAGCACCTATTGCTGGCGTTACTGAGTAATATCTCGGCACGCGAAGCTTTAGAAGCTTGTAAGGTTGATCTTGTCGCTTTACGTCAAGAACTGGAACACTTCATCGCGCAAACTACACCCTTGTTACCCGAAAATGATAACAGAGACACCCAACCGACGCTCAGTTTTCAGCGTGTGTTACAAAGGGCGGTATTTCATGTGCAGTCATCGGGTCGTAGCGAAGTTAGCGGGGCAAATGTGCTTGTCGCGATTTTCAGTGAGCAAGAATCTCAAGCTGCGTACTTATTGCGTAAGCACGATGTTAGCCGCTTAGATGTGGTCAACTATATTTCTCATGGTACGGTAAAAGGTGAAGAATCGTCATCGTCAGATAACGATATGTCCAATAATAGTGCACCGAATGAAGAGCCACCAGTCTCAGAAGACCACATGGACAACTTTACGACCAATCTGAACCAACAGGCCAAAAAAGGGAATATCGACCCGCTGGTGGGCCGTCAGGCTGAATTAGAGAGAACGATCCAAGTCTTGTGTCGCCGCCGCAAAAACAACCCGTTGTTAGTGGGGGAGTCTGGTGTTGGGAAAACGGCGATAGCGGAAGGCCTTGCATGGCGTATCGAACAGGACGATGTGCCTGATGTCATGAAAGGTTGCACGATTTACTCCTTAGATATCGGTTCATTGTTAGCGGGAACGAAATACCGTGGGGATTTTGAAAAACGCTTCAAAGCCTTGCTCAAAATGTTGGAAAAAGACCCCAAAAGCATACTGTTTATCGATGAGATCCACACTATTATTGGTGCTGGGGCTGCATCAGGTGGGCAAGTGGATGCTGCTAACTTAATTAAGCCACTACTTTCGGGTGGGCGTATTCGCGTGATTGGTTCAACCACCTATCAAGAATTTGGCAGTGTGTTTGAAAAAGACAGGGCGCTAGCTCGTCGTTTCCAAAAAATTGATATTGTTGAACCGACACCAGAAGAAACCATTCGTATTATTAATGGGTTAAAACCGAAATACGAAGCACATCACGATGTGCGTTACACTGCGAAAGCCATCCAGGCAGCGGTAGATTTATCGATTAAATATATCACCGACAGGCATTTACCAGATAAAGCCATAGACGTGATTGATGAAGCTGGCGCGCGTACACGTTTAGTTGCACCAAGCAAACGCAAAAAAACGATTGGTGTTCCTGAGATCGAAACTGTCGTTGCACGTATTGCGCGAATTCCAGAAAAAACAGTTTCATCGAGCGATAAAGACAAACTCAAAACCCTTGATTCACGCTTGAAGATGTTAGTATTTGGGCAAGATAAAGCGATTGAGGCGTTGTCTGAAGCGATCAAAATGAATCGCGCAGGGTTAGGGTTAGAAAATAAACCTGTCGGCTCCTTCTTGTTTGCAGGGCCTACAGGGGTAGGTAAAACGGAAGTCACGGTTCAATTAGCCAAAGCGCTGGATATTAAATTATTGCGTTTTGATATGTCTGAATACATGGAACGTCATACCGTCAGCCGTTTAATTGGTGCGCCTCCAGGCTATGTAGGCTTTGATCAAGGTGGCTTACTGACTGATGCGGTGATCAAGCATCCACACTCTGTGGTGTTATTGGATGAGATTGAAAAAGCGCATCCAGATGTATTCAACATTTTATTGCAAGTGATGGACCACGGCACACTTACCGATAACAACGGCCGTAAAGCGGATTTCCGTAACGTGATTGTCGTCATGACCACAAACGCAGGGGTTCAAGAAACGCAGCGCCGCTCGATTGGTTTCGCAGAGCAGGATAACAGCACGGATGCGATGTCGGAAATCAAGCGTGCTTTCTCGCCTGAGTTCCGTAACCGTCTTGATGGTATTATCTGGTTCAATTCACTGACGCCAGAAATTATCACCCTGGTTGTTGATAAATTCATTGTTGAGTTACAAGCGCAGTTGGATGAGAAAGGCGTGTCAATTGAGGTGAGTGCGGCAGCACGTCATTGGTTATGTGAAAAAGGCTATGATAAAGCAATGGGTGCCCGACCTATGGCGCGCGCAATTCAGGAGAACCTGAAGAAACCATTAGCAAATGAATTGCTATTTGGTTCACTAACCAACGGCGGCTCTGTGAGTATCGGGCTTGATGAAAAAAGTAACACACTGACATACAGCTTCAGTAGCGTGCACAAGGCCTCTCCGGAGGATGCGGTATTCTGACATAATTAACCACAGGTGTCTCATGCACCTGTGGTAATGTCAGGCCTTGCCTGAAGAGGTAATCAACGGCTACGGAAAATGATTCGGCCTTTGCTCAGGTCATAAGGGGTTAACTCTACAGTTACCTTGTCGCCTGTCAGGATGCGGATATAGTTTTTACGCATTTTACCAGAAATATGAGCAGTCACCACGTGACCGTTTTCCAGTTCAACACGGAACATTGTATTTGGCAGGGTATCTAAAACTGTGCCCTGCATTTCAATATTGTCTTCTTTGGCCATCTAATCCTCTAAGTTTAATAACCGTGATTTTTAACGGGCAAGATAATGCCCAAAAACCCGCACTAAGTAAAGAAGTGTCGCATTTTAATGCGATCTTTATGCTTATGTGAAGGAATAAAATTAATAATAAACCAACGTTCACTAATTGAAAATTGGCGGTAATTCAATCGATTGCGGTATCCAGCAGGCGGGGTCTATCCCTTTGTCACGCCACCGATAAAGAATATGTAAAAAATCCCTACGGGATATTTCTTTTGCGCCAAGTGAGGCGGTGTGGTGGTTAAGTACCTGACAATCAAAAAGCTGCCCATTATAGCGCAAAAAATGAAAATAGAATGTAATAAAAGCAAATTTGGATGCATCATTCATTCTACTGAACATGGATTCCCCACAAAATAGATGGCCCATATTCACACCGTATAGGCCGCCAACCAGTTTGTCGTCATACCAAGCTTCAATAGAATGAGCCATCCCTTCGTGGTGTAACTCAAGGTAACCTGCTTGCACTTCAGGTAAGATCCAAGTTCCTTCTTCACGCACAGAACACGCTTCAATAACATCCTTGAAAGCGTGGTTAACCGTAATACGATAAATCTGCTTTTTTAACACTTTTTTCATTGAGCGGCTGATGTGTAAATCGCCCATCAATAATACCGCTCTTGGGTCTGGTGACCACCATAAAGGCATCTCACTTGGATTGAACCATGGGAAGATACCATCATAATACGCTGCTTGCAGCCTTTTTGATGAAAGATCGCCTCCAATAGCTAATAAACCATTGGGTTCCCGCATCGCTTCCGAGACGGGAGGGAACAAATATGAGTCATCATCGAGTTGGTACATATTGCGCCTCAGTGTGTTTTCTGAGCCCAATGGCGCTGGCGGAATTGGTAGTATTGACCTTGCCTATCTAACAACGCTTGATGGGTGCCTTGCTCGACAATTTTACCACTATCCATTACGCAGATGTTATCCATTTCTTCTAAGCCTTGCATGCGGTGGGTGATCACAATCAAGGTTTTGTCAGCACATTTTTCTTTTAGTAACGCTAAGATTTGCTGTTCAGTTTGTGCGTCTAAGCCTTCTGTTGGTTCATCCATCAACACTAGCGGTGTGTTGTGCAACAATGCACGGGCAATGCCTAAGCGGCGCTGTTCACCACCAGATAATTGGCGACCACCTTCCCCCATCCACGCATTGAGTTTCAACTCGTTTTCGAGCAAATTGCCTAAGCCGACTTGTTGTAAAACTGCATTCAATTCAGCATCGGTAGCTTGCTCATTCGCTAATAATAAATTATTACGCAGAGTATCACTAAACACATGCACACGTTGCGGTACAACCGACATGATGCTACGGAGTGATTTTTCACTAAATGCATTAATTGGCTGACCATTTAATGTAATTGTACCGCTATCGACATCCCATGCACGGGTTAATAATTGTAAGAGTGTTGATTTACCACAGCCTGTTTTCCCAAGTAGGGCGAGGTGTTGGCCTTTAGCTAAGCGCAATGACACGTTATCGAGGACGGCAAATGGCTGTTCAGGGTAGGTGAACGAGATATTATCGACAGTCAGGCTTTCTAGTGTTGTGATTGAAGGGCTTTCGCTTGGGAACGTCACTTCAGGTTTTGCTGTCATTAATTGGGAAACCCGTGTTGCAGAAGCAATTACTTGCCCCATATGCTGAAAGGCGACGGCGACAGGCCCTAAGGCTTCGAAGGCGGCTAACGCACAGAACACAAATAGCGCAATCAATGCACCAGGTTTAGTATCTCCACCGACGTGCTCAGCGGCCATCCACAGCAGTAAGGTAGCAGTGATCCCCGATGCGAATAAAATAATAGCTTGGGATAACCCTGTTAGTGCAGCTTGTTGCTGCTGGCGAGCTTGCCAGCAGTTTTCAATTGCCCAAAGGTTTTGGCGAAAACGTGTGGTTGCACCAAATAAGGTTAACTCCGCTTGCCCTTGCAGGGCTGAAGTTAAGATAGTGCGATAGTCACCGCGTAGCTCTGTGAGTTCGCGACCAATAGGCTTACCTGCACGGTAAAAAACAAATGGCATTGTGAACAATAAGAACAACATGACGCCACCTAGTGTCCAAGCAAGGCGTGGGTCAAGGTAGCTTAAACCGAAAATCAAGACAAATGTGACAAAAAATGCCGTGATAATCGGCGATAATACACGTAAATAGAGGTGATCAAGGGTTTCGACATCAGCCACTAAGCGGTTTAATAGCTCCCCTTGGCGAAAACGGCTAATGCCCCCCGGAGAAAGGGGTAACACTTTACTAAAGGCAAAAACACGTAAGTGAGCAAGGACTTTGAATGTTGCATCATGGCTGACTAAGCGCTCGCCATAGCGTCCTGCAGTACGGAATATTGCCGCACCACGTACGCCAGCTGCGGGCAGCATATAGTTGAAATAATATAAGCCAGGGAAGCCCGCAATCGCGGTGCCAGCTAAGAACCAACCTGAGAGGGTTAATAGCCCAATACTGGCAAGCAATGTCACGATGGCGAGTATGATCCCAAGCGTTATTAAAAACCAATGGCGGCGGTAGAGGGCTAAGAAAGGATATAAAATTTTCATTATCAGAGCTCCTCACTGCGATGGGCTAATAACTGGGCAAAAGCGCCTTCAGACTGACTAAGTTGAGAGTAATTCCCTTGCTGAATGATTTGGCCGTTTGCCATCACCCAAATTTGGTCGTAATCCAAGGTTTCTTCCAGTAAATGAGTGACAAGCAAAGTGGTTTGCTGCTCAGATAGCTGGTTCAGTGTGTGCATGACACGTTGCTCACTGTGCGAATCAAGGCTTGCTGCAGGTTCATCAAGCAGTAGTAATCGTGAGGGTTTTAATAAAATCCGAGCGACAGCAACACGTTGTGCTTGGCCCACTGAAAGCCGCGCGGCGTAATCACCAAGGCGAGTATTTAAGCCATTGGGTAAGTGAGGTAAAAACTCGGAAACATATGCTTTATCAATAGCGTGTTGAATTTCTGCCTCAGATGCATTTGGTTTACCTAAACAAATATTTTCAATGAGTGTTTGTTCGGGTAAATGTGGGTTTTGCCCAACCCAGCCGAGCAATTCACGCCATTTTTCAGGGCACAACTCACGCAGTTCAATATCATTAACTGTCACTGAACCGTGGTAAGGCAAAAAGCCAAGTAATAAGTTGAGTAATGAGCTTTTACCTGCACCACTTTGCCCAACCAGTGCGATACGCTGTTGTGGCTCGATGGTGAAATTTAACGGGCCAGCAAGGCGTACACCGTCGTGGGATAAAATTTCGAGCTGGCTGGCTTGAATGCGAATAGGGCCATCAGATAACGTTTTTATACCTTGTTGCGGTTTTTCTTCCCCTTCACTATTTAGCAGTGTCTCTAAGGTTTCAGCAGCACCTACTGCTTGAGCTTTAGCATGGTAATAAGTGCCTAAGTCACGCAGTGGTTGGAAAAATTCGGGGGAAAGGATCAGAGCAAGGAAGCCTGCAAACAACGTGACAGGTAAGCCATAGCTACCAAAGTTCATTTCACCCAAATACGAAAAACCGAAGTACACGGCAACCACAGCAATAGAAATTGAGGCGAAAAACTCTAATACGCCAGAAGATAAAAATGCCATACGCAACACTTCCATCGTTCTGGAACGGAAATCTTCAGTGGATTCACGAATTTGCTGAACTTCTGCTTTTTCACGGAAGAACAGGCGAAGGGTATCGAGCCCTCGGAGTCTGTCTAAGAAGCTGCCACTTAAACGGCCAAGTGCGATAAAATTGCGGCGGTTCGCATCAGCGGCGCCTAAGCCAACTAACGCCATAAAAATAGGGATTAAGGGGGCAGTGACAAACAGGATCATCGCGGCTGCCCAATTGAATGGGAAAATGGCGATAAGGATCATGATGGGCACAATCCCTGCTAAATACATTTGAGGAAGATAGCGTGAATAGTAATCTTGCATATCTTCAATTTGCTCAAGGATAATGGTTGCCCAGCTTCCTGCGGGTTTACCTTTAACCCAAACAGGGCCGAGTTCTTGGAGTTTATCTAATACGCGAGTGCGAATTTCTTGGCGCACAACTTGGCCACAACGAAAACCAACCCGTTCTCGAATGTAAGTCACAATGGCACGTAAAACAAATACGCCAATCAGAAGGCAAAATGGGGTCAATAGCTGTTCTCGCGGGGTGCCATCCATAATCAGTGCTTGTAGGATGACGGCTAAGAACCAAGCTTGAGCTATGATCAACAATCCACTGACCATGCCTAACAGCATGGAGATCCGCAACCAGCGCTTAGCAGGTGCACTGTGTTGTTTTAACCAACGTACCAATTCAGTCTGTCTTGATTTATCCATAATGATTTAGTTAGCAGGTGTCGTTTTAATGTCATTGAGTATAGTTAGGTTATGAAAACCTAACAGCGTTTTGTCGTTCACTGTGAGTCAAATAACATCAGGGCGGAAAATAATGATCAAACAACGCATTTAATAAAAATAGTGAGAGCGGTGTTTTTGATCTCGACCTGTAATTCGATTATTTACGCTACATCATAACAGCTTAAGTGGCAGAAGTTGCATAATAAAAGTCGGTTATTTAATGTGGAAAGTGCTTTGTTATCAAATTGTTCTGTAAAGGTAAACTGAATATTTCAATTTAAAAAAGCATAAAAGTGATGGAATGCTACTGTATTTTTACGTAATGAGAAGACGGCTTAACACAAAATTGTTAAGCCGTTGGCATTTTTATGGAAATTTAAGGTGTGGGAGTTATATTTAGCCACTCTTTCGGTTTTAAGGTAAATTGTCCGTTAAGTAAATTATCCCAAGCTTTATCTTTTTTCTGCACGGTATTGAATGAATGGCTTTGTGTATCGACAACTTCCCAGCTTTGTTCTATTTCCTGCCAAATATTGCAATCAATAGTTGAGCTAGTCGGGTAGGAATAACACATAACCACATCATCTTTCCCATCTTGATTCACATCTGCCATAAAACCTAAGCATGAATAAGGTTCATGTTTTGATGTGCAATACCACGCACTGCTGAGGTTATCACCCAAATCAAACCAGTTATCTGGCAACGTAGGGCTGTTTTTCGCTTGTATGAGTACCTCTTTGAGTGGTTTTTGTTGCTCTTCAGCATAAGGGCTGGTTTGGAATTGTTTTTGGTACTCAGGATTGCTATTTAGTTGTTCAAACGCGAGCTTACCTTCAGCACCTAATTGCTTTAAGTCATAAGCGAGCGAGCTATTCACTTTGATTTTGCCGTTATTCACGCCCGCTACAATGCTATTGATGGTTATGGTTTTGAAATTGGCGATAGGGCTATTGATCACGAAAATAATGGCGATAAGGGAGAGAATACCGACTTTATTAATCGTGCCGAGTGAGGTCATCCACAATGTTTTTTTGCGAATGATTGCAAGGCTATAGGCTAAAACAACCAAAGCTAAAAATAGCGCGACGGTAAAAGCATATAACCGCTCGATGCTCCAACTGTATTGATTCACCCGCACAAGAATGCCGTACAGTGAAAGCCCAGAAAAAGCATTGAGCAAGATAATATTTATTAAAACAAAGGCATTCAGCCCTTTACGGAATTGGTATTGTGTACTGCCATCCCCATAGACAAAATTAATAAAAATGAGATTAAGGATCACAAACCACAGCATTACGGCAGAGCCTAAGCCTGCGGAGTCCAACCCAGAAAAATAGGAAATAACAAAGCCACCTAAGAAAATGACCGCAACGACGTTTAATAATGGCAGGAAGAAACGGGCAATAAAGCTCACGAAGTTACTGAGTTGAATATCAACAGTTGCACGTAAAAATGTTAAGCCAATATTAAAACCAAGGGTAAAACAGACCCAATAAATGACTTCATTATCAAGAATGTCACTTAAAAAGTGCAAATTAACAATGCTAAACAAAAAGCTGGCTAATTTCACAATTAAGGTCAAGAGCCCACCAATTGCCGAGGCTAATACACCTAAGAAGGTATTTTTAATATATAGCCCCATTAAGCAACCGTAATTGATTTTCCATGACTGTGTTGCTTGCAGTAATTGCATCCACGGGAGCATGAAAAATAACAGAACAGTCAGCGTAAGGAATGCAATAAAGGGGTTGGCATCAGAAGGGGTTTCAAAGTCTTGACTATGCCAAAAGTTAACCCAACAAGTTAAAGCAATAGTTAAAGCGATACTAAGATAGAAAACCACAGATTTGGCGTTAGTGATTAAGTAGCTAACCACTGATGGCACGAATATCGCCAGTAACATGGGTAGGAATACCGTAGTTGCATCTAACTGGCTGTCAGAGCGAATAGAGTAATCCGTTGTTGCGGCAATGACGATGCCCTGAATGATGGCGAGTATGATAACAATAAAATACGAATAGCCACGAACGATATCACGCCCTGATGGTTGCTCCATATCAATACCTATAAAGTTAAGATCATGTAAAAACAGTATAGGCAGTACAGGAGAAGGGCAATATAAACTTGCTCTTAAAAATATGTCGCGATGTGAAGTATTGAACGGTAAACAATAAAAAAGGCAGTCACCGATTACGGTCACTGCCTAAACCAAAAGCATATGGCGATTATTTAGACGCTAAACCGTCAAGATAGCGCTCGGCATCTAGTGCCGCCATACAGCCAGTACCAGCAGAGGTAATCGCTTGGCGGTATATATGATCCATCACATCACCAGCTGCAAATACACCTTCTACAGAGGTTTGTGTGGCATTACCTTGGGTACCTGATTGTACTTTGATATAGCCATTATCTAAATCGAGCTGACCATCAAAAATAGCGGTATTTGGGCTATGGCCAATCGCGATAAAGGCGCCCATTACTGGGATATCTTCAGTGGTATGCGTTTTCGTACATTCAAGGCGCACACCTGTCACACCCATATCATCACCTAACACTTCATTTAAGGTGCGATCCGTATGCAGTACGATATTGCCGTTTTCGACTTTATCCATTAAACGGTTGATCAGAATTTTTTCTGCGCGAAAGCTATCACGGCGGTGAATTAAATGTACCTCGGAGGCGATATTGGATAAATACAGGGCTTCTTCAACCGCTGTATTACCACCCCCAACGACAGCAACTTTTTGATTGCGATAGAAAAAACCATCACATGTTGCACATGCAGAAACACCGCGACCTTTAAACGCTTCTTCAGAAGGTAAACCAATATAACGTGCAGATGCCCCCGTTGCGATGATTAGCGCATCACAGGTATATTCGTTTTCATCACCAAATAAGCGGAATGGACGTTGTTTTAAATCCACTTTATTGATGTGATCAGAGATAATTTCGGTTTCAAATTTAGCAGCGTGTTCATGCATACGGTCCATGAGGCCTGGACCCGTTAGGCCTTCAGGGTCACCAGGCCAGTTTTCGACTTCCGTTGTGGTCGTCAATTGACCGCCTTTTTCCACCCCAGTAATCAGTGCAGGACTTAAATTTGCGCGAGCTGCATATACAGCTGCTGTATAACCTGCGGGGCCTGAACCTAAAATGATTAACTTGCGATGTGTGGTTGTGCTCATGAATTCCTCTTTTAATCTCAAAAAAAGCATGCTTAGGATTGTAGGAGAAATAGGAAGGTAACAAAAGTGATTTAAGTGCGACTTAGTTTTATGCCACTTATTTCTCTGATAGGCAAGACTCGCCAAATGTAAAAAAATGTGACAAAAAGGTAGGGGAGTCACGCTTCATGATTTTTAGGAATTATCTTGAATTAGCGCTGCGAAACGTTTTACTGGAAAAAAAAGCGAAATCTTGTACTGATTTTTATTCATTTGCTTTGACAATCGGCTGCGCATTTGCGAAAACATCTATGTAAGAGTTAATTATCTAGCAGGTCAATGGAAATGGCGCATTTTTGTTCTTGCTGGAAAATTAGCTTTACACTACTTACAAACTTAAAAAATGAGTCACGATTGTGAATGATGATTACATTCACACGAACTTCAGCACTATAAATAGAATTTGCCCTGAACACGAATTCCTAATAAAAAAGGTAGTTGGCAAGGGGCTCATTTTATAGATGTAGAAAATAACAATTAGAGAAAGAGAGATAAAGAGATGATTGACAATAAAAAGCGTCCTGGCAAAGACCTTGACCGTATCGACAGGAATATATTAAACGAACTACAAAAAGACGGGCGTATTTCTAACGTAGAATTATCCAAGCGTGTTGGTTTATCCCCAACACCTTGTTTAGAGCGTGTACGCCGTCTTGAAAGACAAGGTTTTATTTCAGGCTATACAGCCTTGTTGAACCCGCATTACTTAGATGCATCCCTATTAGTGTTTGTTGAAATTACATTAAACCGTGGTGCGCCAGACGTGTTCGAACAGTTTAATACTGCAGTTCAAAAGCTTGAAGAAATTCAAGAATGTCACTTAGTTTCAGGTGACTTTGACTACTTGTTGAAAACGCGTGTGCCTGATATGTCCGCATATCGTAAGCTACTAGGGGAAACGCTGTTACGTTTACCAGGTGTAAACGACACACGTACCTACGTAGTGATGGAAGAAGTTAAACAAAGCAACCGTTTAGTGATTAAAACTCGCTAATCAAGGCTTTTTTGACCTCACTTCAGCACAGCATTATTGGCTTTGTTGTCGCACTGCAGTTTCAACGCTGAGTTTACTCAGCGTTGTTCCGTTTTAGCTCCCTAATAATTTCTTCAATTTTTCTTTTTAAATCGGTAAGTTAACAGCTACTAGTGCCTTTCTTACGTTCTTTTACGAAATTCCCTTGTTTATCGATAAGTTTTATTATCAATTTATTGATTTTAAAGCTATAAATAATTAGGAGTTTTGACGATAAATAGAAATTGAATCCAAATACATTAGATGAAATACTGAGTTACTATATATTAATCGGGCATTTATTTGTCTTAGAGCCAGCAAAACAGGCATTTTAGGGCGATTAATGTTAGAATAATCAGAGTCAGTGAAGAACATCAGTCAGTAAAGAAACAATAATGAGCCAAGAATACACAGAAGATAAATACATCAAATTTAAAAAACTCAGTAGCGGAAGACGGCTATTAGAGGTGATTTTGCTCGCGATTTGCTTAAGTGCCGTTTTTCTTATGGTCGCGTTATTAAGTTTTAGTCCTTCAGACCCGAGTTGGTCACAAACAACGTGGAACGCCCCTGTGAAAAACTTGGGGGGAAGTGTGGGGTCGTGGAGCGCTGATATTTTGTTTTCTGCCTTTGGCATTTTGGCTTTTGCTATTCCACCACTGTTGTTATTGGGTTGTTGGGCTATCTATTATTATGAAAGCCAGCGTCGCTACATAGATTTTTTCTCGCTTTCTTTACGCCTTATCGGTGGCCTTGCATTGATCCTTTCTTCCTGTGGATTAGCCGCCTTGAATTTTGATGATTTACCCAACTTTGCTTCTGGTGGCGTGATTGGTAGTGTATTTAGCAGTGCCATTATGCCTTGGTTTAATTCATTAGGTGCCACATTGGCACTGTTGTTCTTATGGGCGATTAGCTTCACGTTGTTTACAGGTTGGTCATGGTTGACAATTGCAGAAAAAATTGGAGCGGCTGTCCTGCTTCCAATTACGTTATTAACCAACCGTGCGAGAGGCGATGACCTGGATGATTATGAAGTAGAGGAAACTGAAGATGCGCTACAACGAGCGCAAGAGGCAGAGCACTTAGCGAATGATAATGAACAATTACTCGATTCCGATGATGTGCTGTTTTCAGCGCCAACTGTTGCTGAGTTAGTTACTGAAAATACGTCGCAGCCAGAGTCCATTGAGGTGCAAAGTCGTATTGAGGCTCAGCCAGAAACCTCTACGGTAGTTGAGTCAGATGCTTTACCCTCTTTCTCAGCGGTAGATGAACCGAATACATACCACTTTGAGGTTCCTGATGATTACCAGCCACAAGCCAGTGGGCGTTTTGATAACTTAGCGGAGCCTGTTGTTTCTCAATCAGATCATGTTCCTGCAGCGCCATCTGCATTTAGTTCTGTCAATGATCATGAGTTAAAATATCAAGAAAAACAAATAGTTGATAATGAATTCAACACATCAGCGATGCCTGTAGAACCCGCATCACAAAATACATTCGCCGCTCAAGTCCCCTCAGAATTATTTACACCTGCGCCAGTTGTTACCGATGTCCCTGTTAGTTCTTCCGTTACTGAGCGGGTTGCTGATGCGAGTGCTTTAGCTGCAGCGGGTATTTCTATTGCTGCGCTTGAGCGCCACGCACAAGTTAAGCAAAATATGGAGCCTGAACTGCCAAGGCCTAATCCTGTTCGTTTGCCGACACGCCGCGAGTTATATGGAATTCGGATCCCATCCCAGCGTGATGCAGAGTTACAACGTCGCCAAGAAGAAGCCTCTAAACGCGAAGAAATTTATCAGCAGTGGTCAACAAATGACGTTGAAGATGCACAAAATAGTAACGATTCGCAACAAGATGAATTACTACGTGCTCAATTCTTAGAGCAGCAACGTGAGCGCTATGGTGAAGTGGATAGCACGGACTATGAGCCGCCTGTTACGCAAACCGCGCCAACAGAGTTCCCCGACGTGCAGCATGTGGAGCAAGCGGAACAATCGCCAGCCAACACATGGACGCAGCCAACCATTGAGCATCGTTGGCCATCTTCATCTGATTTATCCGCCAATACGCATAAATTTGCTGAACCTGAAGTGGCATCTATTATTCCTAGTGATGCTTTTGAAAGCCAATTTGATGATGAGCAAAAAGACGTCGAACCGAAGATTGATTTACGAAGAGAATTCTCGGTATTGGATAGCTTTTCTCCTGTAGATGATTTAGTGGATGACGAGCTTGCTGATCCACTCTTTATGCCAACATTTACCACTGTTGAATCGCCAATAGTTCCACCAAATAATTCGCATTCAGGGCTTGGCAATAGCCAACCTGCAACACACACTTTTGCACA
>NZ_JAMPQD010000002.1:0-90880 GCF_028482245.1 Providencia sp. PROV129
AGATAGCTTATTCCACCCGTTCTTGGTGCGTAATGATCAACCACTACCAAAACCAACAACGCCGATGCCTTCTCTTGATTTATTGGCAAGTCCACCAGAGCAAGAAGAGCCAGTGGATATGTTTAAATTAGAGCAAACGGCAAGGCTGATTGAAGCACGGTTAAATGATTACCGAGTGAAAGCGGAGGTTGTCGGTTTTTCTCCTGGGCCAGTTATCACCCGCTTTGAGCTTGATTTAGCGCCTGGTGTTAAAGCTGCGCGTATTTCGACACTATCCCGTGACCTTGCGCGTTCATTGTCTACGGTTGCTGTACGAGTTGTTGAAGTGATACCAGGGAAACCGTATGTTGGGCTTGAACTACCAAATGAAAAGCGCCAAACCGTTTATTTAAGTGAAGTATTAGATTGCGATGATTTTAGAAAAAATCCATCGCCACTGACGATTGTTCTTGGTAAAGATATTGAGGGTGATCCTGTTGTCGCGGATTTAGCTAAAATGCCACACTTATTAGTGGCGGGTACGACAGGTTCAGGTAAATCGGTTGGGGTCAATGCGATGATTCTCAGTATCTTGTATAAAGCGAAACCTGAAGATGTGCGCTTTATTATGATCGACCCAAAAATGTTGGAACTTTCTATTTATGAAGGTATTCCTCATTTATTGACAGAGGTTGTCACAGACATGAAAGACGCTGCGAATGCACTGCGTTGGTGTGTCAATGAGATGGAACGCCGTTATAAACTGATGTCTGCGCTGGGGGTTCGTAATTTAGCTGGTTACAACGAAAAAATTAAAGCTGCGGCGGATATGCAGCGTCCGATCCCTGATCCATTCTGGAAACCAGGGGACAGCATGGAAACGGAACATCCAATGCTGAAAAAAGAACCTTACATCGTCGTTATGGTGGATGAGTTCGCAGACTTGATGATGACTGCAGGGAAAAAAGTGGAAGAGCTGATCGCAAGGCTGGCTCAAAAAGCCCGTGCCGCAGGTATCCACTTGGTTCTCGCGACTCAGCGTCCTTCAGTTGATATCATTACTGGGTTAATTAAAGCCAACATTCCAACACGTATTGCCTTTACGGTATCGAGCAAAATTGACTCGCGTACCATCCTCGACCAAGGTGGTGCAGAGTCGTTATTGGGGATGGGGGATATGCTTTATTTACCACCTAACTCATCAATCCCAATGCGTGTACACGGTGCTTTTGTTCGTGACCAAGAAGTCCATGCAGTGGTAAATGATTGGAAAGCGCGTGGTAAGCCGCAATATATTGATAGCATCACAACGTGTAGTGATGATAGTGAAGGTGGTGGTTATGATGGTGGTGGTGAAGAACTTGACCCACTATTTGACCAAGCTGTTGAATTTGTTGTTGACAAACAACGTGTCTCCATTTCAGGCGTTCAACGTCAATTCCGTATTGGTTATAACCGTGCCGCGCGAATTGTTGAGCAAATGGAGCTCCAAGGCATTGTTAGTGAACAGGGTCATAACGGGAACCGAGAAGTGCTTGCGCCGCCATCAATGGGGCATTAAAAGTGGGTAGCAAATTAATAATTTAAGGTGCTAATTGCGGGTTTAATTTGAGGGGTGTATAACGTCATCACGCCTCTTAAGGTAATCATACTAAGGTCTTTGTTCGATGAAAAAAATGATGTTGTTAGGTGCATTAGCCTTCAGTTTACATATCGGCCAAGTGTTGGCCGATGCGAGTCAAGATCTTCAGGCACGACTAAATAAGGTCAATAGTTTCCAAGCCAGTTTTTCACAAAAGGTCACTAGCCCTGAGGGCGATCTTGTTCAAGAAGGCGTCGGCGATTTATGGTTAGAGCGCCCTAACTTATTTAACTGGAACATGACTTCTCCCGACGAAAGCGTGTTAGTTTCTGATGGCAAGAATTTATGGTTTTATAACCCATTTGTTGAGCAAGTGACTGTGACGAACTTAGCGGATGCAACGCAGGATACCCCATTTTTATTGATCACGCGTAATGACCCGAAAGATTGGAAACAATACTCAATCATTCAGCAAGGTAATACTTTTGATCTTAAACCTAAGCAAACCAATGGCACGTTGAAAAAATTCTCAATTACGGTTTCCCCAGAAGGGACTATTGAGAAATTTTCTGCGATTGAGCAAGATGGGCAAACCAGTGCTTATCAGCTAAAACAGCAAAAAAATGGCCGTGTTGATGCCAGTAAGTTTAAGTTTACAGTGCCGAAAGGCGTAACGTTAGACGATCAACGTTCAAGTGCTAAATAAGCCTTAAACCCGTTATTATCGTTAACCATTAGTATTTTCTGCTGGTGGTTAGCGAGTCAGTTATTTGCTTTTAAGCGGCAATAAAGAGGATATTGTGGGTAACCTGTCTCTCGATTTTTCGCAGAATGAATTTCAACCTTTAGCGGCGCGTATGCGGCCCGAAACCCTTGAGCAATACATTGGTCAACGGCATCTGCTGGCGGAAGGAAAACCATTGCCGCGAGCAATCAAGGCTGGGCATCTGCATTCTATGATTTTATGGGGGCCACCAGGAACAGGCAAAACGACACTGGCAGAAATTATCGGTCACTATGCTCAAGCGGATATTGAACGTATATCTGCGGTGACTTCAGGTATTAAAGAAATCCGTGAGTCCATCGAAAAAGCGCGCCAAAACCGCAGTGCTGGGCGTAGAACGATTCTGTTTGTGGATGAAGTTCATCGTTTTAATAAAAGTCAACAGGATGCCTTTTTACCGCATATTGAAGATGGCACGATCACCTTTATTGGTGCGACGACTGAAAACCCTTCATTTGAATTAAATTCAGCATTGTTATCCCGTGCAAGAGTCTATTTGCTCAAGTCCTTAGAAGAGGACGATATTGAGCAAGTGTTATTACAAGCGCTAGCAGATACGTCCCGTGGGCTTGGTGGGCAAAATATTGTGTTACCCGATAGTACACGCAAGATGATAGCTCAGCTCGTTAATGGGGATGCAAGGCGCTCGCTAAATTTACTTGAAATGATGGCGGATATGGCTGAAGCCGATAGCCAAGGCCAGCGAATTTTAACGGCAGAGTTACTCAAAGAAGTGAGTGGTGAACGTACCGCGCGGTTTGATAACAAAGGTGACCGTTTTTATGATCTGATCTCTGCATTGCATAAGTCAGTTCGTGGATCAGCACCAGATGCGGCATTGTATTGGTATGCAAGGATCATTACGGCAGGGGGCGACCCGCTGTATGTGGCTCGTCGTTTGTTAGCGATTGCTTCCGAAGATGTCGGGAATGCAGATCCCCGCGCGATGCAAGTGGCAGTTTCTGCTTGGGACTGCTTTACACGAGTCGGGCCAGCAGAAGGTGAACGTGCTATTGCTCAAGCAATTGTTTATTTAGCCTGTGCTCCTAAAAGTAATGCGGTTTATACGGCATATAAGGCTGCAATTAAAGACGCACAAATGCAGCCTGATTATGATGTGCCTAATCACTTACGCAATGCACCAACAAAGCTCTTAAAAGAGATGGGAGCAGGCCAAGAATACCGTTATGCCCATGATGAGCCAAATGCCTACGCTGCGGGTGAGAATTATTTCCCTGAACCAATGCAAGCAAGCCGTTATTACTACCCAACAAAACGTGGCTTGGAAAGCAAGTTTGCTGAAAAATTAGACTGGTTAGCCCAACAGGATCAAATTAGTACCACAAAACGCTACCGCTAAACTGGGCAATGCGGTAAGGTTATATAGCGAAATACTTTACTTTATTGATGATGCTAGAATGCATCATCAAAAGTATTATCTATTACTCACAATACTCACAGGATAAGCATGCTCGATCCCAATTTACTGCGTACGGAGCTAGACGCGGTTGCTGAAAAACTGGCTCGCAGGGGTTTTACCCTTGATGTGGAAAAGCTGCGTGAATTAGAAGAACGCCGCAAAGTTTTACAAGTTGAAACTGAAACCCTGCAAGCAGACCGTAACTCGCGATCGAAAACTATCGGTGCGGCTAAAGCTCGTGGTGAAGATATTGAGCCATTACGTCTGGAAGTTAACCAATTAGGCGAAAAATTGGATGCTGCGAAAGCAGAGTTAGACAAGCTGCAACAAGAAATCCGTGATATTGCTTTAAGTATCCCGAATATTCCAGATGACCAAGTACCAGATGGCAGAGATGACTCTGACAACGTCGAAGTTGCACGTTGGGGCGAGCCTCGCCAGTATGATTTTGACGTTCGCGATCACGTTAGCCTTGGTGAATTAACAGGGGGGTTAGATTTCCCTGCAGCGGTTAAGCTAACAGGTGCGCGTTTTGTTGTGATGAAAGGGCAAATTGCCCGCATGCACCGTGCGTTAGCACAGTTTATGTTGGATTTACATACTGAGCAACATGGCTATCAAGAACTGTATGTTCCGTATTTGGTTAACCATGATACGCTGTATGGTACAGGTCAATTGCCAAAATTTGGTGAGGACTTATTCCACACTAAACCACTGGAAGAAGAAGCAGATAGCAGCACTTATGCGTTGATCCCAACTGCTGAAGTACCTGTGACTAACTTGGTTCGTGATGAAATTTTAGATGAGGATAAACTTCCTCTGAAAATGACTGCTCACACACCATGCTTCCGTTCAGAAGCGGGCTCTTATGGCCGTGATACCCGTGGTCTTATCCGTATGCACCAGTTTGACAAAGTTGAGTTAGTGCAAATTGTTCATCCTGAAAAATCGATGGATGCACTGGAAGAGTTAACAGGTCACGCTGAAAAAGTGCTGCAATTACTGAACCTACCTTACCGTAAAGTGATTTTATGTACTGGTGATATCGGTTTTGGTTCACGTAAAACTTACGATTTAGAAGTATGGTTGCCAGCGCAAAATACTTACCGTGAAATCTCTTCTTGTTCAAACATGTGGGATTTCCAAGCGCGTCGTATGCAAGCACGCTTCCGTGGTAAGAGCGATAAGAAAACTCAACTCGTTCATACATTGAATGGCTCAGGTTTAGCAGTGGGTCGTACATTGGTCGCAATTTTAGAAAACTACCAATTAGCAGATGGCCGTATTGAAGTGCCTGAAGTATTACGTCCATATATGAAAGGGCTAGAGTATATCGGTTAATTTCGGTTACGCCTTTTATAAATAAACCGCGGCTGGTAACAGTGGCGGTTTTTTTTATGACTCAGTTTCGCGATTTCTAATGAAAACCCCTCTCAGATTTTACCTGATCCCGCCTCAGTATTTTCCAAATAGCGCTCTTCGGCGAAGGTCGTTAGTCTAACGGTAAATTGAGTTTATTGGAGTCGAATAGGTGGAAATAGTCATTGGTGTTTTTCTATTGGCAGGGGTTATAAAAGGCGTGATCGGCTTAGGGCTACCAACGATTGCAATGGGATTATTAAGTACCGTAATGGAGCCCGCAGTGGCAGCTAGTTTGCTGATTATTCCTTCTTTGGTCACCAATATATGGCAATTATTGATTGGGCCACAGTTTATGGCGTTAGCGAAACGACTCAGTGGTTTTGTGATTGGGGTGTTGCTTGGAACATGGTTGAGTTTTTTACCTTCATTAACATCATCATCCACTTGGACATTACCTGCATTGGGTGTTGTACTGATTATCTATGGGGGATGGGGAATAATGGCTAAAAAAATGCCATCGTTCGAGAAACATGAAATATGGCTTTCCCCAACGATAGGTTACTTTACTGGGGTGATCACGGCAGCAACGGGGGTATTTGTTATCCCTGCGGTACCTTATTTGCAAACACTGAAATTAAATAAAGATGAACTTATTCAGGCGCTAGGGCTAGCGTTTACAGCATCAACAGTGGCACTGGCAATCAAATTATCCATAGACCACCAGCAAAATGATATTGATTGGGGGCTATCTTTCTTTGCCTTAATACCCGCTATTGTGGGGATGTATCTTGGACAATATTTTCGGCGGGTTATTAGTGAAAAGCTATTTCGGCGTTGTTTTTTTATCGGTTTAATTGGGCTGGGGATTTATATGGCAAAACAATGGGTGATCATGGTTGCCAGTTAATTAGAAAATCAATAAATTCATTGGTGTAATCAGGTAATAGGCTGAAGTCGCGTGCACAAATCACTAATTTTCGCTGCGCCCAATTCTCAGCCAGTTGCAATATTTGGGTATCGGAGGGGCCAGAGCGCAGTGCGGCTTGTCGCGGAATGATAGCAATACCAATACCTTGGTTAACCCCTTGCATTACAGCGTCTAAAGTAGGCATATGTACACGGTAATGAAGCCGTTGGCCTTGCTGTTTAGCATTATCATCAATATGGGTTTGTAACGGGTTATCTTCTGTTAAGCCAATAAACTCAGCACCAATAATGTCCGCAAATGAAACACGCTTTTGGTTAGCCCATAAGCTATCTTTATGAACAAATACCACTAATTCATCTGAGCTACATGGACGAGTATCAAGCCCTGCCAAGTCGACAGAATCAGCAATAATACCGACATCTGCAACTTTATTTTTAATTGAAGTCACAATATTCGCACTTGGCATGTCTTTTACTGAAACAGACATATTTGGTTGTTGGCGTAAATAAGCATGAAGACGAGACGGCAAAAATTCCATCTGTGCTGAAGTATTGCATAGGATATTGATATGCCCGCGTAAGCCACGGCTGTATTGCTGCATTTTATCTTGCATCAATTCAATTTGCTGTAAGATGATTTTTGCATGTTCAATAAATGCATAACCGGCATCGGATAATGCAACACCTTTCGCTGAGCGGGTAAATAGATTAACGCCTAATTCATTTTCTAAGCCGCGTATCCGTTCACTGGCGGATTGCAACGTAATATAGGTCAACTTTGCCCCATGAGTAATACTTCCTGCATTGGCGACATTTACGCACAGTTTTAAATCGGTAATATCAAAATGCACGGGGTAGCACTCCAATTTATAAAGGGAAGTTATTCGTTTAATTCAAGGAATATAAGTGAATTAGAGGCTGATAGTAAAGAGGGAAAGCAAGTGCTTCCCCTCTAAAAATGATGACTTTAAATCATCATGTTTATTGGCTTATTTAACTTGTGAGAAAAACAGGCTACGGTAGCTGCTGTAATAGCAAACATACATAATTGGCATAGAAACTAATAAACCTAAGCCTAATGGGATCACAGAAATAATCATTAAGATAGACAGAACGATAAAGAATAGGATGCCTGGCAGGATATTTTTCTTAACTGCTTGTAGGCTAGCTGAAATTGCAGCACCAACAGTGAAATCGTGGTTCATAACCAAAGCAGGGGCAAACCAAGTTAATGCGGTACCCACTAAACCAGCGACAGCCATCACGATAATAGCAAAGAAGAATGAACCTGAGGACGCTAAAATAGCCGCATCAGATGGTGATCCGTATTGGTTGCTTTCCATTAATAAACCAAACATCGCAGAACCGCCAATGATGAAAGCGATGATCATACCGACTAAGTTTGCTGCAAAGTTAATGGCGCCAACCGCAAACAGTGCACCGAATTTGTTTTGGAAACCCGCAAACAGTAAACCGATTTCTGCTTGTCCAGTTTTACGCTGATTTTCACTGATAGCAATAATACCGCCAACAAAGATTGGAGTAATAAAGGTGATCAGTAAGTTTAAGAATGGGATCATGGAGATAATCAGAATCAATGCAAACAATACGATATTGATTAAGATCCACATACCCAATTTTTCTTTAACCAGAGACCATGATTGGCTGATCCAGTTAACACCTTCACCCGCATCAACAGCGCGAGGTTCAGCGTGAAAAACAAAAGTATCAACTTGAGTTTGAGCGTTAGTGTTAGGTGCAGGGTTGTTATCTGCACTGAAGTTTTCATTGTTCATGATAAAAAAGGAACCTATTTGTCGTAGTGAATTAGCAATAATTATTATAAAAAGTTTGTGAGTTTATATGCACTCTTTTACTTTATCGGCAGTAGTATGCAGATAAGTGAATACATTATAAAGCAGACTATTCTGGTAAGGTATTTTTGATTAACTTTTTCTTAATACAACATTTTTTAGGGTAATAAGGTCATTACTCATTTGATATTGAATTTATAGACTGTTTAGTTTGGTGTTTTTTGGTTAAATATAGGGTTATTTTAACTTTAACTAGGATGGTTTTTTATGAAAAATGGTTATTGTGTGGAATAAAATATAACTAATAACCATTATGAAGAATAAGGTAAGCGTCGGTAAGTTATTCAAAAATAGATATAGGGTATGCATCGAGTGGCTTGATTTCTTTTAATACAAACATACTTTGCATTTCTTTAATGCCTGGCAATCTGCGAATAACTGACATGGCAAAATCAGCGTAAGAATCTAAATCATGAGAAACCACTTGTAGTAAAAAGTCAGTATCACCACCAATGCTATAACAGGCGACAACGTTCTCAAGCTCGCTGACTTCCTGTTCAAATTTTTGTGCTTCTGCCTCGCTGTCACTATCAATAATCACACGTACAAACACCATAACACCAAGGCCAATTTTTTTGCGGTTTAGAATAGCGCGATAACCTTGAATAATATTATCTTCTTCAAGTTTTTTAACTCTCCGCCAGCAGGGTGAGGCGGACATGCCTACTTTTTCAGCCAGTTCATGGTTGGTGATCCGAGCATCCTCTTGCAGCAGTGAAAGAATTTTTGTTTCTGTCTTATCAATTGCCATAAATGAATATTCCTACCTATTATTGATCAAATAGAGAAAAAAATTACCGAATAATAAGCTTGCCATAGCTGAGTTAGAAAGCCTATTTCTTTCTTTAAATGCCATAATTATCGGGAAATTGAACACAATTAAAAACAGTAGGGGACATAAATGATATTTAATCCAGCTGAGCATCGCTGCGCTATCGTGGTTAATCAGGATTTATCTAACGGGCTTGCAATGAATGCCGCCAGTGTGATTGGTGTGAGCTTAGGAAATAAAGTAAACAATATGGTGGGGCAAGATTTAAACAGTGCAGATAATATTCATTATCCAGGGGTGATTTATGCCCCTTTACCGATTTTAAAATCACCAGAGCAGTATATTAAAGACATAGAAGAAGCTGCATTAAAAGAAAGTGAAATTTATATCATTCCTTTTAGTCTATTGGCGCAATCGTGTCGCACTTATGGTGAGTACCAGCAAAAGTTGTCAGAGCATGAATATAAAAATATTCAGTTAGCGGGTATTGGGCTGGTGGGAAATAAAAAGGCGGTGACTCAGCTTATTGGCCATTTGCCTTTATTTAAATAGGAATAATGGCAAATAAAGAAGAGGCTCAATGTTGAGCCTCTTCTTATTTAGTACATGACTTTGTGCCCATGGCTTTCAAGAATGCTTTTGACACGTTCCATCACTTCTTTTGATGGTGGTTTAACTCCATCAAGCTTGTATTCTTCACCCATGGTTTCCCATTTGTGTTTACCAAGTTCATGGTAAGGCAATAATTCGATTTTTTCGATATTACCCATGTTTTTCGTAAATTCGCCGAGCAGATGTACTGAATGATCATCATCACTCCAGCCTGGTACAACAACATAACGCACCCACGTTTTTTGATTACGTTTAGCTAAATATTGTGCGAATTCTAACGTTCGGTGATTGGAGACACCGACTAACTTTTGGTGAATATCATCGTTGATTTGTTTTAAATCTAACATCACCAAGTCAGTGACATCCATCAGTTCATCAATAACAGGATCATAGCGACGAACAAAACCGTTAGTGTCCAAACAAGTATGGATATTCTCTTTCTTACAGGCACGGAACCAATCACGGACAAACTCTGCTTGTAAAATAGCCTCACCACCTGAAGCGGTGACACCGCCGCCCGTTGCATTCATAAAGTGACGATAGGTGACCGCCTCTTTCATTAATTCATCGACGGTGACAATGTTGCCGCCGTGGGTATCCCAAGTATCGCGGTTGTGGCAATACAAGCAGCGCATTAAGCAGCCTTGGAAAAAGACAATAAAACGAATGCCAGGGCCATCAACAGTGCCGCAAGATTCAAATGAATGAATACGGCCTAACGTTGCTGGCGATTCTGTTTTAGTGATATCGGTTGTTGTAATAATTTCGGCAGACATAGCAGGTACTCCAAAATATCCGTCATACTTCTAAGACTTTATGCATGAAATAGTGATTTGTAGTCTTTAACTGACAGTATAGATAAAAAGACCCCATAAAGCGGGGTCTTTAATTTACTTTATTTTAATGAGCTAATTATTACATTGAACTTGTAAAAGTACGAGTAATAACGTCTTGCTGTTGTTCTTTAGTCAGTGAGTTAAAACGCACTGCATAACCTGATACACGGATAGTCAGCTGCGGATATTTCTCTGGGTTTTCCATTGCGTCTAACAGCATTTCACGGTTCATGACGTTAACGTTCAAGTGCTGACCGCCTTCAATAGACGCTTCGTGGTGGAAGTAACCATCCATCAGACCCGCTAAGTTAGTTTTACGCACATCGTCATCTTTACCTAACGCATTTGGTACGATAGAGAAAGTATAAGAAATACCATCTTTCGCGTAAGCAAATGGTAGTTTAGCAACAGAAGTCAGTGAAGCTACTGCACCTTTTTGGTCACGACCGTGCATTGGGTTTGCACCTGGTCCAAATGGTGCACCAGCACGACGGCCATCTGGTGTATTACCTGTTTTCTTACCATACACAACGTTAGAGGTGATGGTCAGGATTGACTGAGTTGGTACCGCATTACGGTAGGTAGGCAGTTTCTGAATTTTCTTCATGAAACGTTCAACTAAGTCACACGCGATGTCATCAACACGTGAATCGTTGTTACCAAATTGTGGGTATTCACCTTCGATTTCGAAGTCGATAGCAATACCGTCTTCGTCACGAATTGGTTTAACTTTCGCATATTTGATTGCAGACAGTGAGTCAGCAGCAACAGACAGCCCCGCGATACCACAAGCCATGGTGCGATAAACATCACGGTCATGCAGAGCCATCAGCGAAGCTTCATAGCTGTATTTGTCGTGCATGAAGTGGATGCAGTTCAGTGCAGTGACGTACTGAGTTGCCAACCAGTCCATGAAGTGGTCCATTTGGTTCATCACAGTATCGAAATCAAGGACTTCGTCCATGATTGGTGTATGTTTAGGACCTACTTGCATTTTCAGTTTTTCATCAACACCACCGTTGATGGTATACAGCATGGTTTTCGCTAAGTTTGCACGCGCACCAAAGAACTGCATTTGTTTACCAACAATCATTGGGCTGACGCAACATGCGATTGCATAGTCATCGTTGTCGAAGTCTGGACGCATTAGGTCATCATTTTCATACTGAACTGATGAGGTATCGATAGACACTTTTGCTGCGAATTTTTTGAAATTCATTGGCAGTTTTTCTGACCACAGGATAGTCATGTTTGGCTCAGGAGATGGGCCCATGGTATACAGTGTGTTCAGGAAACGGAATGTGCTTTTCGTTACTAGAGTACGACCATCAAGGCCCATACCTGCTAATGATTCAGTTGCCCAGATTGGGTCGCCAGAGAACAGCTCATCGTATTCAGGAGTACGTAAGAAACGTACCATACGCAGTTTCATGACTAAATGGTCAATTAATTCTTGCGCTTGTTGTTCGGTGATTTTACCAGCTTCTAAGTCACGTTGGATATACACGTCTAAGAAGGTAGAAACACGACCAAATGACATTGCAGCACCGTTTTGTGATTTAACTGCGGCTAAGTAACCGAAGTAAGTCCACTGTACTGCTTCTTGCGCGTTTGTTGCTGGTGCAGAAATATCGTAACCGTATTTTGCAGCCATTTCTTTCATTTGACCCAGTGCACGATGCTGTTCAGCAATTTCTTCGCGCAGTTGGATAGTCATCTGTAGGTCTTCACCTTTTTCTAATCTTTCTTGCAAAGAGGTGAATTGGTTAAATTTGTCTTTCATCAGGAAATCAATACCGTACAGCGCAACACGACGGTAGTCACCGATGATACGACCACGACCATATGCATCAGGCAGACCAGTTAAGATACCTGATTTACGGCATTTTAAGATGTCTGGCGTGTAAACGTCGAAAACACCTTGGTTGTGAGTTTTACGGTATTCAGTGAAGATTTTTTTGATTTCTGGATCTAAAGTACGGTCGTAAGCTTTGCATGAGCCTTCAACCATTTTGATACCACCGAACGGGATAAGACCACGTTTCAGAGGAGCATCAGTTTGTAAACCAACGACTTTTTCTAATTCTTTAGTAATGTAACCTGCATCATGGGAAGTGATGGTTGAAGCGACATCTGTATCAAAATCAACGGGTGCATGCGTGCGGTTTTCGATTTTGATCCCTTCCATAACTTTATCCCACAGCGAGTCAGTTGCTGGGGTAGAGCCTGCTAAGAAAGATTCATCACCTTCATATGGAGTGTAGTTTTTCTGGATGAAGTCACGTACGTTGACGTTTTTCTGCCAGTCACCTTGGTTAAAACCTTGCCATGCTAAAGCGAATTTTTCATTTAATTCGGACATGATACTTTTACCTTTTAACAGTGGATCTTTTAGGGATCTTAATAAATCTTTTCGTGTGTGTCAGTGGCGATTAATGTTTCTGGCCACCACGTAAATGCATAAACCAATAAATGAGGCCGACTAAAAGTGCGCCGCCAATAATATTTCCGATAGTGACTGGAATTAAGTTATCTGTAATAAAATTTCCAATCGTTAAGTGTGAAAACTGCTCTGGTGCCATATTGATTTGTGTCCAATATTCAGCAGGAGCGAATTCTTTAATCATGATGCCCAATGGGATCATAAACATGTTGGCGATGCTATGCTCAAACCCACTGGCGACGAACATCGCAACAGGGAGAACTAATACCACCAGTTTATCGGTTAAACTGCGACCTGCATAACTCATCCAAACCGCCAGACAAACCATTAAGTTTGCTAAAATTCCGAGTGCAACAGCCTCAATAAAGGTGTGGTGCAATTTATGGCTACTGGTTTGTAAGACATTTAATCCCCATTGGCCATTAGCCGCAGTGTATTGCCCCGCAAACCAAATGGTAGCCACAAAGAACAGCGCGCCAATTAAGTTGCCAATGTATACATTGAACCAATTGCGGAACATTTGTCCCCAGGTAATTTTACCTGTGGCTTTAGAAACGATAGTTAAGACAGTGGAAGTGAAAAGGTCGGCACCACAAACAACGACTAACATTAAACCGAGTGAGAAACAAATCCCACCAATCAGTTTGGTAAAGCCGTATGGTGCATCGGCAGCCCCAGTTGTTGCAGTAATATAGAAAACAAAAGCAATAGAAATAAAAATACCGGCAGTGAATGCTGACAAGTAAGTAATTGCAGGATGTTTGTTCGCTTTATAAAAGCCAGCATCATCCGCGACTTGCGCCATTACAGCAGGTGGCAATAAATTAAAAGGGTTGTCAGCTTTCATACCAACACTCTCTTACAAAGTTGATTAATTATAGCACGCAATAATAGTAACAAAGGGGATAAGTGATAAATTTGATATGGATCATGAACACTCGCAAGAATACCGTCTAAATGGTTAATTTTATGTTAAAATCAAGATTAACCAATTGAAATTTAAGAAATAAATATTTTTTAAATTTTATTAAAAATTTTTATAAAGAGCATTTTTAGTGATATAGAAAGTGAAAATATACATATAAATGTTAATTATTTAAGTGCAATATGATCCCTTTGCTAAGGTATTTAACTTATGTCTAAATTTAGCGCTAAATTTATTGATATAAACCTCAAAAACCATCTGTTAAATTTCCGCCAAATTGTCATATTTTGCTAACAATCAACAAAATGATACGGCATACAAAAATTGTTGTTCCAGATCATTTTAGACTATATATGCCAATATTGAATTTTTATTATTTATAAAATTCAATATTATCTAGCGTGTTAAGTTCTTGTTCGATGCGTTCGCGGCTGGTTAACAGCGTTTCGATGACTTGGGCTGTTTTTTCATCGTTACTGCGGAAGGTGGGGATAGACACACTGATAGCGGCAATAATTTTGTTTCGTTGGCGCAATGCGACAGCATAACAAATGGTTTCTTCATTAATTTCTTTATTATCAATGGCATATCCATTTTCTTTTACTGCGTTTAGTTGCGTACGTAATTGTGGCAAAGTATGAACACTGTATTGTGTCAGCGGGGTGAAACCTGCAGGGTAAAGTTGGGAAATTTGTTCGTCACTGTAGTTAACAATCATTGCCTTACCTAGCGCAGAATAGATAGCTGGTAAGCGAGTGCCAATACTGGAGACTAACTGAACTTTTTGTGCAGATTGTACTTTATCAATATACAGGACATCAGCACCATCTAAGATACCCATTTGGCAAACTTCATTACATTGTTCGACAATAAGCCCCATCTCGCGATGGATCATTTTCAGCCAATACGATTTTTCGAAGAAAACGCGAGAAAGAATGGAACAAGCGATACCAAGATAGTAAAGCTGGCTGTTATCATCGTAATTAATATAACGGTGCTCAACCAATGTTTTTAGAATGGGGTAAATAGTCCCTTTCAGAATTCCAGTCTTATCAGAAAGTTGCGTTAAAGATAGCCCCGTATTTTCTGCAGCCAATACTTGAAGCACCTCTAAAACACGAATTGTCGGCATGTGTCCTGTAGACATTAAATCACCTCCCTGATTAATTGTGCCGCTATTCTAGGTTCAAAACTGAGCTATGTAAATCACTAGCAAAAACCCATTTCTTTTCTAAATCTATCGAATGACATTGCGCTGTTGACAGCAAAAGTCGTGATCCTGTTCAAAATTTACCAATAAAAAATGACCTTCTTGTTTTTAATATAATCAGTAACTTCTTATTTATTTCTTTTTAATCAACTGATTAAGGTGTTTTTATTTTAACTTTGTTCAAATTTGACTCAATCCATTTTTCGTGGTTATTTAATGTTGTTTTTATTTATGAATAAGGTTTGTATATATGAACAATAACCAAATGGAGCTATCACGTATGGAAAGTCGCTATATCACCCCTGTTGTCACTATTTTTGATGACAAAGGCCGCGTTGATATTGAACAAAATCGACAAGTTTATGATTCGCTTAGCACAAAAGTCTCGGGTTTTGTCACGATGGGCAGTACGGGGGAGTTTTTTGCACTCGATATGAACAGTTCGAAAACCTTGATTGACCTTTGTGGCAATTACCCCAAAAGGGATATGAAGGTCTATGCAGGAGCAAGTCGGTTAGATGTCAATGAATCGATTGAACTTGCCAATTATGCGAATGAGCAAGGGGTCGATGGGGTAATGATAATCAGCCCCTATTATTTTCCGTTAGATGACGAGGGTGTATTTCGCTTTTACAGCACAATAGCAGAAAAAACCTCAGCAAAAATATTTATTTATAACTTTCCTGAGCGTACGGGATACTCTGTATCACCTGAAGTGTGTTTACGCTTAGCAGATAAATACCCTCATATTATTGGCCTGAAAGATACCATTCCCGACACTAATCATACAGCACAAGTCATTGATGTTGTGAAATCCCGTATTCCACACTTTGAAGTCTATGCAGGTTACGACAACAACTTTGCGCATGTCGTGTTATCAGGTGGAAACGGTTGTATTGGTGGCCTTTCAAATATTATTCCGCAGTTTTTTGCTTCATGGATGAACGCCTTTGCAAAAAGCGATTTAGCGCTCGTCGCTAAACATCAACAACGTGTTGACCAACTGATGGCGATTTACGGGGTGAATGCTCCCTTTATTCCAACGTTTAAAAAAGCGTTGCAACTGAAAGGAGTGATTAACTCAGACCGTTGTAGCTCACCATTTATTGGATTGAACAGTGTACAGACAGAGCAACTTCAGCAATTATTAGCACTGGCTGATTCACCGCTCTGATCTTTCCTATAACAACACAATAGAACATCTTACCGACAGGGAAAAATATCATGGCGACAACACAAGCTTATAACAATCCTGTTTTAAACTCTGCGATTAAAAAATCGTGGAAACGTTTAGTACCCCTGATGTTTATTTTGTATTTCGTTGCATTTATTGATCGGGTGAATGTTGGTTTTGCTAAAGATGCTATGCAGTTAGATATCGGGTTATCGGACTCTGCATTTGCGTTTGGGGCAGGGATTTTCTTTGCGGCCTATGCATTATTTGGTATCCCCGCAAACTTAATTTTAAATAAAATAGGCGCCCAAAAATGGTTGAGTATCACCACAATCATTTGGGGCGTACTCTCCGCGATGACAGGCTTTGTCACCAATGAAACCCAATTTATTATTTTGCGCTTCTTATTAGGGCTAGGGGAAGCAGGTTTCTATCCAGGAATTCTATTATTAGCATCAATCTATTTTCCTAATAATGTCCGCGGATCAGTGATTGGTATATTTGTTTTAGGAGTGCCATTAGCCTTGACGCTAGGTTCTCCACTTTCTGGTGCATTATTAGAGTTGCATGGCTGGTTAGGCCGTCCAGGTTGGTTCTGGATGTTTGTTATCGAAGGCTTGCCTGCGGTTGTTATTGGTATTTTTGCCTTCTTTTATCTGGATGATAGCCCTGAAAAAGCGCGTTTTTTAACCGACGAAGAGAAAAAGGCATTAACGGAGCAACTTGCCAAAGAAAATGCAAAAACAGAAACTACCTCTGTGCTTTCAGCGCTCAAAAATGCCAAGGTGTGGCACCTTGCATTGATTTACGGCACCATCCAAATATCCGTGTATGGCCTGATGTTCTTTTTGCCTTCCCAAGTGGCTTCATTAATGGGGGAAAGCTTAGGATTCAAACAATCGTTAGTGGCAGCTATTCCATGGGCTTGCTCAGCCTTTGGTGTCTATTATATTCCGCGCTTTGCCGACCGCCATCCAACAAAGCGTGTGGAAATATCTGTTTTGTGCATGTTAGCTGCGGCGGTGGGCTTAGCGTTATCTGCATTTGCCAGCCCAGTTTTTGCTATTGCAGCACTATGTTTAAGCGCGGTGGGCTTCTTATCGGTTCAACCTGTCTTCTGGACGTTTCCGCCTCAGTTACTCAGTGGTCCTGCATTAGCAGCGGGGATTGGTTTTTGTACCACTATGGGGGCATTTTGTTCATTCCTTGCACCTATCATCCGCGTTGAAGTGGATAAAGTAATGAACAGCAATACAGCGGGGATCATGACATTGTCAGTGATAACTGTGGGTTGTGCTGTGTTAATTGCGCTCCTTAAAAAGAACTCTCATAAAAATGGTCATAAAGTTTTGTCATCGAATTAATGGCAACAATTGGAAGGTGTGACATGCAAAAGATTTTACGAATTGATGAAAGCGACAACCTGATTGTTGCCTTAAAAGACTTGCACGCTGGGGAAGTTTACCATTGGGGCAATGAAGAAATTACCTTAGTCACTGACGTGAAGGCTAAACACAAATTTGCCTTAGAAGCGTTACCCATCGATGGTGTGGTATCGATGTATGGCACCGCAGTAGGTAAAGCGACGCAACCCATTGCAAAAGGCGAAGCCATTACGGTGAACAATATTCGCCATTATGCAGCTCCTGTTTCCTTAGAAAATGATTCACTGTACGAATGGAAAGCACCTGATGTTTCTGCTTATAAAAAACGAACTTTTCAAGGATATGTACGAGGAGATGGGCGTGTAGGAACAGCAAATTACTGGCTAATTTTCCCGTTAGTTTTTTGCGAAAACCGCAATGTGACGAAATTAACCGATGCTTTAAATGATGCATTAGGCTACACCAATAATAGCTTAAAAAGCTTTGCACTAGACTTAACTGCAGGAACGCAAACGCCGACAGCAAAACCAAAGCTGTTCCCGCATATTGAAGGCGTTCGGTGCATTACTGTCACCAGTGGCTGCGGCGGTGCAACCTCGGACAGTAAAACCATGTGTGATGTGTTAGCAGCTTATGCAGACCACCCTAATGTGATTGGTATTACGGTATTTAGCTTAGGATGTGAAAAAGCGCAGCGCAAAATGTTTAAAGAATCACTGGCTGCACGTAACCCAAACTTTGATAAGCCTGCACTGTATTTTCGTCAACAAGAGTGGGATAGCGAAGAAGAAATGATGCAAACTGCGCTCAAACAAACTTATGAGTGCATGAAAGCGGTTAAGCCACAATCGAGGGTTGATGTGCCATTATCCCACCTAAAATTGGGTGTAAAATGTGGTGCTTCTGATGGTTTTTCAGGGATTTCAGGTAATCCTGCAATGGGGCTTGTTTCAGATTGGTTAGTCACGTTAGGTGGCGCATCTGGTTTGGCGGAGTTTCCCGAATTATGTGGTGCAGAAGGGGATATGGTGAAACGCTGCGTATCTTTCGATGACAAAAAGAAATTTCTCGAATTGATGGAACGCTATGAAAAAACGGCGAATTTCTTTAACACCACCATCGCGGATAACCCAAGCCCTGGAAATATTGCGGATGGCTTAATTACCGATGCGATTAAATCTACAGGTGCGGCAAAAAAAGGCGGCACTTCACCCATAAGTGCAGTGTGTGATTATGCAGAACCCATGCCAGAGAGCGGATTGTCACTGGTTTGTACGCCGGGGAATGATGTGGATGCGGTAACAGGCCTTGTCGCCGCAGGTTGCAATGTGGTTATTTTTTCGACGGGGCTAGGTACGCCAACGGGTAACCCAATTGTGCCCGTACTAAAAATTTCGACTAATAGCGCAATAGCAGAACGTTTGTCCGACATGATCGACTATGACTGCGGTCCAATCATTGATGGGGTTCCATTGCCGACGATCAGTAAAGGGCTATTTGAACGGGTCATCGAAACGGCGAGTGGAGAATATCAGGTGAAAGCGGATCGCTTAGAACAATTTGATTTCTTATTGTGGAAGCGTTCGTTGGATTTATGATTTATCTACATCAATAACATGATAACAGGTTGATGGGGAAGGCTCCCCGCCAACCTGTGATTTAATTACGCGTTAGCGCGTTTGGCTTTTTGCAGTTTTTCATAAGCCGCAAGTAGTGCTTGATGAGCTGGCAGTGCTTTTAGCTCATCATCGATTGACCACAAGCCATAGAAGCAAGACTCTCCTGCAATTGCAGCAGAGGCTGCATCGACCGCTTCTTGCCCATACATACGGACAAATGCATTGTAGTATTGCGCAGGGTTTCTTTCTTCTTCTTGCGATAATAACAATAGCGTTTGCAAGCAACGATAATAGTTCGCACGTTCTGGCGTGAACACTGAACTGTTAAAGTCTTGTGTCCACTCAACCCATGCTAAAGCTTGTTCAAGGTCACCACCCGCAAGGGCTAACATTGATTTTAATTCACCGATACGCAGGTTGCTCCAACCATTATCTTTACCGACCGCTAAACCAAGCAATTCACGTACACGGGTGAAATCGTCTAAACCGTCATCATCCAACTGCTCAATCAGGGCAAGGTAGTCTTGCTTTTCCCATTGGCTATCAGGCAGGTTGATAATCGTATTGCGTAAATAAGCGCCCATTGCATTATTCGCAATATGTAAATCTTCAACAGGGTAAATATCTGACATACCTGGCACTAAAATACGGCACGCATAAACGCCTAAATGGTTATAATCTGCGATGTAAACCTCGGCATCTAACGTATTGAAAATACGGATAAGCGTCGCAAATTCTTCCTGCGTCGTACCTTTGAAGCTCCAATCTGCAAATTCATAATCCGCATCGTCTTTAAACAGATCCCAGCTAATTAAGCCACTTGAATCAATAAAGTGTGTTTCAAGGTTGGTGTGCTCAGCCACTTCTTCATCATCAAAGGTTGGTGCGTTAAACACATCTAAGTCTTTTAAGCCGCGGCCTTGTAATAATTCAGTAACGGTACGCTCAAGGGCAACACCAAAGTCAGGGTGTGCGCCAAATGAGGCGAAGCAAGTGCCGTTTTGTGGGTTAAACAACACCACGCAAATGACGGGGTATTTTCCACCTAATGACGCGTCGTAGCAGAAAATGGGGAAGCCTTCTTTTTCAAGGGTATCAATTGCTTCCACCACGCTTGGGTAACGAGCCATCACTTCTGTTGGAATAGTTGGCAAGCTGATGCTTTCTGCAATAATTTTATTTTTTACGAAGCGTTCAAACACTTCTGAAAGCCCTTGAACACGCGCTTCGTTAGCTGTATTACCCGCAGACATACCGTTAGAAACGTATAAGTTCCCAACGATATTCATTGGAATATAGACAGTTTTGTCATCAGATTGGCGTGTAAAAGGTAGCGCACAAATACCGCGTTCTTCGTTGCCAGATTGTAGGTCAATGAGTTGGCTTGCGGCTAATGCCTCATCAGGGTCATAGAATTTAATCAAACGATTGTCTAAAAGCCCTTCTGGTAGGCTGTCATCTTCTGTTAGTGGGAACCATTTTTCATTTGGGTAGTGAACAAAATCACCTTCTGAAATGGATTTACCTAAGTAGAAGTCAGCGAAGAAGTAGTTAGTCGATAAACGTTCGAAATACTCGCCAAGGGCAGAAGCTAAAGCGGCTTTTTTGCTCGCACCTTTACCATTGGTAAAGCAAAGAGGGCACTCTTTATCGCGAATATGTACTGACCAAACGTTTGGTACAGGGTTTAACCATGACGCTTCTTCAATATCAAACCCCAATTTTTTTAATTTGGTCTGGAATGCATCAATGGAGTCTTCAAGAGCGGCGTCTTTGCCGGGAATAAATGTTTGGCTCATTGTCAGTCACTTGTGAATAGAGTGTGTCAAACGGGCTATGATACGGATTTTTGTCGCAACCTCACGCTTTTTATTCATTAATAGACAAATCATCTTAATATTTATTATTTCTCCTAAAATAATTATATATACCCGAAATCCTTCAACTTGCAGCGGTGTTGACTACGCTTAGCTAGCCGAGTCACATAGTTTATCTATGCTCCCCGTTTATCTTCGCTTGTCGCCTACCTGCAACTCGAATTATTTGGGGTATAGATCACAATAAATTTAGCATAAACCCACATAATAACTGAAGTTTATTAATGAAAGGAAAATAGGATGAAAAACAGAAATAAAGCGCTGCTCGCAACACTGGTTTCACTGTTTACCGTATCTGCCGTCGCTTTACCGAATATTACGGTATTAGCAACGGGGGGAACCATTGCTGGGGGTGGGGATTCAGCAACTTCTTCTAGTTATCAAGCGGGTAAAGTGGGGATTGATGCGTTAATTAATGCAGTTCCAGAAACCAAGAAAATTGCTAATTTAAGCGGCGAACAATTGGTGAATATCGGTTCGCAAGATATGAATGACCAAGTTTGGTTGACGTTGGCGAAAAAAATCAACCAAGACTGCGATAAAACCGATGGCTTTGTGATCACTCACGGAACGGACACACTAGAAGAAACGGCCTTTTTTCTTGATTTAACAACCTATTGTAAGAAACCAATTGTGTTGGTCGGTGCAATGCGCCCATCAACAGCACTGGGAGCTGATGGGCCGCTAAATTTGTATAACGCGGTGGTGCTTGCAACGGATAAGTCAGCTGGTGACCGTGGCGTGCTAATGGCAATGAATGACAAGGTGGTTCAAGGCCGAAATGTGATGAAGATGAGCACCACAGAAGTCCAGGCATTTGATGCGGTTAACGCAGGTGCCGAAGGGTTTATCCACGATGGCAAAGTGACGTATTTCCAAGCTCCTCAGCCACGGGAAAATAACGCTGCGTTTGATGTGAGTAAACTCGATAAATTACCTGCAGTTGGTATTGTTTATAACTATGCGAATGCTTCCGCAGCACCTGTTAAAGCTCTAAGAGAAGAAGGGGCCGAAGGTATTGTTAGTGCAGGGGTTGGTAACGGCAACATGTACAAAACGGTATTTGATGCACTAGCAAAAGCGGCAAAAGAGGATGTGGTTGTAGTACGTGCTAGCCGTGTTCCAACAGGCTATACCACACGTAATGCAGAGGTCGATGATAATCTATATGGCTTCGTGGCATCTGAAAGGTTAAATCCACAAAAAGCACGCGTATTATTGCAGCTAGCGTTGACTGAAACTAAAGACCCACAAAAAATTCAAATGTTATTTGAAAAATATTAAGTGTGAAAGTTAAGGTAGCGGGGTGCAGGTTTTTGCCCCCCGTTAATTGTCTTGCTACTCGATAATCAATACATTAGGTAATAAGCTTACCGATGATTAAATAATATCGTCAATGACTCCGCCATCAACGCGTAATGCCGCTCCAGAGGTTGCAGAGGCTTGTTTCGAACATGTATAAACCACCATATTTGCCACTTCTTCCACAGACGCTACACGTCGAATAACTGAACTTGGTCTGTGCGCAACGACAAATTCGTTAGCGAGTGCTTCGATTGACTTACCTGTTCTCGCTGCTTCGTCTTCCATCAAATTGGCAAAACCATCAGAAAGGGTCGGGCCAGGGAGAACACTATTGACTGTCACACCAGTACCAGCAACATATTTAGCAAGTCCTCGTGAAAGGGAGAGCATTGCTGTTTTTGTGACACCATAGTGGATCATATCCGCAGGAATATTGCGTGCAGATTCAGATGAAATAAAGACAACTCGCCCCCAGCCTTTTTCAACCATTGCAGGCAATAGGGCTCGAGATAAACGTACTGCAGACATCACATTGGTTTGCCAGTAATTATCCCAAGTGGCATCGTCGGTTGTGTAAAAGTCCTCAGCACCATAAATGCCAGCATTGTTGACTAAAATATCGATCTCTTTGATTTCACTGAGTAGCAGGTTGAGCCCCTCAGGGTGGCTCACATCAGCGACGGCTGGGGATACTTTAGCGCTAGGAAGCTCTTTTTGTAGACGGGATACCGCATCATCAACACTTTTCTTATTACGACCGTTAATCAATACTTCTGCACCGCTACTTGCAAGCCCTTTTGCTATCGCAAAGCCGATACCCGCGGTTGATGCACTAATTAAGGCGCGTTTTCCTGTTAAATCAATATTCATTTTTGTACGCTTCTTGTTGAAATGGAAATTTCATAGTAGCAGATGAAAACAGGGGAATTATTCTCAATAATGCTATCGTATTATTGAGAATATTAATGCAGAAAAATCGAAAAATGATAAAGAATAATTACTATCAATTTATTCAAATGATTAAGTTAAAACAATAAAACGAATTTAAAAGACCTTATTTCATTTACCTTTCTCACAAAATTAAGTCAATGTGGTGATAGAACGCAAGCAATAGCACTTAATTTGGCGTGTTTGCATCATATCAAGGCAATTTATCCACGTGTTCTTAAGTTTAACCCTCTCTCTAATATCTATTTATTTATTATATTTATCAAACTGTTATATATTTTTAAATCATGGGTCATCATCTGTGATGGTGACTATTAATAAAAATTAATGTGCCGTTGATCATATTTTGGCAACAAAGCCAGTATCAGTGTTGATAATTCGCGTCGCAAAAAATAGGCTAATTACATCACAAGCAACATAAGTTGTTGTGAATATTTGGATTTAAATGGAAAGTTAAATCGTATTTCGGCCGAATAATAAAACATAAAAAATATTAGAGGAATACAAGAATGGTTAATAAACATGTCAATACTGGCAGGAAGTTGCTCGTCTTAAAAATCGCAATCGCGATGTTACCTATCGCGTATCAACCTATCACTCACGCTGAACAGTTTTTCGAAGATTCAAAACTCACTGGTGGGCTTTATTACTGGCAAAGGGATCGTTCCCGTAAGGATTTAGACCCAAATAGCGATAAATATAAAAAATATGCAGATAATCTGAAGCACTCTACATTTAATGCTAGCCTAGACTTTTCATCGGGCTATTTTCAAGATGTTATTGGTTTGGATTTAGCGGGTTTTACTGCCATCGAGTTATCTAACAGTGGGCCTGCTGCCCCCAATGAAATCGGTTTTAGTGACGCTAAATCACGCTGGGATGAAAAATGGACAGGCGATCGCAGTGGGGTGACATTTTATAAAGCGGCTGCAAAATTAAAATATGGCCCTTTCTGGGGGAGAGGGGGATATATTCAGCCAACGGGTCAGACCTTATTAGCTTCGCACTGGAGTTATATGCCTGGGACTTATCGTGGTTTAGAAGTTGGTGGTGTGTTTGATTTTGAACAAAACGGTGAGTTGAGCATGTCTTATATGTGGGCAGACCGTTATAAAGCACCGTGGTACCGTTCAATGTATGATTTCCGTGAAGCGGATGGTAAAACAGGGATCAGTTATTTGCACTCAATTGGGTTTAAATATGATTTTAAAAACAATTTAGTGTTAGAAGGGGCTTATGGCCAGGCAAAAGATTATATGGATCAGTATTTTGCTAAAGTTTCATATGCCCTGCCTGTGGCTGAACGCGATTTACGTCTCTCATATCAATTCTATGGTTCAAAAGACAAGGTTTCTGATGGCGGTGTTAATGATGTTTATGATGGATTAGCATGGTTGCAAGCGATGACATTAGGGTATACCTATGAGGAGTTTGATTTTAAAGTTGAAGGAACCTATGTTAAAGCAGAAGGTAATCAAGGCTACTTTTTGCAACGTATGACTCCTGGTTGGGCGACATCGAATGGACGTATGGATATTTGGTGGGATGGTCGTTCAGACTGGAACGCCAACAATGAAAAAGCGTTATATGCTGGTGTGATGTATGATCTTAAAAACTGGGATCTTGCGGGTTGGAAAGTGGGGACATCCTATATTTATGGTTGGGACGCAAAACCAAGTACTAACTCCCAATATGCCCAAGATGTGCGTTTAAAAGAAAGTGCGTGGAATTTTGATATATTATATACCGTTCAAACAGGCCGAGCAAAAGACACTCTCTTTAAGTTACACTTCACCAAATATGATAATCATACCGATATCCCTAGTTATGGTGGTGGTTATGGAAATATCTTCCAAGATGAAAAAGATATTAAATTTATGGTAATGATGCCATTTACGGTTTTTTAATGAGTTAAGTAAATAGCGGTTACCATTGTAATATCTATAATGGTAACCAACTAAAAATACACATAGCATATATATGCAATATCAAACTATTAAATAGAATAAGAAAATATACTTATATTTAAAGTTTGAAATTTAAAAATAAGGTGGGGATAGATCCACCTTATTTTTAATATGTAGTCATTATCCTAGTACAGAAAAACAAATGATTATAACGAAGCAATTCCTTTATCATCTTCATTATTAGTGATAGGCGTATCATGTTTTATTTTATCTTTTAATTTTGTGACTTTATCCATATGAGAAACACTATTTTTGACTTTAGCTTGTCCTGAAAGGATGCCGCCTTTTTTAATCGATAAACTGCTGTAGTGAATTGTTCCATGGACTTCGCCATTATTTTCGATACTAATGGACTCAGAGACGCACTCACCCTCAACTTGGCCATTAATAATCAATTCTTTACAAGTAATATTACCCGTCACTTGGCCGTTGAGCATAACTTTTACAGTATTATCTTTCCCTGTAATATTGCCAACCACTTTGCCGTAAATATGCACTTGCTCGTTAGATGTTATGTTGCCTTCAAACATAACATCCCTTGAGATAATTGTATTCGATTTTTCTTCACTAAGCGTTGGGGTTGATATCGTAACTTGTTCTTCTATCTTAGAAATAATATCAGGTTCACGAATTGTAGTTGTTTCTTCTAGAGCTTGTTTGTTTTGTCTTTTGGTGAACATTTTACTTACCTTTTTTTGATTGAAGTATAAGATCAAGAACAGAATTGATAATACAAATGAAAATAAGGTGATGGCAGTATGACGAAAAAACCATCCTATTAAAGTAAGAAACCAGAAGAAAAAACTAGTGTTAATAAAAAGATATGTTTTTTTCATCAGTTAATCTCTTACGAAGTACGAGAGTAATCCAAATAAGTCTAGCTAAAAATATATGAATTACATCATATAATTGTAATTTAACTTTTTTATTACACTAATCTTGCTTATTAAATTAAAAGCAAGCCAAAATTTTGGTCGTAATATGTTGAACTTATTTTAGACATTAATTAGATAAATCATATGACAGTGATATAAAAAACAGATGCAATGTATGTTTTAAATGACGTTATGCATCACTATGATACCATTGTAAATATTTTAAAATAGAGAGATGAATTTATCCGACAAACAATATAAAGGATTTGAAGTGAATTGCAACTTATTATAGAACACTTCAATATTTCACCTTAATGACATATTTTAGTGATAAATATAAAGTGAATAAGATAAATTATGGGTATTCTAACTGGAAAAGGTTAATTTATCGGTGAATTGATGCAATAAAAAAGCCTGATAACGATAGCATCAGGCTTTTGAAGAATGGGTCACCATCAAGTTACGATGGCGATTAATTTATTACTCTTTTGCTTCGTGTGCGTCAGCGTTATCGCGGCAATCACCATCAGCACAGTGGCCATATAAGTATAAGCTGTGGTTAGACAGTTTAATACCATGGCGAGCAGCGATATTTTTTTGGCGGGTTTCAATCGACTCGTCAGTAAACTCAATCACTTTACCACAATCTAAACAAATTAGGTGGTCATGGTGATGTTGCTGAGTTAATTCGAATACAGATTTTCCACCCTCGAAATTATGGCGTGTAACGATACCTGCATCATCAAATTGGTTCAATACACGGTATACAGTCGCTAGCCCGATCTCTTCGCCCATGTCGATCAGCTTTTTATAGAGATCTTCCGCACTGACGTGGTGGCACTCAGGCTCCTGAAGTACTTCCAAAATCTTAAGTCTTGGAAGAGTGACTTTGAGTCCAGCATTTTTCAATGCTTTATTGTTGTCTGTCATGCGGGTTTGTCCTGTATCTTAAATCATAAATTTAACAATAATGAGACATTTTTAACATAAAACCAGTTGTCTTCTAAACTGATTTACAATTATAGGCATGGAAAATAAAAATAGAAACCATGCATTGTCTCATTATTTTGATAATCTCTTATAAGTCTATCCAATAAGGATATTTAATCGATTATTTTAGACTGAATGATGCTCTGAGGTGGTACATTTTGAGCGGAAAATGATTCAATCTATCAGCAACACATATTTTTAATCGACTAGCCGAGAATTTCAGCTAATGACATTTCTTCAGAGATTTGTTTGACCCATGCATCCACTCGTTCATCTGTTAATTCAGGTTGGCGATCTTCGTCAATCGCTAAGCCGATAAAGTGGTTGTCATCCGCCATACCTTTAGAAACTTCGAAGTGGTAACCTTCAGTAGGCCAGTGCCCAACAATCACCGCACCTCGTGGCTCGATGATATCGCGAATGGTGCCCATCGCATCACAAAAATATTCTGCGTAGTCTTCTTGATCTCCACAACCAAAGAGCGCGACAAGCTTACCGTCAAAATCAATTTCTTCTAATGTTGGGAAAAAGTCATCCCAATCACATTGTGCTTCGCCGTAATACCAAGTTGGAATACCAAGAAGTAGAATGTCAAAAGCCTCAATGTCTTCTTTGCTGCACTTAGCAATATCATGAACTTCTGCTACATCTTTGCCTAATCTTTCTTGGATCATTTTGGCAATATTTTCTGTGTTACCTGTATCACTTCCGAAGAAAATACCGATGACTGCCATAAACTGATTAACCTCTTGTTTTTCTAAGAGAGAAAGAAGGAATTTCTCAACTTCTAGAACTCATTTAGAACGAAAATAAATAGAATTTTATGCCTTATTCTGGCGAAAAAACTTTTATAAGTCTGTCAAATTTGTGTGATTTACTAAGAGAGCGTTACTTGAGTATTGTCTCATCAACGTGCTGAAGTTGTGACATCAAGATTTCTTCTATTAATTCACTGCGGCTTATATTTTTTTCTTCAGCTAACTGATTGAGCACAGTAACAGCTTCTTCATTTAGTTTAAGTTCAACTCGACGCAACCCCTTCACTTTATCGCGTTTTAGTTGGTTGCGTTTGTTTATCCTTAGTTGTTCATCCCGTGATAGCGGGCTTGTCTTAGGTCGCCCAGGCCTTCGTTCCTCAGCGAACAAATCCAGAGTTGTACGATCAGTTTGTTCTTTTGCCATGTCTATAATTGCTAAAAGGGTGTGCCAATAATTCAGCGCGCCATGATACCCTAGCTCATCACGCAGTGCTATAGCTTGGAGGTAAGCGAGTGAGCCTGATAGGTTAAAAAAAGTACGCTTTTAGGAAAAAAGCACCACTTGCTATCTAAGTGATGCTTTTTTAGGCATTTTATTGTGTTTGCTGTTGCCATAAACGCGCATAAAGCCCATTCGATGCAAGGAGGTTTTTATGCGTATCCATTTCAATAACTTTCCCTTGTTGAATAACACAAATTTTATCAGCATGCATAATTGTGTTTAGCCGATGTGCGATGCTAATAACTGTTCTGCCTTGGGCAATTAAATGCATATTTGCCATAATTGCAGCTTCTGACTCATAATCTAAAGTTGAAGTGGCTTGTAATTTTGGATGTGTAAAATTAATCGTTGTACATCAGCCAGTTAAAAGTGTTAGATGTGGCTTTTGACTGGCTTCATTCTTCGACTGTGTCGAAATTGTGACATGCTCACTATATTTGGTTAAATGTTGACCGCTAAAGTGTGCGTATTTCTGAACCATTTCCAATGTCTCCCATCCGCCCATTTCTTTAAGTACCATGAGCGGAGTTCCGCTTTGTGCGTGCCAACTTGCCCACGTGTGCCTGAGGTCATGAAAAGTGAAATCAGTTATGCCAGAATCAGCTAGCGCTTGATAGTAGCACTCGCGATAGTGACAGCTTCTTCGTTTTCCGTCGTTTGAAAAAACATAATCACCATCTTTTTCAATTCCATTTAGAATTTCAATGGCTACATCATTTAGCGGCACTGGCCTAGCACGTCCTGACTTTGCGTTATCAGCCGTTACATGAGCAACTCTTCTAACTAGGTCTACACTTTTCCATTTAAGCGATAATATCTCGCTTTTTCTCATGCCTGTTAAAATAGCAATGGAAACAAAATCCCTCATCCACTTAACTTTAATATTAGATAACAGAAGTTCGGCCTCCCACTTTTCTAACCATCGAACCCTTACGGTGGGCTCTTTCATTCTTGGAATATAAGATGCCCTAGTTATCCAGCCCATTTTGTGTGCCAGTGATAGAGCTCTAAGAATGAAAGAACGGTACCGATTCTTAGTTGCGCTTGTTAGCTTACTCTTTGTCATCGGGCTATAATCGGGGATTGAGTTAGCAATATCATCACTAGTGATTGATGATAGCTTTCTTCCACCAAGAATAGCGATAAAATACTTAGAGTAAGCCTGCTTAGTTTTAAAACTTGATTGCCCCTTGGCATCCTTAAGTGCCAAAATAATTGCATCTTCAAATATCCGATCTGGTTGCTTCTCAAGCTTATCCTGCTGCCACAGGTCATGCTTCAGTTTGTCATGATATTCTTGTGCTTTTATTTTGTCTGAGGTGCCAGTAGAGCGTCTAATTCTCTCGCCAGTTGGGGTGGATACATCGACCCAATACTTGCTGCCTCTTTTGTATATTGGCATTTGGTTTTCCTCTTACTACCGACCAAAGCCAGCCGATAGACATTATTGTCGTTAAACTGCGCCTGTTCAAACTTTTTTAGGCTTTCCTTGTTTGCTCTCCATGAGCTACCGACCCTGAACATGTAATATCTTGCAGGGTTTCGGTATACCGTTGAAGATGACAGTCGGATCATCGATGCGTATTCTTTTATTGTATAAAGAGAGTCATCCACTATTAATCTCCTTATCGATAGAGTTGACGTAATAAGTCAACCACATAATCGGTGGGAATTTCTTGTGCTTTTCGCTGAGTGTTAATTGGAATTTCGGAAGATAATCTTTGAGTATTGCTGTGCTTTGTTTGTCGCTGAGTTTTTTGAGTTGCTTTAATTTGTCACGGCATTCCCTTGCTATCTTTCGGCGTCCGTTTTCTAATATCTGTTCATTCATATCCTCTGCCTTTTATTTCTCATTGTTACCATATAAGACTTTTGACAGTTTTGAATTTCGACAGGGTAGATATTCTTTCCTATCTTTATTTTGTGATTAACGATTATTCCAGTTCGATTGTGATTCTTTTTGTGGGCTTCCAATGCCGCATTAATAGCAATCCTTTCAGTGGGCGTGACTTCACCGCGAATGATGAGTTTCATTATCCGCTCCGTTTAATATGCTATTTAATTAATTCCGATATTTGACCTGATAGGCTAGTGCTGAGCTGATTTATTTTGTCATTCATATCTTGCAGCGACTTAATATCATCAGATTTAACTTCAAGCATAAATAACTTTTTAATTAGCATTTCCATTTTTGGATGATAGCTAACAGTAACCATTGTTTCTTTTCCTGCGTTTTCACCTTCTTTTATCGTTTTAATTTCATTAAGAATGAATTGATACTTGTCAGATGTTATTACATATCTACCTAATTTAATTTCCATTGTTGCTCTCCGAATCCTTCACTTCAAATTTAATACCTACATCTTTGTTAATTGATATCTTGATGCACGTACTGTCGCAATAAGGGTTAATCTGGTCACGTTCGCGTTGTAGGTCTATAGATGTTTCACGGTCAGAATAATAAAAGTAACAACAACGAAACCAGTTATCACCAAGCTTAATTATGTCATTCGGATTTAATTCACTTACTGGTTTATTCATTGATTAACTCCAAATCTTCTTCAGGCCACCATGAGGTTTGACCGTCCTCGTCTTCAATTAAATAAGGTAATACAGTCGAGTTATCGTCAACTAAATAAACAGTTCCGTCTTCATCGAGAGGGTGTACTCTAACCTTATCGCCGACTTTAAATTTCATATTCAATCTTTGACCGTTATCTTGTAATGTCTTGAGGGGTTGCAAATTCAACATTATTTCTAATAAAGCTTCTAACTTCCCACATTATCTCAGCTCTTAATTTTCGAAGGTCTCGCTTATTTGGCTTTACTGTATACTCGATATTGCAATAATCTATTAGAGATTTACCCGTGTAAGTATCAATTACTCTTGCTGCAACTTTCCATTTACATTTATTGTGTCTTAACGCTGGGTATTTTATGAATGAAACGTATCCAATATAATACACTTCAAATCCTATGTTATATTTACTCACGAATCACCTCCCCACATTTAATCTCAACATCCCGCACCTGCATTATCTGCATGGCACGGCTCTCGCATTCTTTCTGTGTGTATATTTGCTCAGATACAGGCACAGCAGAACCCTGTATTAGCATGAGTAATACATATCCGATTATTTGCATTAATTGTTACTCTGAATTTTAGACATAAAAAACCCCGCTAGTGCAGGGTGAGTTATTATTCTATTTCCTTGAGTGATTTGGTTACTTCCCATTCTTTTTTCAATAATTTTCTGGAATCATTAGTTATTTTATCAACCAAATTATCTCTATCAGTTTTATTTAATGAATTACTAATTATGTTCTCACTTAATTCCTTTAGGTCGCCAATCAGTAATGAATAATCAGATTCATTAATTGGTAGGAGTAATTTAATATTGTGTAATGCTCTTATTGCATTGCTACCGTGCTCCACTACTAGCTTAAGTCTTTCTCGTTCATCTTCGAACATTTTATCATCAGATTTAAAATCATGTAGATAAGTTCTTGTAAAATCAGATGTTGCAATTATTTCTGATATTTGAGACCTAACATTATTAATCCAAGCCTGCCTCATCGGAGCAATATTATTTGTTATCATTTGCTGGCGAAGTAATTTCTTATCAGCTTCAATTTTAGCTCTTGATGATTCTATTTCATGCTCTAATTTCTGTTTAGCTAAAAGATACTTTTTTCTGTTCCACCAAAAAGTACACGCACCACCAATAGCTCCAGCGATAAGTGTATAAACTATTTTAATTATCACTGACCACATATCTACAATGTCTTTATCAGTTGTGGCTAGGCGTGAGATTTCGCTCATTTGCATTATCCTTAACAAAAATTAAAGCAGGAATCATACTCACATCCCTGTGACTAATCCACTGTCAAAACGCCTACTTAACTCACACTTATTTGTTTTAATGCCTCGCGAACAGCATTTAATCGTGATTCCATTCTTAGATATTTAGGGTTGGGAATAGAAGGCCAATCGTTATACCAAGCATCATCACCAAACAAACTAAGTAACTTACTTCCTATATAGCAATTGCAACAATCACTCTTAACATCATCGGATGATTCAATTAAATCCCAATACTCCCTTGCTTCGTATTGGTCTATTTCATCATCTTTGCGCAGTTCGATAACTTGCTTTTTAGCATATTCAGCATTTGCATCGTTATCATCATCTATCTCAGAGTTTAAATTAGAGTCTAGTTTACCTATCCAGTAGTGATTATTAATCCTATGAATAAACTCAACTAGTGAGCCGCCCATAGAACCCCAAAAACAAGACCATGAATCGCCACTTTCGCTAATAGTAACTCTGCCATTTTTGTTATCACCGTAATCTTCAAGATAAACATGAATGGGGTCGTGACGCTCTATACCTGTTATCACCAGTTTAGTCACTTGAGATTGTTCAACCTTCATACTCACTCCTCATCATTGCATCCCTGCGAGTTAAAATATTCCTTATCCCAATCTGGATATAGCTTTACCAGCTCACGAATTAATTCTGGCACTTGCTTAGTTGGGATGTTCACATACTCACCTCCGTGAACTTTGGCTTCACATGAACCATCGCCACAATTACAGCGTTCATCAATAAATCCTATTTCTAGGCAATCTGGATATTTACCAACCTCTATCACATCATGCTCATTAATTTTAATGTGCATCACCATATATCTATCTCCTGTTTGCATCCTTGCAAATATATCCTTTGGTTATTGGCTATCGATGAAACACTGCTCGCAGCAATAAACAGTATCGCCACCAACAAAAATTTCATCGTCATTTAGTAGTTCTACATCGCAATAAGCACAGTATGAGCAATCTTCCTTTTGCTCTTCTGTTGATTCTCTGTCCTTGTATGGGCTATCGCACCAAGCCATAGGTTTTCTCCTTTGGTTAAATCACATAGGGAAGGGTCAGAAAGGGATATCTTCAAAGTCCTGTGGTGGCTCAAAGTTTTGCTGTGGTGGTTGCTGAGGCTGCACCCATCTACCTTGTTGCTGTGTTTGTTGTGACTGTGGTTTCTTGTCTAGAAACTTCACGATGCCATCCATGCCCACAGTGACCTCAGTCGAATATCTATCTTGTCCTGACTGGTCTTGCCATTTTCTAGTTCTGAATTTTCCTTTTACAAAAACTAGCGAGCCTTTTTTAAGATACTCACCAACGTTTTCAGCTAGTTTCCCGAACACAACAACACGTATCCATTCAGTTTTTTCTTTTTGCTCGCCCGTTTTCTTGTCTTTCCAACGCTCTGAGCATCCGATAGACATAGTTGCGATAGCGTCACCGCTAGGTTGGTATCTAATTTCAGGGTCATTACCAAGATGACCAATAATATTTACTTCGTTTAGCATGGCTTACCCCACTGATTGCCAAATTGAATACCTAATTTATTTAAACCCTGATCCATTACTTCAATGAACTCTGGGACTAATTCGTCGAATTCTTTCATCATGTTTTCGTCCCGCTCAACAGGGAAATATGCAATTTCTTTCCCTGCTGGCATTCGTGGGTCAAAATTTGCAAAGTGCCAGATGTCCTTACCTGTAACCCACATGGAATATTGAACTTGAGCCACATATTCCTTTTTCATTGCATCGATTCCGTTCAATGCTAAGTCGATAAATACGTCCGTGTTATTCGGGCATTTAAGCTCTAATCCTGAGCCATCACTGCAAATGCCATCTGGAGAGCAAGCTATCCGTAGTTGCTCGTCTTTGAATATTATTGGCACTTCCTTTGCCGTTAACCCAGTGTAAAACTCGAATGTCATCCTTGCTTCTAATTCGTAGGTCTTACCCCATTCAAGCGTCCTTGCTGATACTTCCTTGTAAACTCCCGTGCAAACTTCACCAATAAGGGTGTTTAAATATGTTTTCTTTGTGTCTGACCATTTAGTGCCTGACCTTGGCTTGGAAATGACTTTCCATGCCTCAGAGGCAGTCACAACACCTAACCTGATTGACAACCACTCTTCGCTTCCTTGCTCTACTTTTGTTAAATCGATGCCTGTTTTGCTTAGAATGATGTCATCGCTAATCATTTTCCTTCAGCCTTTTTCCTTAGCATGTCGATAATGTCATTAGCCTCAAAAGCGGTTATCTCAGTCGGATGTGATATTGGTCGCTTAAATCGTTTGCTAATGAACGCCATGAATGCGTCGCTCCAATCACCATTAACCTTAATCATTAGGTCTGTGATATCTTCCATTTGCTGTTCACTTGCGGGAGTTACATCACGAGGCTGTGACTGTTCGTTTTTAAAGTCGATGCCTTCGCCAGCTTCGGTATTAACGTAGTCAATGGCTTGGTCTAGTCGTTCTCTGCGAGGCCAGTATTTAGCGGCTTGTTTAACAACAGTTTTCAGAATCATTTGCTCTTCATCTGTAACCCAAGGGCATTTTGCCTTTTTGGATATCCAAGCTTTCCAAGCGGATGACCTATCACGTATTGCATAGATATCTGCAATAGCCATTGTATGAGTTAAGTAGTCGCCATCTTCTGTTTTGACTACTGTGTAAGCGCCGACTATTTCGCCTCTTTGCTCTTGTGTGGCAAAGGCGTTGTATTCATGGCGAGGTGCGGTATCTATTGAGGTGAGTTGGAAATTATCATTCTGGCGTACAATGCTTGATTGACACCACTTAATAGCCCCTGACTGCTGGGCTATATGCATTAATCCCATGTAACTAATATCTAGGCATACTTTCTTATCACGAGGTACTAAGTAAGCTAGTTTTTGCGCTGGGTTTAAGCTAATGCCAATAGCCGCAATGTTCATTACAGCACTTCGAACTGAAACAACGTTATTCACTGCGACATTCGCCAAAAAATCATTATTAGCAAATATCTGCATAGCAAATTCAGACTCCCTTTTAAATGCTATGCTTGGCTCGCTGCATACCTGCTCAAATTCCGTTTTAAGCGGGTTAATAATTTCATATACCTTTTGAACTGCTGCACTCACAATAGCCTCCTTTCGCTTTTGGCTAGCTCAAACCAAGCGTTCCATGCTTCATCTGATTCTTGCTCAGTCATTTTCCTTTTGACTGAAGAGGGAAGGGCGTTCCAAATTAATTCAGTGGTAGCATTTATTAGCTCATCATCCTGATTTGCTATGTGCTCACGGTCTGGAATAGTGACGAAATTTTCATACTCTGAAATTCTCATGCTGCGTCCTTACTTAACTTGGCCACCGCCGAAAATATTAGGCTCCCTTTCCCTCTGGTGATGTACTCTTCCATAAGCGCATCAGTCCATTCATGCTTTAAGAGGAAATCAACTATCTCCTCAATCGGTGCATCCATTGTAGTAAAGAGAGCATCCGTATCTCCCTCTATTTTTTGTACTTCATGATTTTCAATTGATAACCTGAAGTCTTTATCAAACGTTATTGATGGGTAATAACCTTTTGTATTTATGTGCAATGTCATATCCACCTCGGTATCAGCGCCATGAAAGCAATTAAGGAGATAATGAAAGCTATCCAATCCCACTTAATTTTGCTTTTAACTTCATCCTTGAAGCTCTCGCTATTCAGTCGATAGCTGAGTTCCTGACGTTTTAATTCGTTAATTTTTGGCATAAGAAATCCCTCACTTATCGATTGATAGCGATTGTTATTTAGGTTCTGGTGTTGGTGCGGTGGGAATTAGTAATTCATTGTCATGTGGGGGATTTGGTTACTTGCAACTAACTTAATAAATTCAGTCGCTAATTTTTCATCAAATCCGTTACTGACTAAGGCTTTCAATGCCTCTTGATTAAATACACGACGATGTTCTTTATCTTCTTGACGCTTCGCATCTTCCTTACGCTTGCGTTCTTCTTCTGCTAATCGCGATTGCTCAGCTTCAAGGGCTCTTTTGCGCTCAGCTTCGATAGCTAATTGTTTCTCGCGTTCGGCTCTCTCCTGAGCTTCTTTAGCATCACGCTCGGCCTTTTCCTTAGCTTCTTTCGCTTCTTGCTCTGCACGTTGAATAGCTTCCTGCTTTTCACGCTCTGCACGCTCTTGTGCCTCTTTTGCTTCACGTTCGCGCTGTGCTGCTGCTTCGATTTCTTGCTGTGCTTTTCGTTCGGCTTCTAACCTTGCTTGCTCTGCTGCTTGTTTCTTCAGTTCTTCTTCGTGTGCAATACGTTGGCGTTCTGCTTCCGCTTTAGCCTCTGCTAAATCACGGTCGAATTTCTCATTCATGAGCAGGGCGATTTCATGGTCTGACTCGATACGCTCAGCAAGTGCCTTATCGAATGCCGCATTCATTTCTAGCGCTTCTTCGTGCCACGCTAACATTTGCTGTTCTGCTTTTATTCTATCTTGCTCAGCCTCCCATTCGGTAAGTGGCTGGCGAACTTTATCGCGTAGAGCGTCAAGTCGGTCGCGCACTGTCTTTCGGTTGGCATCTATAAGCTTAGGGATTTCCTTCAGCTCTGCGACTAAGTCTTTTCCAAGCCCATCGAGATAAGTTTTCGACTGCGCAACCCTGTACGCGAGAGACTTGATTTCTTTTCGACCCTTGTCAGTATTAACATCATTAACAAATGAGTTAACCTCGCTCTCAATTTTGCTAATAATATCTTCGACGCTATTTGATGATTTAAAAACATCAAGCGCCTTAGATTTCTCAATTACGACTAATTCATTTGCCATTTCCTATGTTCCTTATGTGCGTATTCCTCACTATTAATAGCGATATGAATGATTAAGTGGTGGGTTACTGCTGACCGAGGGCTTTTGCGATTGCTGCTTTGGCTGTGTCTATTGCGTCCGATAAGTCACCTAGGCCATCAATAGCCTCTTTTGCGCTTTCCGTTAGCTCAATCAAAGCCTCTAATAACTCTGGTGCTGCTGCGATTAGATGGGCGTTGGCTAGTGATTGTTCATATCCAACAACTGTTGAATCAAGTAAATACATATATTCACAACTATCTATCTCCATAGTTTGGATATCAAAATACTTATCATCCCATTTTCCTTTGATGTCGCGCTCTTCAATAAGCCAAGGCGCTGGCGTTCCTCTAAATTCCATATCACCACCACCTAAAGCTTAGCTACAACTACGTCATAGTTCACTTCAAAGTATTTGCATGTATCCTTTAACTTACTGAAGTCCATTGCGTGATTTATTGCACTAACTTCACTCTGTGTTAGTTTCCCATCTCTGTAATCATTGAAGCTAACTAAAAGTAATTTTCCACCAAATGCTTCCACACTTTCTTTTAAAAGCGGCTCCTTGCCATCCTCATACTCAACTACGAATGTCATTTTTCCCATATATCACCCCCTAGCCTTTAACATTGCATCTGCTATTTGATATGCTTCTTTGGCAAACTCATTCATGTAACGCTCATCGAATCCAATGCATCCATAATCAAAATGCGTAATTAATGATTGCATAGCCGCTTTCGCGAAATAATCTCTGATAGTCGCATCACTTGCCATCAACTCAGGTTCTTTACCATCTGGACGCCACAGCAAATCATAGTCGCCGTTATCATCGAAACTGGTTACTTGGTATTTCCAGCGATGACCTTTGAATTCGAAGGTTTCATTTGAGCAAGAATGGTGACGTCTATCTTTCGGGAATCTTGCGTTCATGTACTCCCTGTGCTCTGGCGAGTTTTTATATATTTTCAGTGTTATTGTCATACTCCCTCCGTTATTAACAAGTAACTAAATAACCCTGACTTTTAAGGTATTTAATTATATTTTCTTCACTAATAGCGGTTCTGAGCACTTCATTTTGGTATTCTTCTGGAATTGAAATATCAGCCACATCGATGACCTTTACCTCCATTATTCCAACCCCTGAACTGCAATCAGCAGATGAGCACAAAATCGTAATATCCATCTCTATCTCCTATCTATTAATCAACTCACCAACCTATTGATAATCCACACTCTCGCAGTGGACGCGCTCATGCCCTTGAGTTCATGCCGCTCAATCGCCGCTAATAACTGGTGCGTATTTGGCTTGTACGCTGCTTTACCAGAGCTATTTGTAATATAGGAACCTTGACCCGTCGCTACACAGGCTAGCGATCATGCTATTCAGGGGTTAGTCACTACCTAACCTTTGCCGATATGCGGCTGCGGTCTATCCGATTTTCTTGTTACATAAATCCTCCGATTCAAACGGTACTTACATCTATGGCGAGACCGATTTATCGCCTTTGGCTTATTGTCGTGCTGTCAAAAAAGCTACCTCACCACAGCCCACAGAATGGACTGTAATTAGTTAACTGTGCCTGCTTTTAACCACGTCAGGCGAGGTGGTTTCCTTCCTTTCCACAGTCAAGGAAAATTGATATATTGGTTATTCCACAGTCAAAATAAGGAATGTTTTATGTCAGATGTGATTGATCCAAAGAAAAACCCTGAACAGGCTGCTCAGCAGCTTTTAATTGAAATGATTAGAGCTGGAAAGACAGGGCCTGCTTTTGGTGCTGGTATTCAGAATAATGAAAACGCTCTTATTCACACCTTTACGGCGCTGAGTAATCACTTTAAAAAGCTAAGTGAGTCTTAATTACTTTCGTACAGGGCAATAAATGCTCTCTTTACAGAGCTGGCTAAATCTTCTGCTAGCTCTTTAGATATACAGCTTGCTTTCATGATTTCAGATAATGTTGATGCTGCAATTATCTGTATGTTTTCTGGTAGGTCTTCAAATTTCATTTTCTATCTCCTATTTAACGTGCCGTAACACTTCCATCACTCATAATTGGCTTGCGTAGCCGTGGTTGCTTGCGTGTGTCTAGTGCTGGTTTGAGCTTCTTCAACTCAACGATTATCTGCGCCATAACATCGAATGAATTAACCTTCCGTGATTCTTCTTTGCGCTGTTCCATGCGCTTCTCTTTCCTGCGTAATTTGTAACGCTGTCTTGAGTTCATAATAAAATCCTCAGTTAGTTAACTTTGGTGATTGGTGGTAGGTGCTGAGCTCCTACTCGGCGGCTACCCATCCTAGCCCTAAGCTAGGTGCTGACCGCTGGCTGTAGCGCATCAGCCTGCGCATTCACCGATCCCAAAGCTAACTTCACTTTGGCCTCCCGTTTGCAAGGAGGAAGCTAAATTATTAAAGAGCATAAGGCGTATATTTCATGTTGCTTGCCTTCGATGGAGTTAAATGCATACGATTCGTAGATGATTGTAAATACAAATTGTAGACTTTGTTTGCATAATGGTGTCAACTATTTGTATTTTCAGGTAATTTATTTTCAAAAATAATTTATCTTGCGAGGGAAATCACACTAAATAGAACGAAACTTACACAGTACTGTCTAAAAAACACACATTGGGGGACTTATGAATACATATAATGATAGAACGAGATTGATTTTATCTGAGATAGGCATAATGACGGTTGAGTTGATATCGATAGGCAGCAAAGTTGATGGATACGGGATATTTGATGGGTTGTATGTGAAAGCATGGGTGAAATGAACTCTGTAAGAAAATCCATTCTTAATGAAGCAATTGCTATGATTCAGGTTATGCGTAGATAAAATCGTGTGAATTTATCTCATTTTTGAGCAGATTAAATGGAGATGCAGAGCATGGCAGCAAATAGCTTGAATAACATTATGTGTGAGATAGGTCATGCAACTGTTAAGTTGCTTACTGGCAATATGATTGTATTTAAATCGACATTAAAAAATGAGTTGGCTGAAAGAATATCAGCAACAGATGATGCTAAGTACATAACAGTGTTGAATGATGCTATTGATTTTCTGGACAAAGATGTTAAGTAGGCAAAAACATACAAATCTTATGTGGGTATACCTAATCCGAGGTGTTACTGTGTATAAAACACACTGAGGTAATATTATGGATACTGAGCAAGATGTAATCTACATGCGTGTATGTCAAGTGGTTGGCAGAGCTGTAATGCTGCTGAACGAATCAAAGCATAACATTACTGGTGAGCGCATATCTGCAATACTAAAAGAACAAAGAGAAAGTGAACGGAATAAGCAGTCAATTGTGATATACGGGATAGCTATAGATTTGATGGGTGGATAGGGCACAAAAAAGCCCTCGCGGGGAGGGCTGGGTATAAATGATTTTTTAATTTAGAATAGGGATAAGCCTTTTTTTACTAAAATTATAGTTGATTTGGCATCTGTTTCGTCAATGTTGTGCTCTAAATCATAATCAGCAACAACTCTTTGTTTTTTAGTTTGCTCTAAAAGAGCTGCGAGTTTAAGCATGGTGGATTGATCTAAATCTTCACTTTTGTTTTCATTTCTACTTCTTAAGTAAGAAATAACCCCGCTATGTGACGTTGGAGGACAGTGCTTAAGCTCGGAGCAAACCGAGTGATACAGTGAGTAATAAGATCGAGATACAGCATTTCTATTGCTTATCTCGTTATTATTAATTAAAACGCTTTCAGCAAAATCAAGAAAATCAGACGGTTTTATACTCATAATGATGCCACCCCAACTCCACTATGTGGTTTAAACCATCCTGTAATGCCCCTCTCCAAAAAAGAGTCATTCTCAGAAATCATCATGGCTAGTTCAAAATCTAGATTAGCTAAAAGCTCAGGGTCTTTAGTGGCTATAGTTGTTATGAATGCAATTTCATTGCATTCTTTATCTATGTAGTGTTGGGTGGATAGTGGAATAGCCTTTAGCTTTTCACATACTTCTAGTATTTGGCTATTCATCCATTCGAAATCATTTTTCGTCATTTTCCCAATGGACATAAAGTCACCAAAATTGTGTGAGAAGTAATCATATTGGCTGATTATATGTTCATAATTGAAATTCTGCAATGGCCTGCTTTTTAACAGAGCGTCAAGCTCAGACTTTGCAGCCTCAACATCACCAAAAAAAATTGCAGAATTCACAGAAACAATATGTATAACTGGAGCCGTTATCCTGCCGATTATCTTATATGATTCTTCAATGTATTTCTTTACCTGCTTTGTTGTATTTAGGTAAGCAAAATAATTTCTCTGAACCCTAGAATTATTTGATTGCAAGGCAACTCTAAATGATTCGTTTGCTTTATCAAACAAACCGCTTGCTGCATAAGAAAGCCCATTAATCATATGCCTTATGTCATATTCTGGAATATCTGCGGCCTTGTCTAAGTATTTTTTTAGAGTGAACCTATCCATTATAACGCCTTCAGAAATGAAAGAGGTAAGCTCATCTTGAAGTTCGTCTGCTATTGGTTTTGGTATCATTTGCTATCCCTATAAAAAATATCACACCCTAAAACGTGTCGTCAGGCCACTAGATAGTTAACACTCTCAAAAGCGACAACCATCGAAACCAAAAACTTAACTTTGTTATTTCGAGCCCAATGTAAGAATCTCATTTTCATCCTTAGAATGTGTCGTCAGGCCACTGAGACTTAACCACCTTTCCGATAATCTGGCAGTTGCCATTAATTGGGATCAGCTTATAGTCGTCATTTAATGGGGCTAAGTACTCATCTAGACCTTCGCGGATAAGCTTCTTAAATGTAAACTCGTCATTTAGTAAACGAGCAACGCAAAAATCGCCAAACTCAACATCTTGCTCTGGATCAACAAGTATCAGCATTCCTTCAGGGAAGCTTGGGCGTCCACCTTGCTTGGCTGTCATTGAGTGACCTTCAACCTCCAACCAAAATGCGCTATCGCTTGCTTTTTTGGCTGTTGGTATCCATGCAATGGCATCACTCTCTGTGTATGAATTGCTATTTTCGGTAAATGAACCGGCTTGCACCTTCGAGAGCAAAGGGTAAAGGTATGTCGGCTCAGTTCTACAGATAGAATCTTCATCAACACTGATAGTGCCATCTTGATTTATTGTAGGATTGTTGATGCCAATATATGCAAGTATCCCAGCTATTTCGCTAAATGCTGGCTCCCTCTTACCTGTCATCCAATGCCCAACGGCACCTTTCGATACTGAAAAATGCTCAGCCAGATGATCGTATGTAATGCCCTTATCTTTCATAAGGGACTTGGCTAGTTCATACCATTTCATTTTCATAACCCAATAATACGATATGTATACATAAATGTAGACAGACAATATGTATACTTTTATATTGAAATTACGGATACTTTATGTATACTCTCGTAATGAACAATAAGGAGGTTCAGATGAATTACATAAGCCGATATAGAAAAAAGCTTGGGCTTACACAGACAGATTTAGCTAAAGAGCTAGGCTGCACAAAAGGAAACATTAGCCATTATGAAAATGGCAGACGTAAAGCAGACCTTGAAGTATGCAGACAGCTAGTTAGCTTTTTTAACAATAATGGGATTAACGTCACTATCGATGACATTTTTCCGCCTAAAGCAGCATAGATTTACTCGTTCTTTAACATCTTATCCGCTCTCCTTGCAAACGGGAGAAAACTTAACTCACAGGATCGTGAGCAACGGACTAACTGTATCAATAATATGGAATATTAAATTATGGACTACGCAACAACACGCAAAAACTTCAATCAATTCGTATCAAATCATCTAATCGCTACGGCATTACAAGCATTGAGAGCTAAGTCTCAGTCTGTAGTGGCAAAAACATTAGGTGTGCATGACTCAACAATTCTACGCAGAACTGACAAATTTCCTGAGCTATGCGAAACGCTTGCAGCTTCGGGGATTAAAGATTTTGTGCTGGAAGGTGAGAGAAAAATATCAGAAGAGGAATATCGCTTTTTGTGGAAGCAAATCGGAGAGCTTTCTTTGATGAGAACAAAAGAAAACGCCCCAATTGTTGGAGCAATCGAGGCGCATTAGTAAATCATTCACGGGAGTAATTATACATGAATATTAATTACACAACAAATCGATATGGAGGTCGAGAATAATGGGTATAGGACACCTGGGTGAGATGGATGTTTGTAGAGATATTCATAAAACAGCTGATCTACCCGATAGCTTCAGAACTGAAGGTTGGGTTTATGTTCTTAGTAATGAGTATATGCCTGGCATATATAAAGTGGGAATGACAACTACATCACCTGAAAACAGAGCTAAAGAGCTTTCATCAGCTACAGGCGTTCCAGATAAATTCCGAATAGAAGCTTCTTTCTATTCTGACTCTCCAGCAGAAAATGAAGCTTTTATTCATAAGCACTTATCGAACTTCAGAATAAACGAATCTAGAGAGTTCTTTAAGTGCGACCTGGAAGATATCACAGAGATATGCTCAGAGGTTTGCCTCGCCTTAACTGGAGACAAGGTTGAGGATTTAGCGGATACCTTTGACATTATATGCACAGAGTCATTGAACGAGCTAAGACTTGACGAATTATTTGATTCTATAGGTATCAGTGTTCTTGGAAACAAGTTGGCTACCGCAGAGAGATTGATAAGGCTTGCTGCGCATCTCTGCCAGAAAAAATTCAGCGAGTCACATTCCCTTTACTTTACCAATGGCTCGGCCTTGTTGATCCAGAGCTACATTGGTCAGCAGCGGGAAGAATGGGAAAAGAAATACCCTGATTTAGCAAAAATAACGGAGGTACCTTTCTAATGGCCAGAGCAAGAAATATTAAGCCAGGCTTTTTCACTAATGATGATTTAGCAGAGTGCGAGCCATTGGCTCGTATTCTTTTTGTAGGCTTATGGACAGTTGCCGATCGTGAAGGTCGACTAGAAGATAAACCACGCAAAATTAAAGCTATGGTTTTGCCTTATGACGATGCGGATTGTGACAAATTACTCGCTCAATTACATGGCAAAAACTTTATCACTAGATATGCAGTAGATGGGAATGAGTTTATCCAGATTAATAACTGGAAGAAACACCAGAACCCTCACATGAAAGAAGCGGCTAGTGAAATACCAGAACAAGTCACGCAACCTACTGATATTAAAGAAGCACCAGAAAAGCACTATACAAGTACAGTACAAGAACAAGAAGAGAATCAAACTATCCCTGCTGATTCCCTTAACCTGATTCCTGATTCCCTTAACCTGATTCCCTATAACACCCAAGCCGAAAAAACGGCTTGTCCTGGTGATGAAAAAAAATCGTCAGACAATGTTCAACCGATAGCAAAAAAATATGCATTCGAGGGACAGGTTATTCGACTCAATCAAAAAGACTTCGATACCTGGAATGGATTATTTCCAAATATCGACCTGGTTGCAGAGTTAACACGTTTAGACCTGGAGTTCGAGAAGGACAAACCTAAGAACTGGTTTAGCACAGCAAGCGCGAAGCTGAACTACCAGAACAAAAACGCCAAACCTACCTGGACGCCTAACAAGCGAGTAGCCAGTGAGAACTTTGGATCCAAGGATTATGGACAAACGGATATGCCAACATGGGTGAATTAAATTATGAACCTGACAGAAAGAATTCAAGAAATCGAAAAGCACCTGGCAGAGATTGATAAACAACCTGCTGAAATACCAAACACAGAAATTCATTACCTGGATATTGAATGTGAAACTCATGGAGCATACCAGGCTAGAAAGCGAGTAAGCACAAGTGGATTAAAACTCGCATCCAGACCATCACCATGCCCTAAATGCCTGCTTGAAGAGCTAGAAAAATTAAGGGCTGAAAAGCAGCAAAGTGACGAGCGTGGCAAAAAGCGCCTTATCGAAAAGCTCCTGGCTGAACTAAATATCCCTGAACGTTTTATTCCATGCACCCTGGATAATTACGAGCCAGTTAACCAGGATGCAGCTAGAAACCTAAGTGTTTGCAAGGCGTATGCAAACAAGTGGACGGATAGACTACGGCAGGGTGGCGGTTTGGTTATGTGTGGCAAGCCTGGAACTGGTAAAAATCATCTAGCCCTGGCTATTGCCCGACACGTGATTGAGCAACACCAGGATTCCGCACTATTCACAACCGCATTACGGATTGCCAGAAAGTTCAAATCAACCTGGAGTAAAAACGCGACCGAAACGGAGTCAGATGTTATTCGAATTTATACCAACCCTGATTTGCTGATAATCGACGAAGTAGGCGTTCAATTCGGGTCTGAAGCTGAAAAGCTGATCTTGTTTGAAATCATCAACACCAGGTATGAGCGAATGAAACCAACCATTCTAATCAGTAACCAAACCAGGGAAGAACTAGGCGCGTTCATCGGCGAACGGGTCATTGACCGTATGAGTGACGGTGGCGGTTGTACATTGGCTTTCACCTGGGATAGTTACCGATCACGTAAGCAAGCAGCCTAACACACCAAATCATAAGGACTTCTAGATGAGATGGAAAAAGAAAATTTATTCACCAAGTGCAAGCAGCTAACTGATGAAAACAGGGAGCTAAAAACCGAAAGGGTTATCTCAAGAATTAAAATATCAAACCAACGATTAGAAATAGAATCACTACAGCGAGAACTGGAAATTAAAAACTTCGATGTTTCTTGCATCCCACCAATACAAATCACCCCAAAAGTTACTGAATGGCTTTCTGAGCACGGAATGCCGTGGGAAGTGTTTTATTGTGACAAATGCAAAAGTTGGTTTACTGAGCTAGATACTTTATTTCCTTGGGGCATTGATAACAGAGGTTGCAAGTGCGACCAACAAGAGGACTTCTAGATGAAAACGCGGCAAACAAAAATGGAGCTCGTCGCATACCAAAAGGATGACGACAAGAAAGTCAAAACCTATCAACTTCTTCACTACAACGAAAAAACACGCTTGGAGCAGAAAATAAAAGTCACCAAAAGACAGGCGCTTCATGGATGGGAAGTTAGTTTGAATTTGGATGATTTTCCTAGGCTAGAAACTGAAACTGAGGCTTTGATGAAAGAACGCAAGCCACTTTTTGTTAATAGCGCTCCATTTCTTGATGAAAATTTCAACCAAGTCTCAGTTGATTTAGCAACAGCAAGACGCAAAGCGAATGAAATGGAAAGGAAAACACGAAAATTAAACTGGGGTAAAAATGCAATTGGTTTTGTTTTTGAGGCAGAGACTCATTTCAATGTTTCAGTCGGGTTTGAATGTAGAGCATTAAATTAAAGGATTGAGTGATGAAAGGAACAACGTTAACAGAGCTGAACTGGGCTTACACTGACGAAGCGACCAGAAGAAAGCGCAAATACATCAAGCAAACGAAAGATTATAACCGACACTTTTTCAAGCCTTATCGCTGCATGAGAGTAGCTAAAAAGTTGTTTAGGCTGGAACTTAACAAGTTAAGGGGAGGCATCTAATGCAGGGAACTAATCCAACAGAGTTTGAAGAATGGTGCGCGAAAGAAATGGGGCACACGGTTGAGTATATGGTCATGCAACGCAATAAAAACATGCTTGGCGGCACTGTTTACAAGCATGAAGAAATTGATAAGCGATATCGAGCTTGGAGTGCCGCTACGTCATATATCAGGAAAAACCTAATATTCAGAAAATCTGGAGGTCAGAATGCAGGTAACTAATTGGGTTAAACATAGCAGTAAGCAACCAGAGAATGGCGATTTTATTTTGTTCGTAAGTGAAGGCGTTATGTATGTAGGTGAGTATGAAGCGGGTGACTTAGACGAGAGTCCGGTTGTTTATATAAGTAATGCAGATGGAAGCAATTCAGTATTTTACGACGATTTCGAATTCTGGATGCCTCTCCCACCAATGCCAGAGGGTGAATGATGAATGAACTCAAGAAATGCCCTGAATGCGGAGAGATACCAGAGTTTATCAGGTTTCAGGTCGATAAAACCAAGCCGTATTTGGTAACAGTTGTTCATGACTGCAAGGTTAAAGGATTAATTGAAGTGACCGACACGAGCCGTCAATCAGCCATAGCAGCATGGAACAGGAGAGCTAACAGTGAGTGATAAATTAAAGTGTCGCCGTTGTCGCAAAGTATCAGAACTAAAAGAGCTTAAGAAAATACAGAAAAATGACTGTGTTGTTTTAGTATGCCCTAACTGTAATTGCAGAAACTTCAACAACGTGTCACAGGGAAAATGAGCAGGAGGTTAAATGTCACTAAAGACATACTATCTCAGTAGTAAAAACATCAGACAGAACGTCATCGAAGTAATACAAAACCTACCAATAGATTCAGCCAAGCCATACGAAGTCAAACTCTCCGAACCTAAACGAACCAAAGCACAAAATGACCGCATGTGGGCAACTCTTACTGATTTGTCTGAGCAGGTTATGTGGCATGGCCAGCGGTACGATAAAGAGGATTGGAAGGACTTAATCACCGTACTGAATAAACAGGTCAATGGTGGTACTCAACGGTCGGCTGTCGGGTTAGGCGGCGGTATTGTCTACTTCGGTGAACGTACTAGCAAAATGCGAGTAAAGCAGATAGCTGATGTTATCGAATGTGCTCACTGGTTCGGTTCACAAAATGGCGTGAAATTCACTGATGACGCAAAGAGAGAGCTGGAGTGGGCGCAACGTATAGGTGACAAACAGAAACTCAAGGAGCAGCAAGAGAGATGAACATCATATCAAAAATGGCAATCGCTATGGCGTCACTAGCATCACAGAACGCCTTATGGGCTATCAACCATAGTCGCAGTTGGTACAGTTACCCCACATCAACTAAGCGCATCACAGGTCACGCAAAGATAAACCGAGCAGCCAAGAAGCGGAGGGCGAGAAAGTGAGCAAGGAATCATTACGCAAAGCACTTAAAGAAAACCCTGAATGGGTAAAACGATATTTAGGGCTAGATAAGCCATCTAAGATTAGAACCCGACACGTAATTCTATTCTTTTCGATTGTTACTTTAGCGATGGGGTTTATGTATGGCTAACCAAAGGCGACGGCGCTGTAAAATATGTAGAGAGTGGTTTCATCCCAAGTACGAAAATATAGAGTGGTGTAGCCCAGAACATGGAGCAGAATTAGCAATCAAGCGACGAAGTAAGGAGAGAGAAAAACTAGAAGCCAAACTCAAGAAAGAACAGAAGCAAAAAGAAGTAAAAGCCCGCGATAAACTCAAAGCCCGCAAGTTAGCAGTAAAACCCCGCAGTTATTGGATTAAACAAGCACAACAAGCCGTCAACGCATATATCAGAGAAAGAGACCGTGATTTGCCATGCATATCATGCGGAACGTTTCAATCTGCTCAGTGGGATGCCGGTCATTATCGGACTACCGCTGCGGCTCCACAACTGAGATTCGATGAGCGCAATATCCATCGGCAATGTGTTGTTTGTAATCAGCACAAGTCTGGGAATCTAGTTCCGTATCGCGTAGAGCTTATTAATCGAATAGGGCATCAAGCCGTTGAGTCTATCGAGTGTGATCATGAGCGCCACAAGTGGACTGTTGATGAATGCAAAACCATCAAAGAGGTTTTTAGGAAGAAACTAAAGGAGCTGAAAGATGCTGGCTGAGATAACAACCATTCCAGAATTACTCATCAAAACGTATGGAAATATGGCAGAAGTTTCTAGATATCTAGGATGCTATCGAGCGACGGTAAAAAAATACTCGAAAGATGTTAACGCTGAAGGTCATGTAGTTATCAATGGTCGCCTAATGACAATATATAAAACAAGAGTGAATGGCACTTCCAGTCTCGCCAAAGAATTAGATAGTGCCGTTTCAAATGCTGAATACATTAAACCCGAAGCTGACTGCAAAAGCTCGCAAATTAACACGAGGTGAACAATGCGCGATATTCAACAAGTGTTAGAGCGGTGGGGGGCTTGGGCAGCGGATAATACAGAGTCAGTGCAATGGTACTCTGTGGCGGCTGGATTCAGTAGTTTAATTCCAAGTAAGGTGAAGTCACGAGACCAGTGTTGTGAAGATGATGCAATGATCATCTCTGAGTGCATAGCTAAGCTAAATAAAAAAGATAGCGAAATGCATGACCTGATACTCGATTATTATCTGTTTGGTATGACATTCATTCAGCTGGCTAAAAAGCACAAATGCTCTGACACTCACATCGGTAAAAAATTACAGAAAGCAGAGGGGCAAATTGATGGAATGTTGATGTGGTTGGATGTCACTTTGGAAATGGATAAATATGTAGAGATAATTCATTAAATTGCTTTACGATCGTAAAATAGCTGATATTGTGATAAGAGTGACAACAACGTCAGCAGCTTATAGAGCCTCACTTCGGTGGGGCTTCTCTATAATGGTAAGGTGCGTCTTGGTGAGTAACATCACCCTTGCTTAGCATGGAGGCCGCATCTTAACCATTGTGGAGAATGCTAAAGCCAGTTAGCACCAGTAATAGCCTGATGCTCGGGAATAGGAAACTTGGGAATGCGGTAGAGCGCATCGAATACCGAGATTGCAGGGATTGGCTCCTGCCTCCACAGCTAATTCAACCTGTAAGTAATCCTTACAAGTTCACATTCAATAAGTCGCCTAGTGCGGCTTTTTTCGTATACGCCGCCACAGAATCACTACTATCACTCACTTTCACTGAGCGTCTGTGTGCGGCTATCTATTAACTAAATTCCTCCAACGTAGGGGGTGAGTATGAAATGTATGAATAACACTCCTGATTGGCTGGATCATCTACTTAGTTGGTTATCTTCAGCAAAAGAGCAAGCGGCGGCGGCTGGTCTGGCTGGAACTGTTGCAATACTGCGTGGCATGTATAACGGCGGTGGCTGGAAAAAGACCCTGTTAGATGGTGCGCTGTGTGCATTCTTCGGATGGTTCGCTAAAGACTTACTAGCAGCTATGGGTATGAACCCTGAATTTGCTTATTTCACTAGCGTACTGATTGGTTACTGGGGCGTAGAAACGCTGAGCAAAATGATTAAAGGTAAGGCGGGGGTGAATAATGACTAGAAAAATAGCACGCGGTGAACGGAACAATAACCCAGGCAATATTGATTATAACCCCGCTAACAAATGGCAGGGGCAATTACCTCACGACCCAAGCATTGAATCTCGCTTCTGTCGGTTTCAATCTGCTGAGTATGGTATTCGAGCTATCTATAAATTACTGCAGACTTACCAGCGTAAATATGGACTGAATTCTGTAGCGGCAATTATTAACAAGTACGCGCCGCCAGTTGAGAATAATACAACTGGCTATATCCGAAGGGCTGCTGATGATATCGGCGTAGCTGTTCTGGATAAAATCGATACCAGCGATAAAAAGACAGGGATTGCATTAGCAAAAGCCATTGTCAGCGTTGAGTTAGGTTATCAGCCATATGGTGAGGCTACGTTCGATAAAGCGTGGAGCTTATTGTGAATTGGAAAGATAAAGTAATGGTGGTGATTGTTATTGTTTTTTCAATCATAATTTTTCTTGCTTTATCACGTATAGATAAACTAGAGAGTAAAAATGAATCACTCACTAGCCAGTTATCTGCAAGCCAACTACTAAATAAAGTAACCCAATCAGCAATAACTCTTCACTATCAAGTATCACTCGATAACATAAAAGCAAAGCAATTAGAGGACTCAGAACATGTCAAAGTTAAGACTGTTATCAAAACAGTGCTCAAAGACAATGAGTGCGCTAATACTGCTGTGCCCGATGATGTTGTTAGTGAGTTGCGGAAATACAAAAGAGGTATTGATTCCCGTTCAGCCAGTGCCGATACCAGCGCAACTAACCGCTGATTGCCCTCAGCCTGATATCCCAGAAAAAGTAGATTGGGGCGATATGCCGCAATTGCTAGTAGATGCGATGAATTCAATTGCAAAGTGCAATTTAGATAAGAAAGCCATTCGAGAGATTGAAGCGGCTAGAAATAATTCAAGATTACATTAGAACTGAGTGTTTACGATGACCTACTCTGAACTGATTAAAAGTGCTTATTTAGAGATAGCCAAGAAAGCAATACGGGAAATTGAACAACAACGACAGGTGATGAAATAAAAAAAGCCTACACAGCGGTAGGCTAAAGATGTTGCTTATACAATTGAATATCACTTTAAACATAGTAGGTATTTCAAAGTATGCAAAGTTATTTCTAAATATTTTCAACTGATATCGGATTAAATGAACAACGAGCCTCCAATTAGGGGGCTTTTTAATGCAAAAAAATAGCCCCGAAGCTGGGGCTTAAAGGGTAGGAATATTTATGAAGGTAATAACTTAGCGATGTAATAACCATACCCCTCTCAATGTTACGTTACGAAAGTAAAGTTAAAAGAAAGTTACATTTATTCAAGTTTTGTAATCAGTAGTACGCATTTCACCCTGTGCATAGCACGCACATCTAAAACACCAAGAGTCTACAGAAAGTGAGCCTGAGAACTGCCGTTATAGCTGGCAAGCTCTCTTGGGGCGGCTTTTCTGTGCTAACAGGCTCCCTTTCTATAGGAAATATGCAATGATTAAAATCATACCTATGAAGTATGACGAAACTCTGATCCCGTTTAATGGCGATTGTTGGGTTAATGCCACAGCAGCAGCTAGGCACTTTGGAAAACTAACCAAAGACTGGTTAAGGGTCTCATCAACTAAAGAGTATATCTATGAGGTAGGAAAAGAGCTTGATATTGAAGCGTATAATTCTAAAGAGGAGATTTCTCCCCTTTTAGTTCGAGTAGAAAAAGGACGACATGGCGGTACTTGGATCCATCCTGAATTAGTAATTGAGTTCGCAAGATGGTTATCCCCTAAATTTGCTCGCGCTTGTGACCGGCACATTAAAAACATGTTGATGTCACAGAGTATGACATTGACCGAAGATCAGGTTATTGGGTTACTAACATATAAAGAGGCTACTGAATGGGAAAAGCGATTTCAAGAACCCTATTACAGAGCGCTATCAAAGATGTCAGGGACTCCTTATTTTGGTCATGTTGGCGGTTGTCCATTATTGTTCGCTGGTATCACGGCTAAATGGATTTATGGCGTTGCATTGCCTGATTATGTTTATGAATCAGTCAAAGAAAATAAGGGCAATAGAGAGAAAATCCATCAGTACCTGAAAGGTGATGCCTTGCATGCGGTAGAACAGCAAATGGTGGCAGTAACAAATATTGCTAATAGTTCTGTTGATTACAAAGACTTTGATGCTCGATGTATGGCTGCTTTTGATGTTAAAGGGCAAATGCAATTGCTTTATCCTTCAGCGCATGGAGAGCAGCATGCAGCAAGATTGCAATAAGCAAGTAGAAATCTTTTCACTGGTCGTCAGCGAGTTATTTTTGATTAGACAGGTCGCCATGCATAAGCGGCCTGTTTTTCGTTCATCGCTAGGAGATATTAAGTTTAGTGTTGAGTCGCTGGCTAACTTCTTAAAATCATACTATCGGGAAGATTATAAAAGTGACCTCGAATTAAGCATGCTGTTCTTCAATATGCTGAAAAGAGAATACCTACCAGATCCTACAGTGCTAGTTTCTTGGTGTATGAATGAAGAGCTAACCGATGATGCAATACATAAAATATCTGGCTTGCTTGAAGACTTCGCGGAAATGGAGTTCTCAAATCAAATTCAATAGGTCGCTAATGCGGCCTTTTTTAAGCATAAGTCAAATATGTGTTATTTATTACATTTAGTTAGTGTTAGCATTCCTCCAATAGGAGGTAACTAATGATTTCATGGTTCGATGTTATGGCTCTACTTGCCATACCAATAGTGATATTGATTGTAGTTGTGAAGATGGCAATAGGGAGCCATAAGATGTTAGAAAAAAGTGAGCAAGTAAAAAATGAAGCATTAGAAGCTCACAAAAATGAAATTAAAGAGTCTAGTGATGGAGCGCAAGCAAAGAAGATAAAGAAAGAAATAACAGCAAAGATAATCTGGTACAGGATATGTTCTGTTGCATTATTGATACCAGTTCTATATTTCCTGTTTAGATAGCGACCCGCCAAGTGCGGGTTTTTTATTGGGTGAAATATGAAGAAATACACAGTAATCGCAACAAAGAAAGACGGAACTACATACGAAGGCATGATGACAACTAAAGAGCCTCGAGTGACGAATGGGCTAATCGCAATTGCTCAGTCGAACGGAGCATGGATATACATCTCACCCGACGAGATTAGCAGCGTTGAATATGTGCCTGTGGTTGAAGTAGCAGAATAACCAATCACAAAGCTCATCATGGTGGGCTTTTTAATTTGTTATGAGGATATGAATATGGCACTGACACTAAAGCAAGAGGCTTTCTGTCAGGCATACATAGAGAACAAAGGTAATGCTTCGGAGGCATACCGAACTGCGTATGCCACTGGAAAGATGAAAGCTACATCTATCAACTCCAAAGCCTATGAACTGTTAAACAACGGTGAGATTACGGTGAGGATTGCTGAGCTTCAGCAAGAGCACAGGGATAAGCATGATGTAACGGTGGCTAGTTTGTTAGAAGAGCTAGAAGAGGCTAGAAAGGCCGCTTTGTCAGCCGAAACCCCACAATCGTCCGCAGCCGTTGCTGCTACAATGGGTAAGGCTAAACTCACTGGGTTAGATAAGCAGATAGTTGAACTAACAGGCAGGGATGGCGGCGCTGTTCAGGTTGTTTCAATGTCACCTGACGATATTAAAAGGGTGATGGAAAATGACGATTGCTGATGACCTGATTAGAGCAAAGATGTGTGAGACTGACGGATTGTACTTCTCTCGATACTTCTTCAAGCAACGTACTGGCGGCAAAATGATTGTCGCACCTCACCACCATGCAATACAGAATGCTCTTGATAGAGTTATTAGCGGCGAAATCACACGGCTAATAATCAATGTTCCCCCAGGTTATACAAAAACAGAACTCGCAACCATTAACATGATGGGACGAGGGATGGCGATAAATAACCGCGCCCGTTTCATGCACCTCTCATACTCACATAACTTGGCATTACTTAACTCATCGACAACTCGCAGCATGGTTAAGTCACAAGCGTTTCAATCTATGTGGCCAATGACTTTACGGGATGATGCTGATAGTAAGGCTATGTGGTGGAATGAGTTTGGCGGTGGTGTGTATGCTTCATCAGCCGCAGGTCAGGTAACAGGATTTCGAGCAGGTCACATGGAATCAGGATGGCAGGGCGCATTGGTTATCGATGACCCAGTTAAGCCAGATGATGCTTACAGTGAGACTGTTCGTGACGGTGTGAATAATCGTTTTAACGAAACAATCAAATCACGATTGGCTATCGAAACCACGCCGATGATTGTGATAATGCAGCGCATTCATTACCACGATTTGAGCGGCTACCTGTTGCGTGGTGGCTCTGGTGAGAAATGGCATCACCTTTACTTACCCGTAGTCATTGATAATTCACAATCGTATCAAGAGTTATTCCCTGAAAACACTCACGCCATACCTATTGAACATGGTCTTGATAATGGCTGGCTGTGGGAATTCAAACACAATGAATCACACCGAACGGCTTTAGAGTCGCACCGTAGAACATTTGAAGCGCAGTATATGCAACGACCTCGCAGATTTAATGAGGAAGGGGCGCTGTGGAATGAGCAAATGATTAATGCGGCTCGTGACCTGAATATCATAGAACCATTAGCTCGAACGGTAGTAGCTATTGACCCGCAAGCGACAAACTCAGATGAGAGTGATGAAAGTGGAATTGCAGTGGCTAGCGCATACGGCGGCGGCGAAAAGCGACAATTCACAGTCGATGGCGATTACAGCGGTAAATACTCCCCGAATGGTTGGGCAACTAAAGCAATATGGGCTTATGAGCATCATAAGGCTGACGCGATAGTCATTGAAACCAACCAAGGCGGTGATATGGCTGAAGATACCCTGAAGAATGCAGGTTTCAAAGGCCGTATTATTCGCATCCATGCCAGTAAGGGCAAGTTTGCCAGAGCTGAGCCAATATCAGCCTTATATGCACAGGGCAGGGTTGGACACAGAGGTAACTTATTCACACTGGAAAACCAGATGATGGAATACGTGCCGCAAACAGCCAAGAAGTCACCCGACAGAATGGATGCCACAGTTTATGCATTGACTGAGCTGAGTGAGCCAGTATCAATCGGAATGATGATCCCCAAACGGTTACTGAGGTAATACATGACCGACAAATTACAATTAGCCGTCAATCATGCGATGAATGACGCGATATCTCGTGCTCGTATGGCCTTGCTTAATCCGACTATGGGGATTGACGCCAAGCGCGAATCAGCGTGGTGCGAGTACGGATTTAAACAAACTCTGACATCTGATGACTTATATAAGTTATTTCGTCGTGGCGGAATTGCTCATGGAGCAGTAACAAAGTTAACAGGTACATGTTGGAAAACAGCACCTCAAGCTATTGAGGGGGATAAGGCTGACAAGTCCAAGGAGGAGACTAAATGGGAAAAATCATTTAAAAGAGCTATCAACAAGCGAATATGGAAAGAATTTAAAGAGGCGGATAAGCGCCGCCTTGCTTGTAGATATGCAGGACTGATATTGCACATCAACGATGGTGGGAAATGGCATGAGCCAGTCAAAAGCTCAAAGCTTCTAAAGAAGGCAACGCCAGCATGGGAAAATGCCATTAAGCCTGCCGAGTGGGTTACTGATATTAACTCACCGAATTATGGTCAGCCCAAGATGTGGCAATACACAGAGTCACTACCTAACGGCGGAACTAGAAACCTGAAAATTCATCCTGATCGCGTTTTCATTCTTGGTGATTACTCCATTGATGCCATTGGTTTCCTTGAGCCAGCCTACAACGCATTTGTAAGCCTTGAAAAAGTCGAGGGCGGTTCTGGTGAGTCATTCCTCAAGAATGCCGCCAGACAGTTAAATATTAACTTTGCAGAAACTATCGACTTTAACAATTTAGCCGCGATGTACGGGGTAAGCGTTAAAGAGCTTCAAGAGAAATTCAATGAGGCCACAAGAGAAGTTAACAGGGGTAACGATGTCACTTTAGTTACACAAGGTGCTACGGCTACCCCGTTGGTTAGCCCAGTTGCTGACCCGACACCAACATATAACGTTAACTTACAGACAGCGGCAGCTGCTTTAGATATTCCATCAAAAATACTCGTCGGCATGCAAACAGGTGAAAGAGCCAGCACCGAAGACCAGAAGTATTTTAATTCACGCTGTCAGTCACGAAGGGAGAGCGAGCTTTCATTCGAAATAGAGGATTTTATTGACCACTTAACACGAATCAAGGTTCTAGAGTCTGTGCCAGAGAAAACGGTTATTTGGGATGACCTGAACGAGCAATCAGCCACTGAGAAGCTCGATAGTGCAGAGAAGATGAGTCGTATTAATCAGGCATCACTAGCAATCGGTGAGCCTGTATTTACTGTTGAGGAAATTAGAACAGCGGCAGGGCCTGATTATGAAAATGATGGTAAGCCTCCCCTAGGTGAACTCGATGAAAATCCAGAAGATACGAACCGCAATAAGAGCAGGAACGAAAGCCGATCCGACAGCGGTTGATAAATTAGAGCGCGGAGCAATGAAAGCCTTTGCAAAGCGCATCAAAAAAGTATCACAAGGCTACATACAGCTACTCAATAGAATCCCATCCGAACCTGTAGTTAATAAAAAATACCAATTCGACCTAGACCCTAATTATCTGTCAATCATATTGAGAGACGGTGAGCTCATGGTCGATGAAGTGTTATTGCATGGTGGTGAATTCAATAACTTCTTTTTCAATGAGTACGTGAGTACAGCATATGAGAGAGGAACGGCGCAGGAATATGCAAACCTAGCGCAGCAATCGACAGCATATGCAGCAACGCAACAAAGCGTGGCAACGATATTGCTTAGTGAGCCTTATCAACTTCGCATGGCATTAGTTCGCGCTCGTGTGTTTGAGGAAATGAAAGGGCTGTCTGCGCAAGTCAAAGCAGATATGGCGCGCATTCTTACCGATGGCATAGCGAGAGGGCTAAATCCTCGTGAGGTAGCTAGAAATCTGAATGAGCAATCAGGTATCGAAATTCGTCGTGCTAATCGAGTGGCCAGAACGGAAATCACAACGGCATTACGCAGAGCGAGAATGGATGAAGCTGATGAGGCCAGTGAAGTTCTTAACCTTGAAACTCGGCAGGTCCACATATCTGCACTAAGCCCAACAACACGACCTAATCATGCATCACGTCACGGAAAAATATTCACTACTGACGAGCAGCGCGATTGGTGGGCTGTAGATGGGAACTCAATTAACTGCAAGTGCTCGACGGTGACGATTCTGACCGACAAAGAAGGTAGGCCCTACAACGATACGTTGCTCAATAAACTGAAAGAGGAAAAAGAAGCCATGAGAGAACGTGGTTACCAATGGGCGGAGGAATAACGATGCCGATTCAAGTAAACGTCACGACCAAAGTTAATAGCGCATCAATCAGGCGTGAAACTTATAACGGTCGTGAGCACATCATCATCCCGAGTTACACGCTGCCAGCAAACGTCATCATGAATGGTGGCTTATATCCAAGCACAGAAATCGATGCCCACTACAGAGGCCTAGAAGGCACTCTCGCGCCACTTGGTCACCCAACGGTAAATGGTGAGTTTGTATCAGCTTTGTCGGCTGAGGGTATCAATCAGGGGCATGTAGGGGCATGGAATCGTAATGTTGCTAAAGTCGGCAATCGAATCTATGTCGAAAAATGGATTGATGTAAACAAAGCTAAAGAATCTGAAGGTGGTCGCGAAGTATTGGCAAGGGTAGAAGCGCTGGAAAGCGGAGAAAGCTCAGAGCCAATTCATACCAGTGTGGCTGTTTTCTTGGAGCAACTTGAAGCTAACGAGGAGCAGAAAGCACAAGGCTATAACTGGATTGCAAAAATCCACAGCATGGATCATGACGCAATATTACTTCATGAATCTGGCGCAGCAACACCGACTCAAGGCGTTGGAATGATGGTCAACGCTGACCAAGCAACCGAAATGCAAATCAACAACGGCGCGCTTACTGGCGAAACCTATCGCGAGAAAGAACACAAGTTAACAATGGCGGCTCGCAAGCAGTTTGCTACTGGTGACGAATATGTATGGGTATCTGATTTCACTGATACACACGCAGTCATCATGGTAGATAACGGCACGGCTAAATTGCATTCCTACACTAACGAAGATGGCGTTATCACATTTGATACTCAAGGAGAAGAAGTGGAGCGCCAAGAGTCATGGGTCAAAGTGGTAACAAATAAACTTAAATCGGTATTCAGTAAACCGCAGGCAAGCCCTGCAATCAACAATAGCACGGAGGGCGACATGCCTTTAACTCAAGAAGAAAAAACAGAGCTTTATTCAGAAATTGGCAATCAAATTGCTGCGAATGTAACAAAGGCATTGGAAGGTATTACATCGAAAATTGATACCTTGCAGGCCAACCAAGACCAGTTAAAAGATACGCTAACCGCTAACCAACGCGCTGAAGAAACAGAAATGCGCAAAGAAGTAGCGGCTAAATATGGCGAAGTGGTTGCAAATTCACTGCAAGGTCAGGCGTTAATCGATATGCACAAGCAACTCGGTGAAGCAGCGTCATTAGCTGGCAACTCAGGCACACAGCAAGAGCAAGTTGGCGCACCAAACCCAGCGGAATACTTTAAAGGAGCTCAATAATGGCTACTAGTCGTTACCGCCGTGTAAATCTTGACGGCAAATCAATTACAGAAACTCGCGCAGCAAAGGCGAATGTGTTGCCCGGTACTTTCGTGGTTATTGATGCAAATGATGAGTTTGCACAAGCTACAGCATTAACAGGTCGCATCTACATCACCAATCCTGCATATCACCAAGGCCTGACAATTCGTGATGCTATTCCAGCTGGTGACTCTGCCGTCGGTGAGTATGTGGAAGAAGGTCGAGAGCTTGCTTTATTGGTTCCAGCTGGCACTTACAAAAAAGACTCGCCGATTAAATTAGGTGTGAATGGTCAAGGTGCTTTGGCAACTGCTGATACCGACTCGGTTATTGGCTACAGCCAAGATGAAGTAACTCTGTCTAGCGCGGATTTCATTCGAGTTCGCTTCCGTGTTGGCACTGTTGCCGCTGCATAATTAAAAGGAAAAACTATGTTTTATACTGCTGAAACTTTAGCAACAAATAGCCGATTGCAACGTCAGTGGGAAGGATTGTGGGCGACACGTAATATTTACAACACGCAGCATAATCTGATGATTAACCAGTATCAGAACGTGATGGACGGTGAAACGTTAGCGGCAAACCAAGTTGGCGGCTTCACTCGTGAATTTTGGGCTGAGATTGACCGTAACATTATCCAACTCCGCGACCAAGAAACAGGCATGGAAATCGTTAATGATTTAATGGGCCTGCAAACTGTGTTGCCGATTGGTAAAACCGCTAAGTTATATAATGTGGTTGGTGATATTGCTGACGATGTGTCAATCAGTATCGATGGTCAAGCGCCATACTCACATGACCACACTGAATATGGTTCAGACGGTGACCCAATTCCAGTATTCACCGCAGGTTATGGTGTTAACTGGCGTCACGCAGCAGGCTTAAGCACTGTTGGTATCGACTTAGTGTTAGATTCTCAAACCGCGAAGATGCGCCAATTCAACAAGAAGATTGTTAATTACTTCCTGAATGGTGACGACAAAATCAGCGTTGATGGTTACAAAGGCCAAGGCATGAAGAACCACCGCAACACAGCGAAGATTGATTTAGGCACTTCAGGTGCAGATATCGACTTAACTACAGCTGATTTGCCAGCACTGTTAGCGTTCTTCGGTTTCAATGGTGCGTTTGGTCAGACTGCTTACAATAACAAAGTAGACGCTTACGATGTTATGTGGGTAAGTTATGAAGCATGGGGTAACTTAATCAAGCCTGTGGTTGTTTCTGTTGGTGCTGGTGCAGGTAACAGTGTGGTAAATGGTCGCATTATCGATACCTTGTTGCCATATGCTGGCGTGAAAGAAATTCGCCCAACTTATGCGCTTAAAGGAACTGAGTTCATCGCGTATCAGCGCCGCAAAGATGTAGTAACTCCATTAGTCGGCATGGCGACTGGGGTTGTTCCTAAGCCTCGTTTTATGCCACAGGATAACTACAACTTCCAAATCATGAGCGCTGCAGGCCTGCAAATCACTCGTGATGGTGAAGGTAAGTCTGGCGTGGTTTATGGTGCGAAACTGAGCTAAGGAGAAAAAATGGCTAAGTATGAAGTTATTATCCCTTGGTATGGTGTCGAAAAAGGTGGGGTTGTTGATATTGAAAACCTTCACCCCGCACTGAAACCAAATGTTCGGAAGTTATCAATTGAGGCTGCTGAATTAGTCCCAGCCACACAGAAAGCCAAGTCGAAGAAAGACAAAGAAGAATAGCCGCGAAAGCGGTTTTTTTATGCCCTCGAAAGGGGGCTTTGCTTTGTGAGGTAATCATGATCACAAAAGAGCAAGCCAAAGAATACCTGACGGGGCAGGGAATAGAGTTGCCTGATTTTATTCTCGACGCATTGATTGAGCAGGTCGGTAGTATTCAGGAATGCCTTGATAAGCATTACTCATCGGCAACCGCACTATTGATTCAGATGTATTTGCTTGCGCTCATGGCGCTTGGTCAGGGTGATAAGTATATCAGCTCACAATCAGCCCCAAACGGTGCGTCACGGTCATTTCGCTATCAATCCTTTGGTGATAGATGGAAAGCCGCCACATCGCTTCTACGTGGCTTAGATAAGTACGGGTGCGCTAATGGGTTGATTCCACCTGACCCAACTCAAACAGCTCATGCTGGGCTGTGGATTGCTAAAGGCGGCTGTATGTGCGGAGGTGGTCGATGAGCGCTACCGCTAACTGGTCATATACCGCACTAGCAACAATCTACCCTGTCATTCGTGGCGGTGGAAGATATGGTGATGAGATTATCTATGGCATACCTTATCTTATCGACTGCACGTGGCAATCTAGCAATGAAGTAGTGAAAGACGATATGGGGAAAGAGTTTGTTACCAATAACGTTTTCTACACTGAGTTAAAGCGGAACGGTGTAGATGTACAAAGGCCAGAGCGCGGTTTCTACATTGCCAAAGGTGATACCACTTCTCAATCTGACCCGAGAGTCGCAGGAGCTGACATTATCATCACGGTAAAAGAAGATGATATGAGCTTTTTCGGTGAAGAGCCAGACTATGAGATAAGGACGTGATATGGGCGTAAAGGTCAAAGGTATCAGGCGAGTTAGAGGAAATATCAATAGCGAGTTAGAGCTTATTGCTACCCAACGAACCGCCCGAGTTATGCAGGAGATATCTATCACTGGTGCGGCTTATGCTGCGGCAATTACCCCTATCGACACATCTAATCTAATCAACAGTCAGTATCGCCAATTGCAGAAAATACCCAGCGGTTATGAGGCTAGAGTTGGTTATTCAGCCAACTATGCCGCAGCGGTTAGTCAGATGAAAGGCAAGCTTAAAGGTCAACCAAGAGAGGATTTTGGCAAAACTCGAAGCGGTGTTTCATTTGGTGGCGGTACTGGTAAGGGACGATATTGGGACCCTAACGCAGAGCCTGATTTCTTACGCAAAGGTTTTGAAAACGCAGCGCCAGAAATACAGGAAATCATTAAGCGAGGCTACAAGATATGAAGTCAAGCGATGTATTCGAAGCTATTGCTGATTGGCTTGAATCACATGGCTTTAATGCTGGGTATAAGTTGCAAAAGAGGTTCTGGAACGAAACTGAGAATAGCCAACTCGTTAGATTTATGCTCATTCAGAATATGAGCGATGGCAGGTCTGAAGAGGCGTTTATTGATGATAGTTACAGGATAGTTCTAATCTCTGCAAGAAACGAAACCAATGTTGACGATATTGATGATTTAGCATCGATGATCCGAAACACAATGATTGATGATTACAAATCAGGCTGCATCACCATGATGCGACCTATAGGCGGTGGCTCAAGCTTTATGAGTGAAAACCGCACCTTTTTCGAAATCAATTTCAACACAATAATCTCACGATAACGGAGTAAATAAACATGGCATGTGAATCAGGTGCATTCACAGGGCGCGACGTCGTTGTATTTTATGCAATTGCGTGCCCTGAGAACAAACCATCACCAATCGATTACGGTCGCCTTGGTATGATGCGCGGAAAGTCGTCTGCTACTGAATGGGAAACGGTAGACGCAACGGGCGATATGTCGCCACAAAATACACAGGAAAGCTTAGTTTCGTATAAAAACGTCACGTTCTCGGGTGATGGCGTATCTCGCAAAGAGTCTTTGTACGGTCAAAAAGAGCTTAAGCGCCACGTTAACAACCCTGAAACTACATCAGGCCAGCCTTACGTATGGTTCAAGATTATTAGCCCTACAGATATCACAGAAGGCTGTTTTTTAGTAACTAGCTGGAGCGATGAATATCCACACGATGACGTAGCGACTTGGTCTATTGAAGCCAATAGCGCAGGTGGTGTCGATATCCGTGATATTCCAGAAGAAATCGTAATCACTAAACAGCCAGTAGACCAGACTTTAACTGTAGGCCAAACGCTAACTTTATCTGTGGAAGCTAAATCCACCGATGGCTCAGCGCTAACTTACCAGTGGAAGAAAGGTAACAGTAATGTTTCTGGCGGTACTGCTGCGACATTTACCAAACAGGCAACGGTTGCAGGTGATGCAGGGGAATATACTTGCGTCATTACTTCAACTTCTGCGGGTAGCGTTACTTCAAGTCAAGCAACGGTCACTATTTCTTAATCTAAGGGGCGCAAGCCCCTCTATTGAGGTCTCATGCAAGTATTAACGGATGTAGGGCAATTTACAGCAATAGTAGATGGTAAAGCGTATTGTTTTACACCTTCATTTTCTGCGATGGCAAGACTAGCGAAGGACTCACTAACAAGATTGACTGATGTTTTCGTTACAATTCATGGCGGTAAATTCCCAAAAATAAACAATCCTGATATCGCTAAGCAAGTCGAACCGGTCTGTTTTGCAAGAATGGCTATGGCATGCAAGGAGGTGATGGAGGTGTGCTGTAACGAAAGTATCAGTAATCTAATCGGCTCACTTAGTATCAATAGAAAGGGCTGGTTAAGTTATCGGGCAGGATATATTGAGCTTGAGGATATTATTAAACTATCTCGTCACCTAATGCGCCACGGCATCATGGGAGACCAAAAGCCCGATGAAGACGAAGAGCCGCAAGGGAAATTCACAAATGAGTTCGACCCGCGCGTCTATGTCTATCTTGCCGTAGCTCATCTTGGTATCAGCGAACAGGAAGCATGGGGAATGACAATGACAGGTTTCCGCGCTGCAATGGAAGCTAAATTTCCCCGTAGCGAGAAAGATAAAATCCCATCTAATAAGCGGTATGAAGAAGCTATGGATTGGGCTGATAAAATTATTATGCGTGATAATGCGAGGTAGGGCATGAAAGAGACATTCAAGACATTTGAAGAAGGTAAAATGAGCTTTAATCCAACTGTGAAGCCTGTTCCGTCACCAGATATTCAACATGTTAATATTCCTGTTGACCATGTCGCTAACAGTATGAGCGTGCTAATTTCAGTATGTGATCATTATGGATTACTTACTGATGACGTTAATATACATGTAAGTAAAGACGTGGATGTTGGTCTAGTTATCATAGCAACCGCTAAAGGCAAAAATCTAGATGAGATATCATCAATGAATGATTACCTTTTTGAGCGGTTATATGAGAGAGATGTAGATTTAAGTGTTCTGGTCGTATTTTTTGAGCCTGATACCGCTACTTCTTAATCCCTAATTTTTCCTTAACGACTTCCATCTCTCGTTCAAGCTGGAATATGCGCTCAGCCGCATCAGAAATCGTTAAAACTTCAACATGAGAATTACGCAGTATCCAATATTCGATAGCTGCGACCATTTCCTGATTGGCTGACCGATTATTAAACTCAGCTAATTCTTGAATTCTATCTTTTAAATCAGTCGGTAATCTGAGGTTAACCTGCGGATGCTTATATTTTCTTTCCATGCCACCTATCCTCAAAAACTCTCATTCTAGATAGGTGTTTTTTAGGTATCAATGCGTACCAAGTAGGTATCATTGTATATGTATACAGTGTTTTTGAGTGTTTATGGGTATTTTTATTGGTAATTATTTATTACCAGCCGTGATGGATATTATGGTGGTAATACCTACTATAAATGGTAGGTATTATCGAGGCGCGGCATTATACACCTCGATATTCAAGATACAAGTAGAGCTTGCAGTTAAGTTAACTTAATTCTAATATACTCCAAGGTATATTTAGCAATTTGATGTAACCACAAACTATGAATTGTGGTTTTTAACTAAGCGGAGGTGTCACATGACAGCAACAATGCGCAGATATCTCATAGCTATGGGGAGCATAATGGACTTGGCTCCTGCTACAAATTACAGAAAAATGGCAGCGCAAGGGCGAGACCAAGATCGCCTAAAAAAAGATATCGAATATGTGGGGAAAGACATGACCAAGGTTGCTGCTGGTCTAGAGTCTTATTGCGTAACAGAAAAGAAATAGCTCATGGATTTAAAGCCTAAAGATGAAATTGTGACCATTGACGATGATAATCCCGATCAGGGCTCAGATGTTGATGGTGCGATAGCGAAAATAGAAAGTACAGTGATTGATAATCCAATAATACTTGAAAGAATATTGGATAATCCTAGAGTCATGGCTATCGTTCAGAAAAAAGAGTCTTTTAGAGGGCCTTTGCCACCGCCTGACTTTTTGCAGAGGTATGAAGAAATCCTTCCTGGAGGAGCGGAAAGAATTTTCTGCCTAACAGAAAAAGAGCAAAGCTTTAGGCATGATACGCATAAAACGGCCCTTAAGGGAGCTATAAAAAAAGATAGTCGCGGGCAATGGATGGGTTTTTTTCTCTCAATAAGCGTATTAATTATTGCAACTTATTTTGCTAAAGATGGTGCGTATTGGTTTGCAGGAACTCTCATTACAGGAAACCTAGTGGCATTAGCTGCTGTGTTTGCCGCAGGTAGAAAGGGGAATAAGAACCAAGACAGCTCTGATAGTGAAGAGGCTCCAAATTAGTCTGCCAAATACAAGCTATCATAACAACCCACCCACTTCGGTGGGTTTTTTATTGCCTGAACTCTGCATTGAGGGTACATTTTAATCATCTGATTTAACGGTTGGTAATTTAGTGTGCATGCTAAAATCTTGCGAGTTCTGTGTATTTTTCTGTTGGTATTATTAACTTTTGTTATAGGTGTATCAATTAACACCAGTAAAAAACCAACTATTATTGACGGCGCTAAACAAGCTGTAATTGACCTTATGCATCAGCCAAAAGCAGCCGACATGAGAAATGTTACTTTTTACCAAGCAGGTAAAAGCATGAGCCGCAAGGCTGTAGGTGATGTTTGTGGAGAAGTGTTTACATTCAAAGATGACCTGCCTTATAAGTACAAAAGATTTATTGTTGAGGTTGCAGCGAATCAAGAAGGCGAGTGCGTATTCTCCATCCCTTTATTCGACTTTGAAGGTGAAATGGTGCCAGAGCCCGATTTCCAGAAGATATGGGATGAGAGGTGTAACTAGACCTGCTTCGGCAGGTTTTTTGTTTGCTTCAATTTGCACTCTCGCTAAGCTAACATTACTGAAACTAATTGATGGGATAGTGAGATGAAAAGAATATTGGTTGGTGTGATGTTATTGTCTTTTTTTTCTATTGGGTATGCAAAACCTATGGCAAAGAAAGATATTGCTTGGCTTGATGGTCAAAAATCAATAAGAGATATAGGATGCAATGAATATAATGATCGCTCTTATTCAAAGCCTAAAAAAGGTGAAGTGGTAATAGCGGAATCTGTTTTCAAAGTGAATAAATTATTTGATGAAAGTACATTAGTTTGCGAGCTAAATGAAGATAATGATGCTTTTATCATTGAAGTTGTTGAGAAGTCAGTCGTAGATGGGAAAAAGGTGTACGTGTATCACAATAACAGTAATGGGTCAGTTGATGTTTCTGATGACTATTACAATAACTGGGCTTATAAATGCCAAAAAGATACGATGACTGATGAGGTTGTGTGTGGAATGCACCAAAGAGGGTTAACGATAGAAAAGGACGCCAATGGATATAGAATGCAAGTGGGATATGAGCACTTTCCTGAAACATTAGCGTACATAAGAATTGATAAAAATAAACCCATAGAATCGGAAAGTAGCGGAATATACTCAAGAGATACGGCAAAGTTGATTATTGATAATTTGTCTGATGAGAAAGAAGTTAATATTAGATATACAAAATGGCCTATACAAAAGCCGGTGGATAGAAAAATTAACATGGAAGGTTTTAATTCGGCTAAAAAAGTTATGGATATACTCCAGACTAATTACAAATAATGGAACATCGAGTTAAGTAACCCTGCCAACTGGCGGGGTTTTTTATTTTAGCTAAAGGCTCATACATTTGTATGGGCTTTCTTTTTTTAAAGAGGTCGCTATGACAATTAATGCAGGTAACATTGAAATCATAATCAAGGCTGATACTGATGCCTTATTGGTCTCAAATAAGAAGGCGGAAAAGAGCTTAGATGAACTAGATAGAGGATTTAACAAAACAACAAAGTCAGTTAATACGACAGAAAAGTCAATACTATCATTCTCAAAGGCTGCAATTGCGGTTAGCTCTGTACTATCGGCTAGTACGGTTGCCAATTACGCAGACGCTTGGACTGATTTAAGTAATAAGTTAGCTAACTCTATACGACAAAATGAAAAGCTTGCAGATGTAACTGAGCGAGTTTTTGGTATATCGCAAAAAACAAGATCTAGTTTGAATGGTACCGCTACTTTGTATGCAAGGTTAGAAAGGGGTACAAGAGAATACAACACGTCAGCGGCTGATTTAATCAAGCTAACAACAATTATAAACCAAGGGTTTGTTGTTTCTGGAGCCACAGCACAAGAGGCTGAAAACGCTATAATCCAGCTATCACAAGGTATTGCATCTGGCGTTCTTCGCGGCGAAGAATTTAACTCTGTTGCTGAGCAAGGTAGCCGATTAATGGTCGCTTTAGCTGATTCTCTTGGGGTTGGGATTGGCGAGCTTAGGGCTATGGCTGCGCAAGGAAAGTTAACAACCGATGTTGTTGTTAATGGGTTACTTTCACAAGGCAACTCCATTGGTAAAGAATTTGCCAATACAACAGCAACGATGTCTCAATCAATTCAAACTGCGGGCAACAACCTTACAAAATTCTTTGGTGAATCAACCACTGTTCAAACTGGAATTTCAGTATTTAACTCAGCAATTATCACCATTAGTGAAAATATGAATGTAGTTTCTGGTGTCTTAATTTCTGTAGCCGCAATTATGGGGGGTAGATTTGCTGGAGCAATGTATTTAGCCACACAAAATATCATTAAGAATACCGCGGCAACATATGCAAACGCAGCAGCACAAGGAAAAATGGCTGCCGCGTCAATGGCTGCTAAATCAGCTTTAGGCTTAATAGGTGGGCCTGTTGGTGTTGCGGTTCTCGCAGCAAGCGCTGTTTTTTTATGGAGTCAAAGGGCTAGGGAGGCTAGAGAATCAGCCAATAACCTTGCTGATGGGATAGGAAATCTTACATCTAAGTTTGACCAGATGAATAGGATTCAGATGGCTGATGAGTTAAAAAAAGCCAGAGAAGCTATACCTGAGTTAAAGGAATCTTTAGAAGAGGCTCAAAAGGCTTACGACAGAGTTAGTCAATCTGTTGAATATAATAATAAAGTGGCAAATGATTACGGAAAAACAACCAGAAAAGGAAGAAAAGCAGCAGAAGATCTAGCTGCTAACCTAGAGCAGCAAAAAGAAAAAGCAATCGAACTTGAAGCGGCTCAGGATCGGTTAAGCAAGACCCAAAATGCAGTGACTCTTATAATGGCTAAGCTTAATGGAGAGTTATTGACGGGAGAGAGGCTTTTAACGAGGCAGTCAAATAGCGCTCTACCCAATGCAAAGGCTGCGATGGAAGCATATGGGCTTAGTATTGACAGAGCTACTAAGAGCAAGCAAAAGTTTAATGCAGAAAGTCTTAAATTAGATTTCGGTGGCGAAAAAGGAGAAAACTTAAGAAAGCAATTAGAGAGAGATTTAGCCCTATCCAGAGTTGATGGTGAAGCTAAGGTTAGATTGCAAACACAATTTATGGCTGAAGATGCTGGAACTACTGATAAGCAAGCCATACAGCAATTACAGGACTTAGCAGTAGCTAAATACAATAATGAACAAGCAAGAAAAGAAGGGGTAAGCGCAGATAAAGAATCAGCCAAAGCCGCAGATCAAGCCACAGACGCAATCAAAAGACAACGCGAGGCCATAGAAAGACTGAGCAAAGGGTATGAAGATGGATCGCTAAAGCTTGCTCAATTTGACGCAGTCCAAGCGCTAGGTAGTGATGCAAGCCCTGAACAAATAGCTAAAGCCGAGCAATTAGCAGAAAAGCTATTCAATATTGAGCAGCAATTAGCCGATAGAAGAGCAGCCTTAGAAGCGAATATAATTGCGGCAGCTGAGAAAGCAAGAACTGATGAACTGGCACAGATAGAAAGACAACTGAAAGCAGGTGATATTTCCTTTGAAGAGTCACAGCGCCGTAGGTTGGAAATCGCGTCTGAATATGCCACTAAAATCGCAGAGGCCACAGCCAATAATATCATCACACCAGTAGCAGAGAACCGCGCTAAGTTTGACCCTGTACAAGCGTTACAGAATGAAAATACCCGCAAATTAGCCTTGATGAGAGAGTATTACAATCAAGAGCAGCAGTTACTAGAAAACTCCTACGCTAAACAGCAAATGTCGCATGAGCAATTCACAGCAGCAAAACAAGCTACTGATATGCAATACAGAGCGCTTATTACAGCGATGGATAATCAGTACCAACAACAGCAAACAGCCGCACAATGGGAGCTAATGAGGAATCAATCATTAAGCTACGAAATGCTGGCGTCTGCGGTTGATTCGTTCGCGGGCAATGCTTCCAATGTAATGACAGGGTTAATGACGGGCACTATGTCGGCAGCTGATGCCATGCGCTCATTGGGTAACACGATTCTAAACAGCGTCGTTAACTCAATCGTGCAGGTAGGCGTTGAAATGCTGAAAAACTTTATCATCAGTAAAACGATGGGAGTTGCAGCACAGACAGCGAACGCAGCGGCAGCAGTAGCAGGAGGTGCGGCAGCGTTGGCAGCTTGGACGCCAGCGGCAATTGCGGCATCTATTGCAACTGGCGGCGCGGCAGCAGGTAGCGGATTAGCTTCTTTCCAATCGTCAATGTTAGCTGGTCAATCGATGTCATTACTCGGCGGTCGTCGCTACGGCGGTAACGTATCAGGCGGCAATCCGTATCGTATTAATGAATCGGGCGAATCGGAGATATTCCAGACTTACGACGGTAAACAGGCTTTCATTCCGAATAAGTCAGGGAAAGTTATTCCTGCGGATAAGGCGGGCGGTAACAAAAATATCAATGTGAGCATTATATTTAACGACCATTCATCAGGTAATCACCGCTTTGAAGCCGAAGCAACACAAAATGGCGATACATTGACAGTTCAAGCGTTTCTAACTGACATGCATGAGAAGGGGCCTATGCATCGTTCGATAATTCAAAATACCACAGCTACAACCAGACTCGGATGAGGTAACGATGGACGAAATTATTGATTACCCTCGCGGTATGCCATTGCCGATTAGGGCAGACAAAAACATGACCATCGACACGGGATTTAGGACTGACCAGCCACAGGTTGGCGCTCCTATTTTCCAGCCTCTTACGGATGATTTAAAAACTGTTTGGAGTGTGCGATGGGTATTGAGGCGAGAGCAGGAAAGGCGCTTTGCTCAATGGCTGCGAAGTCCTAACTATCTTGATAATGGTAAGCGTTGGTTTCGCATGGAGATTGATTTGGGTGGGAGTGGGCTACAGGAACAAATAGTTCACTTCGTTCAAATGCCTGTGCAAACTTCGATAGTTGCTGGCGTAGTGACGTGGACGGGAAGCATTATTTGCCGAAAACTGAACAATACGGATGATGAGTTCGGAGACCTGATTGTCGAGTTATTACCTGAAGAATGGGGCTTGCTCGATATCGTCGTCACTGAACGCCTACCACGATGCAAGGGTGGATGAATGAAGTTAAGAGAGTACCGAGCGCAGCGACCGATGCGCGTTATTTACGAGACTATCCAATTTTCACACCCATCATTTGATGATGTTTTTTTTGTTAGTTTGCAGGAAACACCAAAGGTGCTAGGTGGAATAACTTTCCTTCCGTGTAACTTCGAACTCGCTGAAAGTCAGCAAAGCAAAACACCCATCATTGATGCTTCAGTTAAATTCAGTCGAATGGCGCAGGATTTTAAGCAACAACTTAAACTCTGGCGCTCTTACGTGAGAATGACACCAATAGTAGCAACGTTCAGGCTATTTGATTCAGCCGACAAAGATAATCCGATAAGCGAATGGTCGCTGTATGTGAAAGACTGCTCACTCGATGCGGAATCGGTCACTGTCACACTGTCGATGAATAACCCGCTAAATAAGAACGTTGGGCGCATTTACACAATGGAAGAATTCACAGGGCTGGAGACGGTTTAATGACGAAATTAGAGTTTATTAATCGGATGATTGGCAAGCCGTGGAAGAATCGAGCGTGCACTTTGAATGAGTGTGACTGCTGGGGCTTGGTGGTCTTGTATTTTAGGTACGTACTAGGTACGGAAATTCATCATGATGCTGGCTACGAATCGGACCATGATTTTGTAACTTGCTATGAGAATGAGGTCGAATTTTGGCAGCGCACAGAGCACCCAGTGGATGATGGGATATTCATTGGCTATCGCGGCTCTCAGCCAGCTCACATCGGATTAATCATTGATGGTAATGCATTTCACAGCCGAGGCGAAAATGGGGCTGTAAGAATGGATAGACTCATTGTGCTTGAGAAGAAATTCACGAAACTGGAGTTTATGAAATATGCCGACAGTTGAAATTCAGCGAATAGCTGGAACACCTAAAGAAAGAGTCGATTTAAAAGTCGGCTCTTTTTTTTATAGCGATTTTCTAGTGCATCAGCAGTTGCATACCGATGTGGTGATTGTCGTTAACTGGCGTGAGCTGCAAGAAGATGACGAGTTAGATTTTGAGATAACACCGACTCACTTTATTCAATTGTTCGACCAGCCTAAAGGCGTTATCGGCGATATCCTGAATCCAGTGTTTAACTTGGTTACAAAAGTTTTTTCGTTTCTTGCACCGAAAACTCCGTCATTTTCTGCTGCTGAATCGAATGTTAAAGATAGCCCGAATAACAGGCTAACAGGGCAAACAAACGTTGCCCGAGCATACCAAGCAAGGCCAGAAATACACGGGCAAGTAAGGGCGTTCCCTGACCTGATTCAGCAGTCAATGTTTGAGTACAATAACAACCTCAAGACAGTAACTGAATGGCTAAACATCGGTATTGGCGAGTATAAAACTGAAAGTATCCGATTTGCCGAATCTGATTTTACAGCGATGGCAGGGGCAAGCTACAAGATATACAAACCGAAAGAAGTTATCCCGCTGATTAACGAGGGATTTGAGTTTCCTGATATCGATGGTCAAGAATTACCGGGGCCTAATGAAAGTAAAGATATTCCACAGCAAACAGCAACTGCAAACGAGGTCGTATCTGGCGAGATAAAAGGTGGTGAAGCTGCGATTAAAATCGTTAAGCAAGATGAATTTGAATACTTTTTCGAGCTGACAAAGCCGCGGTCTATCTCAATGACTGTTAACGTGAGTTACGACACTCCGCAAGGTTCGGTAACCAAAGATGTGAAAATCGATGCTCAGTTAGTTGATGCAAAAGAGAGTGATGACGGCTCGTTGATTAACCCTATCGAGTATTACGAATTCTTCTTTACAAATCTATCAGGTAACGACCTAAGTACGCTTCCACCAAATGCCGTAGTGAACACAACGAAATTCATTCTGTATGACAATCAGTTTTTAACAGTTGGTCCATTCTTTGCCCCTGTCGAAGGCGACCAGATGTGGGTGCATTTTCAGGCTCAGTTTGGCGCTGAAGATAGATGTAATGCAGATGTCGAAATATGGAAGGTTGATACTGAAAACAATGAAATAGCAGGCACTAGGCAGGCCTACAACACTGTGTTAAGTGCAAACAATGGCGCAAGAGTTTACTACAAAACAGATAAGGTAAACTTAAGCTCTGGTCGTGGTCGGTATGCGATACAAGTTACACGAAAAAACAACAGTAATGACCATAATATTCTTAAGCTAGAAAACGCTCACATTGTCAGAGTTCGTGAGAATGTCGTTTTTGATAATGACACGATTGTTAATGTGTCAGTGAGAGCAACGGAAGCGCCAACGGGGGCAAGAGAGCGGAAATATAACTTATTGGCCACGCGCATGGTTATTTCGTATGACCGAGTATCAAAGCAAGTTGATTACACGCCTCGACCATCGCGTAGTTTTGCCGATGCAGTGCTGCACACTTGGTTAATTACTGCTGGAGAAAGTGAGAAGAATATCGACATTGACGGGCTATATCGAATTTTCGATAGCTTGCCTGATGAGCGCCTAGGATATTTCGATTATACATTCGACGACGAAGATATTTCCCTTGGCCAACGTATCGAAACTATCTGTAATGCCGCGCGAGTAACTGCTTATTTCGATAATGCTGTACTCACATTCTCCCGCGAGCAGTCCAGTGAATTCCCAATGACCACCTTCAATCGTTCTAACATCACAGGTAACGACATGAAGATATCGTATGACATGTCGATGCCTAGCGGATACGACGGAATTGAGTTGGAGTATGTCGAGCCAGTTCGCAATAAGAAAGACTATATCCGCTTTCAAGTTGATGAGAATGGCATCACTGAAGGACTATCACGCACACCGAATAAGATAGTTTTACAAGGCTGTAGGAATCACTATCAAGCACTAGACAGGGCGCTACTAGAAGCTAATAGACTCATTCATCAACGCACAAGTATCAGCTTAACGACTCTTGCTGACGGTGGGAATGTGTACCCTAGCGATATGGTACTGATAGCTGATACTTACGATTCAAATCAGCAAGCAGGTTATATCACGGAGCGAAGCGGGGAGGTATTCACTACTAGCGAGAAAATTAAATTTGATGATGAAATGTGGGTATATCTCACTGATTCGATGGGTTACACAACGCAGAAGTTTAAAGCAGAACCTAGGCAAGATACCGAATTCGGCTTTATCGCAAATGTGCCTGAAGATATCGAGTTCAACTTATATGACGGATATCGAGTGCAGTCACCATCGCGGTACGTTATCGCAACTTCAGTAGAAACCGAAAACATCAAATGGGTCATCACTGATAAACGCCCACTCGGTGGCGAACGCTACACAATAACCGCAACTGAATATTTCGACGCAAAATCCGACTATAACGCATAACAGCAATCATTAACTAACAAGCCCTCTAAGTGAGGGCTTTTTTATTGGAAAAAAATAAGCATGAGAGAAATTAAGCCAACATTAAAAGATGTACCAAGTAGTGATATCAATGATTTATTTTTTAATTCTGGGAAAGTGGATGAGTTCGTAACATCACTTCAGCATTCATACACTGATAGATTTGGTAAGTGTCACAGAACAGTGGAAGGGATGAATTGGGTCGTGGACCAGCTGATTGAGCAATTTAAAATTGATGTCAATCAGGCGATTTTAGCCGCTGGATATGCTCCTGTTGGATCATTCCAAGAAGGGGCTGAAGTTAGAAAATACAATGAAACAGTGTTATGGAAATTACCAGATGGGGATGGGGAATATTATCGTTGGGATGGCGACTTACCTAAGCAAGTTCCAGCAGGTTCAACTCCGCAATCAACAGGTGGTATAAAATCAACTGATAACCCTGATGGACTGTGGGTTAGCGTTGGCGATGCAAGTTTGCGAGGGGAATTGAGGAGTGTATCTATATCTCACATTCCAGCAATTGCAGCTCAATTAGATCTTAACTATAAAAAAGGAAAGATATGGGAGAGCGGACTAACTTCCAGCTCTGATAACTGGTTTGTATTCGACAATGATGGCACACCAGAAGTGTGGGATGGGATTGGAGCGCTAGGGAATGCACCAGCTCACCCATTTCAGCGGATAGCAACAAAACCGCCTGTAATTAGAAAGCCAGTTGTTACTAAACTAGACATGCCTCAGCCAAAAGTTTGTTTCATTGATTTTCGTGCATCCAGTCAAATGAAATATATGGAGCTAGCATTCAGGGTCGGTGATGTAGCGGAGGATATTAGTGTTGTATTGAAAGGTTTTTCATCATCCAAAGCGATAGAAATCAGTGAAAATCCTTCTGGTGTTGGTGTTGTATTTGTTGCTCAAGATGATAAATCAGGAACTAATCCAACTTATTTAAAAAGTTCGGTGACTACATCAATATCTAATGGTGAACTAACAGTAACTCTTGCTAAATCATCAGTCCCTGTGGGTAGATACTGCCGATTTTCTCTGCGCTGCGTTGATGCTGATGTGAGCTTTGATAAAGCCTATATGTACTTAGGGTCGAAAGTCGTCGCGCATTCAGCGTTATCTTGGATGGGGACAGCAACATATCGCGAGTTCGTCGACTCTGATAGTAATTTTTCTGTTAAGTATCAAGTATCAGGAAGTAGTACTGTTGAACGAGATTCGTTACTGACTATATCGATGCGAGGCGGTAATAGCTTCTTATCAGAGATAATGTCGCTAAGTAAAGCCTATGCGTATTACTCATCAGCTAAAGCGGTCATTAATAGATTTATGTTTGTCGATGGTGGGACTTACTATGAGCCTTTACGTCAAAGACAGTGGATAATCCGAGGCGACTGTGACATTTGGGCTCCGAACGGAGCTGCAATACTTGGCGGCGTTGAAATGAAAACGGGGTCATGGGTACAGGTAGAAAATTCGAACAGGTCAACGTATTACTGTTTGTATGATGTTTCAACAAACCCAGACAGCGCAATCAGAAATGGGACTAAGCAGCCATTTGTCTATGTTGAGATGCAGCCACGGTCAATTGAAAGTGCTTTTACTCGTGAGTTGAAAAACGTATCAAGTATTGATGCTGTTAAGGGTACTGATTTTTCATACTATTTCGACCATGAAAGTGGAAGGTTATATTTCAGTTGGAATAAAGCAAATCAGAATGCTTATGTGTATGTCTGTGAATCAGACTCCGTGCTTTATAGTGAGGGTTCTTTCAACGTCAACATATGGGGAGTAAACGCAAAAGCCGCTAAAGTGAATGACTTTGATTTTAGATCTGCGACTTATAGTAGTTCAGAATTCGGTGGCCCTATTGCAAAATTGTACGACTGTAATGCAAGCGTCGCAGTTGTTGGAAATGGATTTAGTATGAATAACTACGATTGTGTCTTGTATAACTGCAACGGAAAATCAGTGGGCAATGACGGCGCTGGATTTCATAATGCGGGAGTTAGTTGGATTATTGGAGGTAACTATTCGAATAACTCTGATGACGGTATTTCACATCATGAAAATTGCGTCGGGTATGTCATTGGCTCTCATTTGAAATACAATGGTGCTGGCAACTCTACACCAGCCTTCGGAGCAAAAGTATACCATTGGGATGTAGTAAGTAGGAAAGCGACAGTGACAAAAACTAAACCTTACGCTGGAACCCTTGCGTGCATATCAGGACAAGGATTTAATAAAACAGAAGCTTATTATTTTACTTGCGATACTGATAGTGGTTATTTTGCAGAGTCTCAGCAATCAGGGACTACAGCGACATTATATGCAATTTCAAGAGCAGGGAGTAATGTTGATATTAAATCCACTGAATCAACCAATGTAATTAAATATTAATTTTAGATGAGCTCACACCCTGTGGAAATTTTCTGCGGGGTTGTGAGGAGAGGAAATCACTGTGACGAGCTGTGCCGAAATTGTGACACAAAAATGAGATGAATCGATAAAAATAGGCAAAAATAAGCAAATCGCAAAAATGCTGGCTGGCTTGTAGTGCGGCTTTGCTAGCTATAAATCGTTAATCAATATTTGCACATCCCGTGACTCATAATCGAGAGCCGAAGTGGCTTCATCAAGAATTAAAATATCTGGTTCAGTCAGCAAAGCGCGGGCCAAGGCAATTCGTTGGCGCTGCCCCCCAGAAAGGTTCAACCCTTTTTCTGCTAAGGCTGAATTGAAGTTATCTGGTAAAGACATAATGAAATCATAGGCACCCGCGAGTTTTGCCGCTTGGATCACTTTTTCATCTGATGCTTGGGGGGCACTTAAGCGAATGTTATCAGCAATACTTCCAACAAATAGTGTACTTTCTTGTAAAACCACACTCATTTTTCGGCGCAGTGATACTGTATCTGCGACAGCTAAATCCATTCCATCTACAATAACTTGACCATGCTGTGGTACATAAAGCCGCTGTAAGAGCTTAGTTAACGTACTTTTCCCTGAGCCTGAAGGGCCAGTAATACCAATAAACTCGCCTGCTTTAACCGACAACGAGAGATTATTGAGAACCTCAGGCGTATCGGCCTGATAACGAAATCGAATATTTTGAAACTCGATTTGCCCCTGAATAGCGGAAGAACTTGAAATACCTTTTCGTTCATTTTCTACTGGTTTATCAAGAATATCACCGACACGACGAAGGGAGACTATAGTATGTTGAAAATCCTGCCAAACTTGTGCAAATCGAAGAACAGGCTGAGTCACATGTGCACTTAGCATATTAAATGCCACTAATTCACCAGGGGTTATTCCTCCGTTTAAAACCTCTTTAACACCGACCCACAATAGGATTGCGGTGGTGATTTTACTCACTAGGGTCATCAGTTGTGTTGCAATTTCACTGCGCATAGAGACTTTGAAGTTTTGTTGTAATTGCTTACTGAATATTTTTTCCCAACGGTTATTAAAATATTTCTCTGTCGCAGTGGTTTTAATAGTTTCAATCCCCGTAATACTTTCGGTGAGAAATGTCAGCCCATTTTCATCCGCTTGGTAGGATTTTTCAGTTTGTTGGCGGATCATGGGGCCTAAAGCCATCCATAAAATAAAAAATACCCCCATTGAACCCAGTAAAATCCAAGACATCACACTGCTATAGGAAAATAAGACGGCGATAAATAAGATCACAAAGATAAAATCAATAAACAGCATTAACGTAGAGCCAGTTAAAAACTGCCTGATATGTGCGAGTTCACGGATCCGCGCAATAATTTTCCCCGTTGGACGTAGTTTAAAATAATTGAGTGGCAGTGCCATTAAATGGCGATAAATTTTCCCAGATAGTTCAGCGCTAATCTGGCTACTGGTATGGCTGAAAATTTTATTGCGAATAAAGCCGTACAGAGGTTCAGCAATGGCAATCGCAAAGATAGCTAACGCAATGATATGCAGATTAGAGAGGCTTCGCCCCACCAAAACCTTATCAATCAAGTTTTGAAATAATAAAGGACTCACTAATGCAAAGAGTTGAATTACTGCAGAAAGAATAAAAATATTCCGTAATTTAGCCGTCTGCCGCATGATAGAGGGAATGAACCAGCTAAAGCCGAATGCTTTTTTTTGTTCAGGTTCCAATTGCTCTTTGAATAACAAAATGTCGAGTTCAGTATGCTGCTCAACCCCAGCGTCTAAAATTGCGTGCTGCTGATTACCTACAGGGTCAATTAGGATAAGCTCTTTTTCTCGATGTAACACTTGCCAAGTTCCCTTTATATAAGCAAGTGCGGGGAGGGGAATATGTTCGAGTTTTGAATACGGCAAAGCAACCAGTTCTGTTTCATACCCTAACATATGGGCACATTCCCGCATCTCCCAATCTGTTGGGGAGGTGTTTTGCATTCCAATCGCATGCCTAAGTTGATCAGCAGAGACATTTTTATGGTAATAATTTGCCATCCAAACTAAAGCATCTAAGCCATGGTTATTGATTTGTTCCATTGATTATTTTTCTCTCATCGCGTTAGAGGTATATTCATTAATAGGGCTAAGTAGGTAATCAATAATTCGGCGTTTATTCGTTTTTATTTCAGCTACGATGGAAAGCCCAGGCGTGAGTTCGATGTTTTCACCGTCAACGAATAGTTCTTTTTTGTTAAGCCCTATTTGGCCGAGAAAAACTAACCCAAGGTTTTCGTCTTGGGTGCTATCGCGTGAAACAGAGATAAGTTCACCTTCAATGGTGCCATAACGGGTGTAAGGGAAGGCGTCAATTTTGACATCGGCTTTCAAACCTTCGTGAATAAAGCCAATATCTTTATTTAAGATTTTTATTTCGGCGAGTTGGACATGGCTATTTGGCACGATCACCATGAGTTGTTGAGCGGGTTGAAGTACGGCGCCAAGGGTATAAGTGGCAAGTTGTTGAACGGTACCATCAACAGGCGCTCGAATAACTTCTAATTGGTTCCTTTCTTGGTTTTTCAATAACTCTTGTTGGAGTGAAACTTGTTTAAACACCGCTTGTTTGTATTTATCATCCCATCCTTGTTTTTTTTGCGCCTTGATTCTGTCTTGCCTTTCGACTAATGCATGGTGCTGAGCGAGTAGTGTAGACAGCTCAGATTGCTTAGTGATTTTTTCTTTTTTTGCAATTAAGAGCTCCCGCTCTTGTTCTAAAAACTCTTTTTGGCTAATCAACTGTTTTTGAGTCAATGAATGGTGTGCATCAAGGCGTTTTTTAATATTACTTATCAATGCATTAATTGAATTCAACTCATTTCTTCTAGCTTGTTGATTAACAACATTAAGCTGCATTTCATTGCTAATTTCATTAATGAGTGACTCAAATTCAGCTTGTTGAGTTTGATAACTTGCCAACGCACTTTTTTGCTCGGTGCCTGTTAATTGATTAAACGGCGGTAATTTAGCAATGGGTTGTTGGGACAACAAAGCTTGATGAATTAAAGCCTCTGCCACGTGAAAACTATGTTGATAGTTTAGGCTCAGAATATCTTGATCAACACCGAGTACATTAACGGTTAATAATGGATCGCCTTGTTTGACACTCTGACCATCCTCGACATGAATATGCTGTAGGCGACTTAATTCAAATGCTTGAATTAATTGTGTACGGCCAGAAACAATCAATTTTCCCTGTGCGGTGGCTTGAATATCTAACTTGCCAAAATATGACCAAGCTACGGCAATAAAAATACCAAAGCTAATGCTTATCGCGACATACATGGCTAAATATGAAGGTGGTGTTTTTAAAATAGCCAAGTGCGAAGGTAAAAAACTGTTATAACGGTTTCGTTCTAATCGATGTTTCATGTTGCGTCCATGCCTTATTTTAGAGACTGTTGTAGTGTCCATAGGTGCTTATAAAAATTACCTTGCTCGATAAGCTGCTGGTGGCTACCTTGCTCAATAATTTTTCCATCTTGCATCACAATGATCCGCTGGTGGTGGCGGATGGTTGATAAACGGTGAGCGATGGTAATCACGGTTCTCCCCTTGGCTATTACATGCATATTTTCTTGAATAACCGCTTGGGACTCATCATCTAAAGCACTAGTTGCTTCATCAAAAATAATGACTTTAGGGTTTGCCAGTAAGGTGCGAGCAATTGCGATACGCTGTCTTTGCCCTCCAGAAAGCGAAGTTCCACCTTCTGCGAGCACCGTGTCATAGCCCATTGGTAATTTAAGAATAAAATCATGAGCGCCAGCCATTTTGGCGGCATAAATTACCTCATCCATTGACGCGTTAGGGGCTGTTTGAGCAATGTTATGAAAAACTGATTGGCTAAATAGATAATTTTCTTGTAATACAATGCCGATTTGTTGTCTGAGTGAATTTAAATTGATAGTGGATAAAGGCATATTATCAACATATACGGCGCCGCTTTCCGGTGTATAAAGCCGTAATAGTAGGCGAGCAAGGGTACTTTTCCCTGAGCCTGATGTACCGACAATCCCGATGGTTTCCCCTGCTTTAATATTTAAATTAAAGTTTTTAAGGATATAAGGCATGTTGGGTTGGTAACGAAATGAGATATCTTTAAGAACAATATTTCCTTTGATGGATGGGGTGTTTTCTTTATTATTTTGTTCGATAGGTAAGTTTATGATTTGTGATAATTTTTCTATGGCAACATTGGTACGGATATAGTCTCCCCATAATTTAACCAGTTTGACCAGCGGCTGATTGGCGTGACTCACCATCATATGAAAAGCGATAAACTGACCGATTGTCATTTGCAAGGCTAATACTTCAGAAGCGCCAACCCATAACACAATGGCACTCGTGACCTTCTCAATGACCATGACTAAATGTTCAGAACGAGAACTAATTTGGCCAGAAACAAAGTTAGTTTGGCTCATATCAGAGGTTTGGTGATCCCAACGGCGGATAAAATTAGGTTCAACTGATAAGCTTTTTGCTGTTTCAATACCATTAATGCTTTCTGTTAGGAAAGAGGTATTAATGGCAATATTGGCAAATTGTTGCTGGGCAGCGGATTCAATTTTAGGGGTTAACCACCAAGCTAATACCAGATAAAGAGGGATAGAACATAAAAATATTAATGTGAGTGTTGTAGAGATTAAATTCATCACATAAATAAAGACAAATAAAAATAAGACATCTACGCACAATGTGAAAAAACTACTGGTTAAAAACTCTCGTATTGTTTCTAATTCTTTGACTCGAGTAACAATAGCACCGATTTGTCGATTTTTGAAAAAGGGAATCGGGAGCCGTAATAAATGATTGACAAGTTTAAGACCAAGGGTCATATCAATACGATTTACAGTATGATGGTAAATATATTCACGCAGCCCCTTTAATATTACCTCGATAAATGCCGCAACGATTAAACCAAAAATTAAAACATCTAAAGTCATTAAGCTATTATGAATTAAAACTTTATCCATAATAACTTGCATTACAATAGGTGAGACTAACGCTAAAATTTGGAGAATAAATGAGAAAAATAAAACCCAAAGAATGATAGCTTTATATTTCATAAACTCAACTTGAAACCATGTTATATCAAATTGGCCTTGTTTCAGACTGACATGCAGCCAGTCTCCACTCCAATGTTGTTGTAGTTGTGTTATGTCCCAGATTTCAGGTGGGGAGTTACCAAACTTCTGAATAAGAACTTGTTCATTATTTTTATTAGCTAATAAAAATGCTTCACCCTGTTTATCATATAAAATAACAGGGCAAGTGAGCTTGGAAATATTTTTTGATTTTTGATGTTTTTTTTTGCAATTAATACAATGATTTTTTTTGATTAGTTTAACTTTTTCACTGTAGCTGATGGTTTTATGTATTAATTCCTCAAGTTTATTGGTGTTGGTTTGCCCTGATAATTTGGCAATGATATTAATAAAGTATAGAGTTGATTGTTCATGAATACTTTTCATTATTTGAATTGATCATTCCTTTGAATATATAAAACAAAGCTAAACTATGGCCATAGTTTGTATTTAATTTAATAAGATAATACAGGCTTTAATATTACCTGTGTATTGAAGTTTGTCTTATTCTTTTATTCAAAGTTAAATTATTATGGTGAATGACTAAGATAAAGATATTGAAATATAGTGCTACTTTTCAATATCTTTATAAAGAAAGGAATTAATGAGGGATAGATAAAAAACGGTGGATAGCTCTTAATACATGGTCGGGTTTTTCTGCGTGCACCCAGTGCCCTGTATCTGCAACAACCCATGCCTTTGCGTTTGGGAATTGCTTTGCAATCTCATCTTTATACTCTGCCTGTACATAAGGTGAATTACCGCCGGGGATCAATAAGACTGGTTTATCCCATGTTGGCACGGTTTCCCACCCAATAATTTTTTCATAATTCGCTTTAAGTGCAGGAATATTAAACTTCCATTCCCCTTGTTTAAAGGATTTAAGTAAAAACTGGATAACACCTTCCTCGTTTATTTCGTCTCGCATAATAGCAGCGGCATCTTGGCGATTTTTTGCTTGCTCAGTGGTCACTGCATCTAGTGCTGCAAAAATTTTATCGTGACGGCGCACTTTGTATGCAACTGGAGCAATATCAATGGCGACAATTTTTTCAATAAAATCAGGGGCAATTTCAGTTGCTGCCATAGCAATTTTACCACCCATAGAGTGACCGATTAAAATCGCACTTTCATAACCTAATGATTTGATAAGAGTAATAACATCTTGTGCCATTTGTTGGTAAGACATCTGCTCAGCACGAAAAGAATCGCCATGGTTGCGAACATCAATTTGAACAGTATCGAAATAGTGTTGAAGGTCGCGACCAAGTACACCCAAATTATTGAGGTCGCCAAATAATCCATGAATAAGAACGACAGGGCTATTGCTCAGTGGATTTTCGGGTTTATGAATAGTATGGTTGAGTAACAGAGTCATATTTTTCTTATCAAAAATTAGGGAAGTGAGACACTTATCATGTCATGGCTATAAAGAAAATCCAAATATTCGAATAAGCATCTTAAATATTAAGGTCATTGGCTAGGTCAATAGAATAGCAGGCGTAAGAAGTTAAATTCAGAAAATTGAATATGACTACGGATTAAAAAGACCTAAAGCGATAGAACGATAACACACTGAAATATCATCAAACTTAGCAGAATGTTTACTTTAAGTTATTGAAATTTTAATTGTTTTGTTTTTTTTAAAACTGTCTTATAATCACACCGCAAATTTTAGTTAAATAAGTACTGGGAAAAAATGAAAACGATAGAAGTTGATGAAGAGCTTTACCGCTATATTGCGAGCCATACACAGCATATCGGTGAAAGTGCATCGGATATCTTGCGCCGTATGTTAAATTTCAAATCCGGGCAGCCAGTACCAGTTAAAGAGATTAGTCAGGCACAACCGGTGGTTAAGGTCGAACCCGCAGCGAGTACACCTGTGGTGGCACAAAATCCAGTTAGAGTCGTTCGAGAATTATTATTGTCTGATGCTTATGCTGAAAAAAGCAAAGCTATCGACCGCTTTATGTTGATTTTATCAACACTGTACAGTTTAGATGCAAAACGTTTTGCCAGCGCAACTGAGCTCATGCATGGTCGTACTCGTGTTTATTTTGCGGGTGATGAGCAAACATTGCTTGCTGCAGGTAAACAATCTAAACCTCGTCATATCCCAGGTACGCCTTACTGGGTGATAACGAATACAAACACGAATCGCAAACGCAGTATGGTTGATGCCATCATGCAGGAAATGCAATTTCCAGCCAATGTGATTGAAAAAGTGAGTAATACAATTTAATAACTGAATTTCACTGATGTTGATAACCAAGCATCAGTGCTTTGGGAGAAAACAAGTGACAATACATGAACGTGCAGGGCAGCTTCCGTTTCAAAGTGACTTGATCAATGTCGCTCAATTAACCGCTCAATATTATACGCAGCAGCCTCAGCCAGGAAATGCTTCACACGCTGTTAAATTTGGTACTTCTGGCCATCGCGGTAGTTCGTTACGCAAGAATTTCAATGAAAATCACATATTAGCAATTGCGCAGGCTATTGCAGATTTACGTAAACAACAAGGTGTTACGGGGCCTTGTTATGTTGGTAAAGATACACATGCATTGTCTGAAGCGGCGTTCATTACAGTGGTTGAGGTACTAGCAGCGAATCAAGTTCATGTGATTGTTCAGGAGAATAACGGCTTTACGCCAACACCTGCGGTCTCTCATGCAATTTTAAGTTATAACCAGTCTCATACTGATATAGCGGATGGCATTGTCATCACGCCATCTCACAATCCACCAGAAGATGGTGGGATCAAATACAATCCAGCTAATGGTGGCCCAGCTGATACTGATTTAACATCAGTCATTGAAAAACATGCCAACCAATTATTGGTAGATAACCTCGTTGGTGTTAAACGTTTAAATTTTGATGTTGCAATGGCAAGTGAATACGTTACAGCACAAGATTTGATCATGCCTTATGTGGTTGCGCTTGGTGAAGTTGTTGATATGGCGGCAATTGCGAAATCAGGGCTGAAAATAGGTGTTGACCCATTAGGCGGCTCAGGCATTGAATATTGGAAAAAAATTGCAGAATATTATCAACTAGATATCGAGATTGTTAATGACCAATTAGATCAAACCTTTCGTTTTATGCCTCTTGACCATGATGGTGTTATCCGTATGGATTGCTCATCTAGTTGGGCAATGGCGGGCTTATTAGGGATGAAAGAGAAGTTTGATTTAGCATTTGCTAATGATCCCGATTATGACAGACACGGCATTGTGACACCAGATGGTCTAATGAACCCTAATCATTATCTTGCCGTTGCGATTGACTATTTATTTCAACATCGCCCGCAATGGGGGAAAGAGGTCGCTGTTGGCAAAACACTGGTTTCCAGTGCGATGATTGACCGCGTTGTTAACGACATTGGTCGTGAACTGGTTGAAGTGCCTGTCGGGTTTAAATGGTTTGTTGATGGCTTATTTAGTGGGAAACTGGGTTTTGGTGGTGAAGAAAGCGCGGGTGCATCATTCCTTAAATTCGATGGTACGCCTTGGTCAACAGATAAAGACGGTATTATCCTGTGCTTGTTAGCAGCTGAAATCACAGCGGTTACAGGCGAAAACCCGCAGCAGCGTTATAATAAATTGGCCAAGAAATTCGGAGCCCCAATTTATAATCGCATTCAGGCCAAAGCCACACACGAAGAAAAAGCTAAGCTGAGTAAATTATCTCCAGAAATGGTTGCAGCTGATATGTTAGCAGGGGATAAAATTACCCAGCGCTTAACGACGGCTCCAGGTAATGGCGCATCCATTGGTGGGTTAAAAATTATGACGGATTATGGCTGGTTTGCCGCAAGGCCTTCAGGAACAGAAGAAGCTTACAAAATTTATTGTGAAAGTTTCCGTGGTGAAGAGCACCTTCGCCTCATTGAAAAGGAAGCAATCGAAATTGTGAGTAAAGTGATCAGTTAATCAATCCCTTCGTTTGAATATCCCGCATTGTTACTTTCGGTAGCAGTTCGGGATATTATCTGTTTTTTATCGTTAATCTCTTCATAAAATTAGGGTTGTTGAGAGTGTGACGAGATTAACAAAATTCTTTTCTTTATTCTGCCCCAAATTCCCCTATAACTTTTCATTATCGCGCGACAATAACCGTTGCAGCTAAAGGCTCACAATGGTACAACTTTAAGCATCTGTGTGAATTTTGCTAACGATAATTGAAGATAGGGTGAGGTCAATGAGTCAGGTTTATAATTTCAGTGCAGGTCCAGCAATGCTACCTGTCGAAGTGATGCGTCGTGCTGAACAAGAATTTTGTAATTGGAAAGGCTTAGGTGTTTCGGTAATGGAAGTCAGCCATCGTGGAAAAGACTTTATTGAAGTGGCGTCCGAAGCAGAACAAAACTTACGTGACTTATTAAATATTCCAGATAACTATAAAGTACTATTCTGTCATGGTGGAGCCCGCGCTCATTTTGCTACTTTGCCAATGAATTTATTAGGGAGCAAAACAACTGCAGATTATATTGTTAGTGGTTATTGGTCAGAATCAGCAGCGAAAGAAGCTGAAAAATACTGCAAGCCGAACGTCATCAACATTACAGAAGAAAAAGATGGCGTTGCAAGCTTAAAACCTATGAGCGAGTGGCCTTTAAGTGATGATGCGGCCTATGTACATTATTGTCCTAATGAAACGATTGGTGGCTTAGCAATCCATGAAGAACCTGATTTCCCCGAAGATAAAATTATCGTTGCGGATTACTCATCTTCCATCCTTTCTAAACCTATCGACGTTAGTCGATATGGCGTGATTTACGCAGGCGCTCAAAAAAATATTGGGCCTGCGGGGCTAACTATTGTCATTATTCGTGAAGATTTATTAGGTAAAGCATCACCGCAAACGCCGTCAGTATTTGATTACACAGTATTAGCAAAGCACGATTCGATGTTTAATACCCCACCAACATTTGCGTGGTATTTAGCGGGTATGGTTTTCAAATGGCTGAAAGCGCAAGGCGGTTTGCAAGAAATGGCAAAACGCAATTATGAAAAATCACAGTTACTCTATAATGCGATTGATGATAGCCAGTTTTATATCAACCGCGTTGCGGTAGAAAACCGTTCTTGGATGAACATACCATTCCAAATGCAAAACCCTGCGTTAGATGCCAAATTTATCGAAGAGGCAAAAGACCAGGGGCTACTTTCACTAAAAGGCCATAAAGTGGCTGGTGGTATGCGTGCGTCTATCTATAATGCGATGCCATTAGATGGTGTGCAGGCATTGGTTGATTTTATGGCTGATTTCGAACGCCATCACGCTCAATAATGAGATTTACCGACTGAAATAGGATGTTCAGTCGGTTATTTGTGCCCTCACGATTCGATTAAAAAGAAAATAGGGTCAAATTTTATTTACTTGCCAACTTCACTGGAGAAACTGCTTTTTATGCAATCCCTGACATTACAACCTATCTCTTCAATTAACGGCACCATCAACTTGCCAGGGTCAAAAAGTGTCTCAAATCGTGCACTGTTATTAGCTGCCATGGCCAAAGGAACGACCACACTCACTAACTTATTAGACAGTGATGATATTCGCCATATGCTGAATGCATTAAGCTTGCTAGGTGTGAATTATCAACTTTCTGAAGATAAAACACGTTGTCGAGTGGAAGGTTTGGGGGGGAATTTATCTCACCCTGATGTGCTAGAAATATTTTTAGGAAATGCGGGAACAGCAATGCGCCCACTAACCGCTGCTTTGTCATTGAGTCACAATGACATTGTGCTCACAGGCGAACCTCGTATGAAAGAGCGTCCAATTGGTCACTTAGTGGATTCGCTAAGAGAAGGTGGTGCTGTCATTGAATATTTAGAGCAAGAAAATTATCCCCCAATTCGCCTGAAAGGTGGTTTTGTCGGTGGGAAAATTTCGGTTGATGGCTCAGTATCAAGCCAGTTTTTAACTGCGTTATTAATGGCAGCCCCTCGATCTGAGCAAGACACGACCATTTCAATTATTGGAGAATTAGTCTCTAAGCCGTATATTGATATAACATTAGCGTTGATGAAAACCTTTGGTGTTGAAGTCGAAAATAATCAATACCAGAACTTTATCATTAAAGGCCAGCAGCAATATCAATCACCAGGTGAATATTTGGTCGAAGGTGATGCATCTTCTGCTTCTTATTTCTTAGCGGCAGCGGCGATTAAAGGCGGCACTGTACGGGTCACAGGTATTGGCCGTAACAGTTTGCAAGGTGACACTAAATTTGCAAACGTGCTTGAAAAAATGGGTGCAACCATTCGCTGGGGGGATGATTTTGTTGAATGTGAACGTGGAACATTAACAGGGATTGACATGGACATGAATGCTATCCCTGATGCCGCAATGACAATTGGTACTGTTGCATTATTTGCCGAAGGTGAAACGGTTATTCGCAATATTTATAATTGGCGTGTAAAAGAAACTGACCGGTTATATGCGATGGCAACTGAGCTACGTAAAGTGGGTGCAGAAGTAGAAGAAGGGCACGATTATATTCGAGTGATACCGCCGAAAAAATTACAGCATGCTGAAATTGAAACGTATAATGACCATCGTATTGCGATGTGCTTTTCTTTAGTTGCACTCTCAGATACAGCAGTAACTATCTTAGATCCAGGTTGTACAGCAAAAACTTTCCCCGACTATTTTGAACAGTTAGCTCGATTAAGTTAATCACCCGATGAAAAGGGTTGATAGCAAAGTCTAAATATCAACCTTTTTCATTCCGCATAGAAATCAACTTTCTCTTAATTTATTGCAATCATCAGAACCTGCTTATTTCACAAAATTGATGAATTGGTATAATACCTTCACTGAATTCAATTGTAGGTAGCCGAGGCTATTTGCAGGAAAGGAGATTTTTTATGGTGGCAATCGCCCCTGTAATCACGGTTGATGGACCTAGCGGAGCAGGTAAAGGCACCCTTTGCCAAGCATTGGCAAATGATTTTGGATGGCAACTTTTAGACTCAGGTGCAATTTACCGTGTACTGGCATTGGCTGCACTGCATCATCATGTTGATATCCAATCAGAAGATGCATTAGTGCCTTTGGCTGCAAATTTAGATGTTCGTTTTGTTCCTGAAGAAAATGTATTAAAAGTGATCTTAGAAGGGGAAGACGTTTCTAATCAGATCAGAACAGAAACTGTTGGTAATACAGCCTCACAAACCGCGACATTTCCTCGTGTTAGAGAAGCATTATTAAGACGTCAGCGCGCATTTCGCACGATGCCAGGTTTAATTGCAGATGGTCGTGACATGGGAACTGTTGTGTTTCCTGACGCACCAGTGAAAATTTTCCTTGACGCCTCAGCGGAAGAACGCGCACATCGGCGCATGAAGCAGTTGCAAGAAAAGGGCTTTGATGTTAATTTTGAACGTCTTTTAAGCGAAATAGAGGAGCGTGATTTTCGTGATCGTAACCGTTCCGTTGCGCCTCTTGTTGCCGCGAAAGACGCATTAGTGCTGGATTCCACAAGTATGTCTATTGAGGAAGTTATTGAAAAAGCACGCACCTACGCAAAAAAAATTCTACAATTATCGTGATAATAGGCTTTATTTTAGCTTATAATTAGATAATATACGCACTTACCGCTATGTTGGTTATTTTATTAGCATAGCATTAACCTTACGACATGGAACGTTGTCGGGTATGTGAAACAACCCCATTTGGCGGGAAGCTAAGTGGACGTTAATTAAAAACTCTTGAAGATCATTAATATGACTGAATCTTTTGCTCAACTCTTTGAAGAATCCCTGCAGAATATTGAAACTCGTCCTGGTTCTATCGTCCGTGGTACTGTTGTTGCCATCGACAAAGACGTAGTCCTGGTTGACGCAGGTCTTAAATCAGAATCTGCTATCCCAGTAGAACAGTTCAAAAATGCTCAGGGTGAGCTAGAAATCCAAGTTGGCGACGAAATCGATGTGGCTCTGGATGCAGTAGAAGATGGTTTCGGTGAAACTATCCTGTCTCGTGAGAAAGCGAAACGTCATGAAGCATGGCTGATGCTGGAAAAAGCTTACGAAGAAGCTGAAACTGTAACTGGTGTTATCAACGGTAAAGTTAAAGGTGGTTTCACTGTTGAACTGAACGGCATTCGTGCGTTCTTACCAGGTTCACTGGTAGATGTACGCCCAGTTCGTGATACTACTCACTTGGAAGGCAAAGAGCTTGAGTTCAAAGTAATCAAGCTGGATCAGAAACGCAACAACGTTGTTGTTTCTCGTCGTGCTGTAATTGAATCTGAAAGCAGCGCTGAGCGCGATCAACTGTTGGAAAACCTGCAAGAAGGCATGGAAGTTAAAGGTATCGTTAAGAACCTTACTGACTATGGTGCATTCGTTGATCTGGGCGGTGTTGACGGCCTGCTGCATATCACTGACATGGCTTGGAAACGTGTTAAACACCCAAGCGAAATCGTCAACGTTGGTGATGAAATCAATGTTAAAGTTCTGAAATTCGACCGTGAGCGCACTCGTGTTTCTCTGGGTCTGAAACAACTGGGCGAAGATCCTTGGGTCGCAATCGCTAAACGTTACCCAGAAGGTACTAAACTGACTGGTCGCGTTACTAACCTAACTGACTACGGTTGCTTCGTTGAAATCGAAGAAGGCGTTGAAGGTCTGGTTCACGTTTCAGAAATGGATTGGACTAATAAAAACATCCACCCATCTAAAGTTGTTAACGTTGGTGATGTTGTTGAAGTTATGGTTCTGGATATCGATGAAGAACGTCGTCGTATCTCACTGGGCCTGAAACAATGCAAATCTAACCCATGGCAGCAATTTGCAGAAACTCACAACAAAGGCGACCGCGTTGAAGGTAAAATCAAGTCTATTACTGACTTCGGTATCTTCATCGGACTGGACGGCGGCATCGATGGCCTGGTTCACCTGTCTGACATCTCCTGGAACGTTGCAGGCGAAGAAGCAGTTCGTGAATACAAAAAAGGTGACGAAATCGCAGCTGTTGTTCTGCAAGTCGACGCAGAGCGTGAGCGTATTTCTTTAGGTGTTAAACAGTTAGCTGAAGATCCATTCAATAACTACTTAGCAGCAACTAAGAAAGGTGCAATCGTAACTGGTAAAGTTATCGCGGTTGATGCTAAAGGTGCAACTGTTGAGCTGACTCTGGGCGTTGAAGGTTACCTGCGTGCATCAGAAGCTTCACGTGACCGTGTTGAAGATGCAACTCTGGTTCTGAACGTTGGTGATGATGTTGAAGCTAAATACACTGGTGTTGATCGTAAAAACCGTGTAATCAACCTGTCTGTTCGCGCTAAAGACGAAGCTGATGAGAAAGACGCTGTTGCAGCTGTGAACAAGCAAGAAGATACAGCATTCGGCAACAACGCTATGGCTGAAGCTTTCAAAGCAGCTAAAGGCGAATAATTAAGTGGGGGCAACGGTAATGTTGCCCCTTTGTAGCGGTAGTTTAGGGAGGTACTATGACCAAGTCTGAGTTAATTGAAAGACTGGCTAGCCAGCAATCTCATCTTTCAGCAAAAACCGTTGAGGAAGCTGTAAAGGAAATTCTTGAGCATATGGCTGATACGTTAGCTAGCGGTGAGCGTATTGAAGTCCGTGGTTTCGGCAGTTTTTCTCTTCACTACCGTGCACCACGAGTTGGCCGTAACCCAAAAACAGGTGACAAAGTGGAACTGGAAGGTAAATATGTTCCCCACTTCAAGCCAGGTAAAGAGTTGCGTGATCGTGTAAATATTTACGGTCAATAATAGACTGTAAATCTTAATTATTACATCAAACAGCGCTTGTGTTTAACATGGCGCTGTTTTTTTATATCCTGACCAACACCAACACCAACACCAACACCAACACCAACACCAACACCAACACCAACACCAACACCAACACCAACAC
>NZ_JAMPQD010000003.1:0-72611 GCF_028482245.1 Providencia sp. PROV129
TATTTTTAGAATAAGCGAAAATAATCGTATGAAAACAAAAATAGTATTTAACTAAGTATGATTGCGAAGCGCTTCGCAAAAATTTTGTAATTAATACTCTTTATTAAATGTTTTTGGGAATTTCGTTCTAGCGTTGTATTTATGAATTAAAAGTTAAACTAATAAAGGCTAAGTTAGGTATAAGGTTTAAAAATAGATAAAAAATAAAATTACAATGAAAAACGTTCAAAACAATAATAGGATATGGAAATATAAAGACACAAAATTATCCTTAACATTGGTATCATTCGCTGTTATCGGTGGGGTATTACCTTTGTTATTTATACCTAATCTTTTAAATATTGATGATTCAATTTTTATTTTGTTTTCTTCTGTTTTTTTATTATTTATACGTTTTGTGAATAAAACTCTAAAATTAGTTTTGTTAGTAATGGTTTTCTTTCTATGGGGAAATTGGCATGGTAATAATATAAATAGTAATATAAATTTTTTATCTGAAAGATATCATTATCTGGACATAACAGTCACCAGCTTATCAACTGAAAATAAAGAACAAAAACTAAAAGTTAAAATTGATAAGGTTAATAATAAAGTAATTTACCCACCGCTTTATGCAATATGGAAAAGTAAAGAAATTATATGTGCAGGGCAATCATGGCGAATTAATAGCAAACTAAAGCCTTTGCATAACTCTTTGAATGAAGGTAGTTTCGATCAACAACGGCATCAATTAGCGCAACGGGTTGTTGGTATACTAAAGAATAAAGAAAATATGGTATTGGATCCTGAATGCTCCATAAGGCAAAAAATAATCAATAATTTTATAGAGCCACTTAGTGTCTTAAGAAATGTAGGGATTATTTATGGATTAATGTTTGGAGAAAGAACATTATTGTCTGAAAAACACTCGCGTTTATTACAGCAGACTGGTTTAACTCATTTAATGGCGATTTCAGGCTTGCATATTGGGTTGGCTTACTATTTAGGGATTCTTATAGCCAGAGGCATACAATATGTGCTTCCCATTCGTTTTATGAATCAGGTTCTCCCTATTGTATTGGGATTAGTATTAGCATTTTTGTATGCATGGATCTCTGGCTTTGCAATTCCAGCGACTAGAGCATTGTTTTCACTGATTTTATGGATTTATATTCGAAACAGCCCATCATTATTCTTTTCTTGGCAGTGGGCGCTTTGGAGTATTGCAGGCATTTTACTATTTGACCCACTTGCTATTTTATCAGATAGCTTTTGGTTATCGAGTTTTGCTGTTTTAGCTATTTTGTATTGGTTGACCGTTTTTCCATTACCTGCACATCTAATTCAAACGAAAGTTATTGGTAAAGTCATAGGTTTAGTTCATTTACAGATTGGGTTATTGATTTTATTAATACCAATGCAACTGATTGTATTTAATGGTGTTAATGTCATGAGCATATTTGCTAATTTATGGTTTGTTCCATTGATATCTTGGGGAGTAGTACCCGCAATATTGGTTATTTTTTTAATACCAAATCTAACATTACAAAATTTAATTTTTGGTTTTATAGATAGAGTCATTGATTTTGGATTGCTTCCGCTACCTTTTTTTAGCCGCTATTGGATAGATCTTTTTCATATACCCTATTACCTATTATTTATTTGCTGGTCTATAGCGCTAATATGCCTATTTAGGTGGTATAAAACGTATTTTTCTCTTATTGGGTGCATTGTGGTTTTGATTTTAATAGAGCGGAGCAACGATAAAAAGCCAGTGCATGACTGGAGTATGACATTACTCGATATTGGGCATGGCTTAGCTGTTATTATTGAGCAAAATAATTTAGCTTACCTATATGATACTGGAAACTCTTGGAAAGGGCATAGCAATGCCAAAAGGCAAATAATTCCTTTTTTAAAACAAAGAAATATAATACCGATGGGAATTATTTTAAGCCACAATCATTTGGATCATACTGGAGGGGTCAGTGACTTAATTAAGGAATATCCGTGGTTGAATTTACGAAGTAGTTTTGGAATTCATTTAGCTAAATCTAAGCAAAAAAAATCGAGTAAGTTTAAAAAGATGATGAATCTACCTTGCGTTAAAGGACAAAAATGGCAATGGGGAAAGTTGATGTTTGAAGTTTTGTGGCCAGAAAAATTATCCGCTATTTCTCATAATAATGATTCATGTGTTATACAGTTTACAGATGGATACCATAAAATTTTATTGACTGGAGATATTGAAAAGAAGGGTGAAGAAAAATTAGTTGAAACTTATAAACATAGCCTCCATTCTTCTATTTTGTTTGCGCCTCATCATGGAAGCCAAACATCATCAACTAACTTATTGTTAAGAAATGTTCAACCTGAAATGGTTCTCGTTTCATCGGCAAGGTATAGCGCATGGAAAATTCCGTCGGAAAAGGTCTATCAAAGATACAAAAAAAATAATATCCATTGGTTAAATACTGCAGAGAAAGGGCAGTTAACATTATGGTTTAACAAAGAAAATATCAGTGCACGTAGCTACCGCGATGAAATTTCTCCGCGTTGGTATCATCTGTGGTTTGGCTTACCGCTGTTTCCCGAGTAGAATAGTGCGCTTACATTAAGTCTGGTAATTAAAAGTATGAATGATAAAGACCTTTCGACAAAACAAACTTTTCGCCGCTTATGGCCGATTATTGCGCCTTTTAAAGCGGGCTTAATTGTTGCAGCAATTGCTCTTATTATAAACGCTGCTGGCGATGCGTTTATGATTTCGTTATTAAAACCTTTATTGGATGAAGGTTTCGATAAAGCCGATAACGATGTATTAAAATGGCTCCCACTCGCCGTATTAGGTTTAATGGTTGTCCGTGGTGGTTCTAGTTTTGTCTCAACTTATTGTGTTTCTTGGGTTGCAGGTAAAGTTGTGATGAATATGCGCCGTAAACTTTTTGGCCATATGATGGGAATGCCAGTGAGTTTTTTCGACCAACAATCCACGGGAACGCTTTTATCTCGAATTACCTATGATTCAGAACAGGTTGCGTCTTCATCTTCAGGTGCATTAATTACAATTATCCGTGAAAGTGCTTATATCATCGGCTTATTTACGATGATGTTTTACTATAGCTGGCAATTATCACTCATTTTGATTGTTATCGCGCCTATCGTGTCCATTACTATCCGAATTGTTTCTAAGCGTTTTCGTAAGATCAGTAAAAATATGCAAACAGGTATGGGGCATGTCACTGCAAGTGCGGAACAAATGCTAAAAGGGCACAAAGAAGTTTTAATTTTTGGTGGTCAAAAAGTTGAAACTGAGCGTTTTTATAAAGTTAGTAATAATATGCGCCGCCAAAATATGAAGATGGTGACCGCGTCGGCAATTTCAGACCCCATTGTACAGCTGATTGCCTCATTTGCCCTTGCATTCGTTTTGTATGCAGCAAGTTTTCCTGATATTCGCGATGAACTCACCTCTGGTACTATTGCCGTTGTTTTCTCATCTATGTTTGCATTGATGCGCCCGTTAAAATCATTAACGAACGTCAACGCGCAATTTCAGCGTGGAATGGCAGCTTGCCAAACGTTGTTTGCTATCTTAGATTCCGAACAAGAAAAAGATGAAGGGACTAAAGTTCTCAAGGATGTGAAGGGTAATATCAAATTTGAGAATGTAACTTTTACTTATGCAACAAAAGATCATCCTGCATTAGATGATATTTCTTTTACTTTGCCAGCAGGAAAATCCGTTGCGTTAGTTGGACGTTCAGGCTCTGGTAAATCGACAATTGCCAACCTAATCACGCGCTTTTATGACATTGATAAAGGTTCTATCCAAATTGATGGCCATGATATTCGTGATTACACACTGTCATCATTGCGTAGCCAAGTTGCTCTTGTATCGCAACATGTTTACCTTTTTAACGATACGATAGCGAACAATATTGCTTATGCAACGGATGGAAGCTATAGCCGTGAGCAAATTGAAAAAGCGGCTGAAATGGCTTATGCCATGGACTTTATTGCTAAGCTTGATAAAGGGTTAGATACCGTTATTGGTGAAAACGGTGTCATGCTTTCAGGTGGACAACGCCAGCGTATTGCAATTGCACGTGCTTTATTACGTGATGCACCAATTTTGATCCTTGATGAGGCGACATCAGCACTTGATACAGAATCAGAACGTGCAATCCAAGCTGCACTTGATGAGTTACAGAAAAATAGAACATCATTGGTAATAGCGCACCGGTTATCAACAATTGAAAATGCAGATGAAATTTTAGTTGTACAAGATGGTCATATCATTGAGCGTGGAACACATACATCGTTGCTAGCGCAAAATGGGGCTTATTCTCAATTACATAGTATTCAATTTAAACAATGATAGAACGTATTTGGTCCGGCAAATCATGGCTGTATGTATTACTATTGCCGTTATCTTTTCTTTATGGATTGATAGCAATAATACGCCATGCAGCTTATAAAGTCGGACTAAGTCGCTCTTGGAAAGCACCAATACCTGTGGTTGTGGTGGGAAACCTCACAGCTGGAGGTAATGGCAAAACGCCAGTGGTAATCTGGTTGGTTGAGTCGCTGGTAAAAGAAGGCTATCGAGTGGGGGTGGTGTCTCGCGGTTATGGTGGAAAAGCAGAGAGTTACCCACTTGTTCTTGATGAAAATACGCCAACAACAGCTGCTGGTGATGAGCCTGTTCTAATTTACCATCGTACTAAAGCCCCCGTTGCAGTAGCCCCTAAACGTAGTGATGCAGTCAAAGCACTTCTGGCCGTGCACGAATTGGATGTTGTTATCACTGATGATGGTTTGCAGCATTATGCATTGCAACGTGATTATGAAATCGTTGTGATTGATGGTCAGCGTCGTTTCGGTAATGGGTGGTGGCTACCTGCTGGGCCCATGAGAGAACGAGCGGGGCGTTTAAATAGTGTGAATGCATTAATTGTCAATGGTGGGCAGCCAGAGGGGCGTGAAGTATTGATGACCCTAGAAGGTGACACTGCGGTTAATATTGTGACTTCAGAAAATCAGCCTGTTAACCAGCTTCAATCAGTAGTTGCAATGGCTGGAATTGGGCATCCGCCTCGTTTTTTTGCCTCTTTAGAGCATAAAGGGCTTACGTTGATGAATACCCACGCTTTTGCTGACCACCAAGATTATGAGCAAAAACAACTTGCTGCTCTTGTTAAACCTACCCAAAGCTTACTGATGACTGAAAAAGATGCCATTAAATGCCGCTCATTTGCACAGCCAAATTGGTGGTTTTTACCTGTAAAGGCGCAATTATCATCCAATGGTGAGAAAAAAATCCTAAGTGAAATAAAAAAACTTATCACAAATAACAAAAATGCTTGCCACTAACACTTCACTATGATAATAATATCGCCACTGTGATATAGGTCTAATTATTATGTATCTAGATACAATACAGTAATAATTGGATTTTATACTAGCTTAATTTCACGCTCCGTTCTTTAGTTAGTCTTCATATCCTCGCACATCAACGCTGTTAAATCGTTGTTACTTAGTTTTGTCATCATAATGTCAAAATAGACTGTTAACTTCACAGTAGATGCGTGGTGCCTGAAATCTACATTTACGGGCGTTATAAAAGATGCACAATAATTTAGTGCATGAATTGGTAAAAGTTTAATTACTCTTTAATGTATTAATAGATCGGCAATATATAAATGGGAAGCAAGAAAGAGTAATGATACAAAAATAAAAAGGTATTGTTCTTAGAACAAAAGGAGTTTTAATATGAATTTTCAATTACATATGGGTCGAGTTAAATGGTTTGACGCAAAAGAAGGTTACGGTTTTATTTCACCTTTTAATGGTGGAGATGATGTATTTGTGACAACAAAATCAATTGCTAATAAAAAAATTAAATCATTGTTTGAAGGTCAAAACGTTGAGTTTTCCTTAACTCGTAGTTCCGATGGCATAACGGCTGCTGACGTTATTGCTTACTAAATAAAAACAGCACAATTTCTCCTGCTTTCATCCTCTCATCTTCGCAGGCGATCTTAATCAGAAAGATTAAAGTTAACGGTGATATCTGCATGTGATATCCTGACTCTAAGTGAGTCAAATCCATTCGGGAGAAAACATGGATCACCGTTTACTTGAAATCATTGCCTGCCCTGTTTGCCATGGCAAATTAAGTTACAACAAAGAACACCTCGAACTTATCTGTAAGTTTGATCATCTGGCCTATCCCATTCGAGATGGCATCCCCGTTTTACTCGAAAACGAAGCGCGCCAAGTCTCATTAGATGAAGGACAATAATCGCCATGTTTACGGTTATTATTCCTGCGCGTTATGCATCAACCCGTTTACCTGGCAAGCCGCTGGCTGATATCCATGGTAAACCGATGGTTGTTCGAGTGATGGAGCAAGCCATTAAATCAGGTGCAGACCGAGTGATTGTCGCAACAGACCACCAAGATGTGGCGAATGCGGTCATTGCTGCGGGTGGCGAAGCGTGTATGACTAACCCTGATCACCAATCAGGTACAGAAAGATTAGCTGAAGTTATTGATACATATGGCTTCTCTGATGATGAAATCATTGTGAATGTACAGGGTGATGAGCCGTTAATTCCGCCTGAAATTATTAGCCAAGTTGCTCATAACCTTCAAGGCAGTAAAGCGAATATGGGCACTCTAGCTGTACCAATTCATGATGCACATGAAGCTTTCAATCCAAATGCAGTGAAAGTGGTGACAGATCATGAAGGGTATGCATTGTACTTTTCCCGTGCAACGATCCCTTGGGATAGAGACAATTTTGCGGAAAACCATGATTCGATAGGTGATTTTTTCTTACGCCATATTGGTATCTATGCTTATCGTGCAGGCTTTATTCGCCGTTATATTCATTGGGAAGCGAGCCCGTTAGAGAAAATCGAAATGCTTGAGCAACTTAGAGTGCTTTGGTATGGCGAAAAAATTCATGTGGACGTTGCAAAAGTGACACCGGGGGCAGGTGTTGATACACCAGAAGACCTAGAGTTGGTGAGAAAACAATTCTTATCATAGGTATTTATTCGCTTTTACCAATGGTATGATGCGATAAAAAAGGCGTAACCTTAATGAGTTACGCCTTTTTGTTTTTTATTCGGAAACAACTAACTCAGGTGTGCTGAGTGATTCTTCCAAGGCTTGAGTATTGTCAGGCTTTATATGCCACCAAATCGTGCCAATAAACTCGTACCAAGCTCGCTCGCTATGGCTGAAGTAATAGGATGAAGGAATATATTTTTCCCATGGATTAATACCACTGCTAATGGCTAATTGATTTGCAGGGGCTGGATAAGGCTGCATACCTCTATCGGTGAACATTGTAATAGCCCTTGGCAGATGGTTAGCGGATGTCACAAGTAAAAATGGCGCTTTACCAATGATTTTCTCAACCTCGTAAGCCTCTTCTTGTGTATCTTTGGGATCAGTGAGTGGGATTGTATCTGACTCAGGAACACCCAATGACTGTGCTACGTTAGCTGCAACTTCGGCACTGCTCATCGTGCTGTTGGCTTTTCCGCCTGTGAATATCAGTTTGCTCCCAGGGTGTTTAAGATATAAACGCACGCCTTCGGTGACCCTTGGCAGGCTGTTATTTAATAAATTAGCGCTTGGGCTCCAATCAGGGTTATAGGTAAAACCACCGCCTAAGACTACGATGTACTTGATATCATTTGGTGGGTTTTCTGTGATTAATTCATAGCGTTTATTGTATTTACCCTCAATAGGGGCGAGCAAGCTATCTGAAACGGGTTGTAAACCAAGTAGCGCTATTAACACTAAGCTCGCGGTTGTTAAGCTTTTCCCCCATTTTTGCCAGCGAGTAAACCACAGTAAAAGCAGCCCGATAGCCCCAATGATGAGCAATAGTGGCAATGGCATCAAAAGTGAGCCAATGTACTTCTTTAAGAAAAATAACATAATCAAGCCTATATTTAGGGGACTAACCACTGCCAATACTCGGTATGAGTCTGGCAAATTTGCTACATAAGACAACGAAAATTAGCGTTAATAATGCCAAAATGAAATTCGCTGAGCAAAAAAAACTACTATGCAAAAATATAGCTATTATCTGTTATAATTTACGTTTCAATTGTCGCCAACATCTTGTGTGATAAGCACAATACTCAGTGATAATATTCATGATTAGATAAATTTTCATCAAAATATGGATGAAATTGGCTAATTTTGAATGTTTTTGCGACAAATTGACCCATAAATATGCTGTAAATGACGAATGATAGGCAACTGGATAGCACATGGCAGACCGCAACTTTGATGATATTGTCGATAAATTTGCAAAAAATATCTACGGAACGACCAAAGGCAAAATACGTGAAGCGGTGGTTTGGCAAGACTTAACTCAACTATTAGAGACCCAGTTTAAGGGAAAAACGCTACGGATCCTTGATGCAGGTGGCGGAGAAGGCCATTTTTCGCGCAAATTAGCGGCATTAGGTCATCAAATTATACTTTGCGATTTATCCGAAGAGATGCTGGAACGTGCTCGTGAGTTAGCCAAAGAAGAGGGAATTATTGGTAACATGCAGTTTGTCCATTGTGCAGTACAAGATATTGCACAATATGTTGATGAACCAGTTGACCTTGTTCTTTTTCACGCGGTTCTTGAATGGATTAGCGATCAAAAATATGCAATTGAACAGCTGGCAGATATAATCAGACCAGAAGGCGTATTTTCTGTCATGTTCTATAATGCAAATGGCTTGGTTATGCGTAATGCAATTTTAGGTAATTTTCATCTTGCAACACCGCATATCCAACGTCGGCGTAAACGTTCGTTGTCACCGCAAAAACCGCTATTTCCTCAGCAAGTTGATGAGTGGTTAGCAGAGTGTAAGATGGATATCTTAGGGAAAAGCGGTGTCCGGGTTTTCCATGATTATTTGCAAAGTCGGCAGTTACAGCAAAAAGATTTTCCTGCGTTGTTGGCGCTTGAACAACAATATTGCCGTGAGGAACCGTATATCAGCATGGGGCGCTACATTCATGTCATGGCACGCAAACAAATACAAAAGGACGATTTATGAGTGATTTTTCCCAGACCGTCCCTGAGCTCGTGTCTTGGGCACGAAAAAATGATTTTGCAATTTCACTTCCCGCTGAACGTTTAGCATTTTTACTTGCCGTTGCTGTACTGAATAGTGAGCGGGTGAATGGTGAGATGAGCGAAGTGGAATTGGTCGATGCCTTCCGTGAGGTTTGCAAAGGGTTTGAACAAACGACAGAATCACTGGCGGTACGCGCAAATAATGCCATCAATGATATGGTACGCCAGAAAATATTTAACCGCTTTGCAAGTGATATTGTCGAAGGTAATGCAATTTATCGTTTGACACCATTAGGCATTGGTATTAGTGATTACTATATTCGCCAACGTGAATTTTCAACGTTACGGCTTTCGATGCAGCTTTCTATCGTTGCAGGGGAGTTGCAACGTGCGGCAGAAGCTGCCGAAGAGGGCGGTGATGAGTTTTATTGGCATCGTTATGTTTTTGCTCCGCTAAAATATTCTGTAGCTGAAATCTTTGATAGCATTGATTTATCCCAGCGAATAATGGATGAGCAACAAAATTCCGTAAAAGAAGATATTGCAGCACTGCTAAACCAAGACTGGCAAGCGGCGATTGCCAACTGCGAACAATTATTGTCAGAAACCTCAGGAACTCTGAGAGAATTGCAAGATACGTTAGAGGCCGCAGGGGATAAACTACAAGCTAACTTGCTACGTATTCAAGAAGCGAACATGAATGCGCCTATATTTTCAGATATGGTTGATAGGTTAGTTTTTGATTTGCAAAATAAATTAGACCGTATTGTGAGCTGGGGGCAACAATCCATTGATCTTTGGATTGGCTATGATCGTCATGTTCATAAATTTATCCGTACTGCGATTGATATGGATAAAAATCGCATATTTTCTCAGCGGTTACGTCAATCCGTTCAACATTATCTCGACAGCCCTTGGGCACTCACTTACACCAATGCTGACCGATTATTCGACATGCGAGACGAAGAACTTGCCTTGCATGATGAAGAAGTCACAGGTGAGTTACCATCAGAACTGGAATTTGAAGAATTTAGCGAATTAAATGATAGGCTTGCAGAACTAATGGAAGCAGAACTCGCGTTCTATAAAACAGAGCAGCGTCCATTAGATGTTGGTCGTGTATTACATGATTACTTGCAGCAGTATCCGCAAAAACGTCATTTTGATGTGGCGCGAATTATTATTGATCAAGCTGTAAGATTAGGTATCGCAGAGGCTGATTTGGCGGGATTACCGGCAGAATGGCAAGCTATTAATGATCACGGAGCCAAGGTACAGGCACATGTCATCGACAAATATTGAACAATTTATGCCAGTTAAGCTGGCTCAAGCATTAGCTAACCCTATTTTTCCAGAGCTAGACAGCCAATTGCGTTCAGGTCGTCACATTAGCATTGATGACCTTGATAACCACGCATTTTTGATGGATTTTCAGGAAGCGTTAGAGCAATTTTACGCACGTTATAACGTTGAGTTAATCCGTGCGCCAGAAGGTTTTTTCTATCTGCGTCCTCGCTCAACCACATTAATCCCACGCTCCGTATTGTCTGAGTTGGATATGATGGTTGGGAAAATCCTTTGTTACCTCTATTTGAGTCCAGAGCGCTTAAGTAACCAAGGTATTTTTACCTCACAAGAGTTATTTGAGGAGCTGCTATCGCTGGCAGATGAAAGCAAATTATTGAAATTTGTTAATCAGCGCTCGACAGGGTCTGACCTTGATAAACAAAAATTGCAGGAAAAACTAAGAACCTCACTAAACCGTTTACGCCGTTTAGGCATGGTGCATTTTTTGCAAAATGATTCGAGTAAATTCATTATTAGCGAATCGGTTTTCCGTTTTGGTGCTGATGTGCGCAGTGGTGATAATCCGCAAGATGCCCAATTACGTATGATCCGTGATGGTGAAGCTATTTCCCTCGATGGTGAATTATCACTCAAAGACAGTGATGACGACGAAGTCGAAGATAGCCAAGACCCAGCAGAAAGTGATGAGGATGAAGAATAATGATTGAACGCGGAAAATTTCGCTCACTGACGCTGGTGAACTGGAACGGTTTTTTTGCTCGTACTTTTGACCTTGATGAGCTGGTGACTACACTCTCAGGGGGGAATGGTGCAGGTAAATCGACGACCATGGCGGCGTTTATTACTGCTATGATCCCTGATTTAACCTTGCTGCATTTTCGTAATACCACAGAGGCGGGTGCGACATCGGGTTCCCGTGATAAAGGCTTACACGGTAAATTACGTCCGGGTGTCTGTTATGCCATCTTGGATGTGCTGAACTCAAAACACCAGCGTGTCATGGTCGGGGTGCGCTTACAACAAGTCGCTGGGCGTGATAAAAAAGTCGATATTAAGCCATTTATGGTGCAAGGTGTGCCACTTGCCACTGTACCGACCGAAATTTTAACGGATGTGATTGATGGGCGTCAGGCCAAGGTTATTCCATTAAATGAGTTAAAAGAAAGACTTGAAGAGCAAGATGGCATTTTATTCAAGCAATTCAACTCGATAACTGATTACCACTCGATTCTGTTTGAATTAGGCGTATTGCCTAAACGCCTGCGTTCAGCAGGGGATCGTAGTAAATACTACCGTCTTATTGAAGCCTCGCTGTATGGCGGGATTTCAAGTGCAATCACGCGTTCATTACGTGACTATTTATTACCAGAAAACAGCGGAGTCCGTAAAGCGTTCCAAGACATGGAGGCTGCACTACGGGAAAACCGTTTAACCCTTGAAGCTATCCGCGTTACTCAATCAGACCGTGATCTATTCAAACATCTGATTAGCCAAGCCACAGACTATGTTTCTGCGGATTACATGCGCCACTCAAATGAACGACGCATTCACCTTGATGCGGCATTGGCAGCACGTAATGAACTCTACGCTAGCCGTAAACAACTCCGTGTTGAACAAGTTCGCAGTGTTGAAATGGCGCGTGAATTAAATGAGCAAAATGGCTCGTCAACAGAGTTAGAGGCGGACTACCAAGCAGCAAGTGATCACTTAAACTTAGTGCAAGCAGCCCTTCGCCAGCAAGAGAAAATCGACCGTTATCAAGCTGATATCGAAGAACTGACATATCGCCTTGAAGAACAAAGTGAAGTTGTTGCACAAGCGACAGAATCACAAGAGGAATTTGAAGCACGTGCTGAAGCGGCGGAAGTTGAGGTTGATGAATTAAAAAATCAGCTCGCCGATTACCAGCAAGCGCTTGATGTACAGCAAACGCGCGCCATTCAATATCAACAAGCACTGCATGCGCTGAATCGTGCACGTGAGCTGTGTCAATTACCTGAATTAACCATCGATAATGCAGATGAATGGTTAGACACGTTTGAGGCCCGGGAACAGCAAGCAACCGAAGCCTTATTGGCACTTGAACAAAAAATGAGTGTAGCAGATGCTGCACACAGCCAATTTGAGCAAGCCTATCAACTCGTTAAGAACATGGTGGGTGAGGTGAGTCGCAGTGATGCTTATCAACAAGCGCGTGCATTATTGCGTGATTGGTCATCCCAGCAACATTTAGCTGAGCGTGTTCAACCTTTACGTATGCAACTCTCTGAATTACAACAGCGTTTAAGTAGCCAGCAAAATGCAGAAAGGTTACTCGCTGAGTTTTGTAAACGCCAAGGACAGAGCTATGAGCCCGATGAGCTCGATGCCTTAATGGCAGAGCTTGAAGCTCAGCAAGAAGAATTAAGTGTTGGTGTAAATGAAAGTGGTGAACGACGCATGCAAATGCGCCAAGAGCTTGAACAAATTCGTCAGCGTATTGCTCAGCTTTCAGCGAAGGCTCCTGCGTGGATTGTTGCTCAAGAAGCGTTAACGCAACTGAACGAACAATCGAGTGAGGCATTCGATTCAAGTACCGCTGTTACTGAGTTTATGCAGCAATTGCTCGAACAAGAGCGCGAAATTACTGTTGAACGTGATGAAGTTGCAGCCCAGCGCCGCGATCTTGAAAAACAAATTGAGCGTTTAAGCCAGCCAAGTGGGGCAGAAGACAGCCGCATGTTAGTGCTGGCAGAGCGTTTCAATGGTGTTTTACTGTCTGAAATCTATGATGATATTACCATTGAAGATGCCGCTTATTTTTCAGCGCTATACGGCCCAGCTCGCCACGGTATCGTGGTACAAGACCTTGATGTGGTTCGTAGCCAGCTGGATTCACTACAAGATTGCCCAGATGATGTGTATTTCATTGAGGGAGACCCATCTTCTTTCGATGATAGCGTTTTTGATGCTCAAGAGTTTGAAAATGCCGTTTTAGTACGTTCATCTGAGCGCCAATGGCGTTATTCGCGCTACCCTGAATTGCCACTGTTTGGCCGTGCAGCGCGTGAAAGTCATTTAGAGTCGCTCACAGCAGAACGTGATGAACTCGCAGAGCGTTATGCGACACTCTCTTTTGATGTGCAAAAAATTCAGCGTGCACACCAAGCATTTAGTCGCTTCATTGGCCAACATATTTCCGTGGCGTTTGAAAGTGATCCTGAAGCTGAAATTCGGACATTAAATCAAAAGCGTACTGAACTTGAACGTGCATTAAGCCAATATGAAGAACAAACTTCGCAGCAACGCCAGCAGTTTACTCAAGGTAAAGAAAGCTTAGCTTCTTTGAATCGTCTCTTACCTCAAATGGGGTTACTGCTCGATGAAACCTTGGCGGATAGAGCGGAAGAAATTAGCGAAGAGCTGATTGAAGCAGAAGAAGCGGCACATTTCCTGAATAAACATGGACATGCGTTAGAAAAATTAGAGCCGATTGTGACAGTATTGCTCAGCGATCCTGAGCAGCACGACCAATTGCGTAAAGATTATGATACTGCAAAACACACACAGCAAAATGCGAAACAGCAAGCCTTTGCTGTGGTTGAAGTTGTCCAGCGCCGTGCTCACTTTAGTTACAGTGACTCGACAGGTATGGTCAATGAAAATGCCGACTTAAACGAAAAATTACGCCAACGTTTAGAACAAGCGGAAACAGAACGTACACGTGCTCGTGAGCAATTACGTCAGCACCAAGCTCAATCTGCTCAATATCACCAAGTTTTTGCTTCATTACGTAGCTCTTTTGAAACGAAGCAAGAAATGCTGAAAGAGCTAGAAGCTGAAATGCAGGAAATCGGTGTTAAAGCCGACCCAGATGCGCAAGAACGGGCTCGGATTCGTCGTGATGAATTACATCAACGAGTAATGGAAAATCGTAGTCGTATTAATCAGTTAGAAAAGCAGCTAACACTATGTGAAGCTGAAATGGATAACTTACAAAAACGTCTACGCAAACTCGAAAAAGATTATTACCAGCTGCGTGAGCAAGTCGTTTCGGCGAAAGCGGGTTGGTGTGCAGTAATGCGTTTGGTGAAAGATAACGGTGTTGAACGCCGCTTACACCGTCGTGAACTTGCATATACCGATGGTGACAGCCTGCGTTCAATGTCGGATAAGGCGCTAGGGGCCCTACGTCTAGCTGTGTCAGATAACGAGCATTTGCGTGATGTTTTACGTCTATCGGAAGACCCAAAACATCCAGAGCGTAAAATTCAGTTCTTTATTGCCGTTTATCAGCACCTACGTGAGCGTATTCGCCAAGATATCATTCGCACTGATGACCCGATTGATGCGATTGAACAAATGGAAATTGAGCTTGCACGTTTAACGGAAGAATTAACAGCACGTGAGCAAAAACTGGCCATTAGTTCGAAAAGTGTGGCGAATATTATCCGTAAAACAATTCAACGTGAGCAAAACCGCATCCGTATGCTTAACCAAGGGTTACAGGCTGTGGCATTTGGTCAGGTTAAAGGGGTACGTCTAAACGTCAATATTCGCGAAAGCCATGCACTGTTATTGAGCGTGCTATCGGAAGAAAGTGAGATGCACCAAGACTTATTTACTAGCCAACGTTTAACGTTCTCTGAAGCTATGGCAAAACTGTATCAGCGTCTGAATCCACAAGTGGATGTTGGGCAGCGTTTACCACAAACTATCGGGGAAGAGCTGTTAGATTATCGTAACTATTTAGAGTTAGATGTAGAGGTTAATCGTGGCTCAGATGGTTGGTTAAAAGCAGAAAGTGGTGCGTTATCAACAGGTGAAGCTATCGGAACAGGGATGTCAATTCTTGTGATGGTAGTACAAAGTTGGGAAGAAGAGTCACGCCGTTTACGAGCTAAAGATATTATTCCTTGCCGTTTATTATTCTTAGATGAGGCTGCACGCTTAGATGCTAAGTCAATAGCAACGCTATTTGAGCTGTGTGATAGGCTAGAGATGCAATTGATTATTGCAGCGCCGGAGAATATTAGTCCAGAAAAAGGGACAACCTATAAATTGGTTCGTAAAGTGATTGGTAATAATGAGCACGTACATGTTGTTGGTCTAAAAGGGTTTGGGCAAGAGACTCCTAATACAGTAACACCAGCATTACAGTAATTAGTTACCTGAATAAAATGAAGGCCGATATTTATTTTTAAATATCGGCCTATTACATTTGATGAAAGCTATTCTTGATTATTTACAACTCCTTTTCCCTGTTGAATTAAATCACAAGTACCAAGTTATCTAATCTTTTTAATAATATACCAAAGTGCTAAATTTATTGGTAATTACTTGGATAGTTTCGAAGTAGTATGAATAAAATCAATAAACCCTGGAGTTTGATATCTGGACATAGACCTATATCTAATTTAGGTCATAAATACAAGACGAATCCTACCATATAAAATTAATTATTATTAATTTGATACATAAAACTCAATTGAATCTATTACCTATATAGTTGACTAAAAAATACTTCAATAAGTAGTGTTTATTTCAAATTGGTAATGTATTTATATTAAATATAAATATTGAACTCTATCCTATAATATTGTTTTTAATGTTAAATTATTTAACTAATATGATTTTTAATTGTAATATTGTTTTGCTAATTGTTTTATTTAAACATCTTTGTTCATTTTAAATTATATGGAGATTTTTAATAATGGGTAATATTGTAGATGGTGTTGATTTTTCACAAACTCAATTTATTGAATATTTTACAAGTGATGAAAATAGGGGCATCTATTCGACTGTATTTAATGAATATGGTTTGGATTTATCTAAATTGCCTGGATATTGTTATGGTTTTTCAAGTTCATTTTTAACATATGCTGCAGAAGGTAATGGTGAAAAATTCCTGAGAATGTTGAATCACTTAAATTATGTGTTAACTAATGATGAAGGCAAATCAGTACACTTGAGTAAAATAAAACAAGATGCACTAAAAATACACGCGAAAGAGATATTAGATTATTACATGCTAGATGTCATAACGACCCAAAATTTTAATGAAAAAGGTATGTTATATAGCGATTATGTCGAAAATTTATTAGGTGTTGACCTTGTTACAAAAAAAAGAAACTTCATTGAATATGTAGAAGAAATTTTTGAATATAACCATCTTTTAGCATTGAATAAAAATATAGAAAATAGTGATTATTATGATTACTTAAACAATGGAATTAAAATTAAAACTAAAAAATATTGGGAGGCGTTACATGCAGAGCCATCATTTTTTGAAACAAATGATGGAAAGGCAGTTGTATCAGAACCACTATTCATAAAGTTAAAAAATAAATTTAAATCTAAATTGAAAACAATTAATGAAAATTATAGCCACTCAGATATAACCTTTTTTGTGGATGTAATAATCACAGATGTTCAAAGAGATCTTTATTTAGAGTTGGAAAGTTATAATAGAAAAAGAGGAATTGCAAACTCAAGGCAAAATATAAGCAATTATGGGAATCAAGGTTTATATGAAATTAAGTTAAGTGAATTAAGTTCTAGTTTGATGGAGCATACTCGTAATAGTAAAGAGCCCTTTTTATGCCATTTTTCATCAGAGCAACACTCAATGGCGATCAGTGTTAATTATGATGATGAAAATAAAAATTGGAAATATAGATTCTTTGATCCTAATGCGGGCACTTATATGGCCGATGAACATCAAGTATTTGTTGATTTTATAGAGCACTTTATCTCTATGAATAAAGAGAATTATAATTTTAGTTCATTTGAGAATGGTGAGCATAAAGTTTATATTTCTATAGTTGGAAATTCTGCAACTCAAAGTGATAGAGGAAAATTTAAAGGAATAGAAGCTAAAAGACTAAGGGACCTAGAAATAAAATTATTAATAGAAAGAAAAGAAATAATTGAAGATAATGAATTAAGTATAAAGCTAATTTATACAGGCTATAATGAACAAAAAAATATAGTAGAAACTCAAGTTACAGTTAATGGTAAGATAATTACTATTTTTTCAGATGTTATGGAATTTACTGATTTGTTCGATAAGTTGAAATCTAGCAAAGATTTATTAAAGACAATAGAGGGGGATATATTCATTTCTAAAAATGAATATAAAGTATATCAAGTTAACCACAGGTTTAATATTAATGAAGATAAAAAAATTGAACAGTATATTGATAATAACAAGGTGATAGCTAAATTAGATACAGATTTCTTTGACACACATATTAATCATATGAAAGAGGATCGATTGCTTACCTTAGCTGGAGAACAATCAGCGAGTACTGAAAAAATTGACTCCTGGCTTGACCCACATGAAATATACCAAGCAGAACGTGCTAAAGATGCTGATCCTGACAGAGCAAGAAAGCCCACTGAGTATAGTTATAATGTCATAGTTCAAATTGAAGGGGATGAGATATCAAGTAAAGCGACTGCGCATGCTTTCTCTAAACACCCAGATAACTCAATGATTATTCAATATGACATAAAGTCTCGTCAATATAAAATAATTCATGGTGAAATTAACCGACTTAATTTAGATAGGGTCAGATGGATAACTGTTGGTCACGGTGGTTATATCGGTGGCGGTAAGCCAACTTTATATGGAAAGAATACACCTGAACAATTTGCGGAAGGAATGAGTTATTTACGTAAAAAAATATTAAATAGTCAAAGTCCAGATAAATTAGTGTTAATTGGTTGCAATTTAGGCCGAGGAGGAGTTAGTGAAAACTTTGCATTTGGTGTCACTGGAGCCCTCGCTGAAAAAGGCATGAAGATGCCTATTATTGCCTATAATCGAAAAGTAAGTGTTATTTATATGGGTAATAAGTTGATCGTGCCTGATGACACGGTATTAGATTCAATAACCACTAAACACTTCAAGCAAACCTATCAATTTGATCCGAAAATATTGGAAATTAACATTAATAATAAACTAGGAGCCGTCTATTTTATTGATGAGCTACGTCGCGGTGAAATAGATTTTAAACAGTTAATAGACAATGAAAATCATTTTATGTTTGAGGGATTAGGTATGATTCCTGGGATAGATTCATTTGCTAGTTTTAGGGACGGTGACTCATATAATATAGACTTTAATTTGCTAAGAAAAGTAGCTTACAATCCAGAAGGTTATAAACAATTTATCGATGAGGTGGCAAAACATAAAGGGGAGCTGCCTGATGACTTTCATGCCTATTTTTCTAATAAATTGCGTAAGCTAGATACACCAATATGGGAAATGGTTGATGCGGACTATATAAAAAATAACCCTTTAAGAAATCGGGGGCAGGATGGTTCATTCATTACTGTCGTAATACGCTTGACTGGAGAATCTAAAGGGCTAGATATGGCACAGAGGTTAGCAAGGTCAGAACCTGATAACGTCATGATTATTCAGGCAGACCCTAACCTAGAACAATGGGACATGAAGCAATGGAATTTAGAATATGGTTCGGTTTCTAATTTACAGAGCAAAGAAAAACCTGTTAGATGGGTTTTGATTGGTGACTCTGATACGGTTATCAAAACAAATAAAAACTTACATTCTTTATTAGCAAATATACGAGACGAATACCCGTTTATTAATCCTAAGCAAATTTTATTCCAAGGGATTGATACAACAATGGTTACTACGGCTGGAGATCACAAGCAGTTTACTAATGACTTATCAACGAAGCTTAAAGAGTTTGGTTTTGACTCGCAAGTAATCTCGAAATTAACATTCCAACCTGTATCTAAACCGATATCTCAGCCAGTAGCCACAAACCATATGCAGCCAACGCTTACAGCCAATAATAATCATGAATATTTGAGCACATTGCTTGAGAATATAGCACTTGAAAATACTGTAATCAAAGATATAAATATTACAGATCATCCTTATTTAGCTAATTACTTTACGGATTCTAATGGTCAGCTTGATATTAAAAAATTAAAAATTGCAATTTATGATCCTTTAGTTAGCCCTAAAGTAAACGAATATTTAAATCAAGTAAAAAACGAAGATTTAACTCAGTGGAATAGTCTATTTAAATCGAAGCTATTAGGTTCACTACAAGAGCAAGCAGGTAATATTAATAGAATATTAGTCTCTATTCAAAATGACCTATCGTACATTAATAAATTAAGCGAAGATTCTATTGAACAATTGAGGGTATTATTCCCTGCTATTAATGGATTCGATAAAGGAAAAGTGCTCGCGTTATCGACTGACCGCAATGCCTTCATGTTACTAAGCCTTGATTTAAAAAATTTTAGTCAACTGAATCCTTATAATTTTGACTCAGAAGACGCTCCTTTAAAAGGGCTGTTATTGGACAAAGCCTTATCATTATATCAAGAAAATAATAGGCAGAGGCAGCAGCAATTTAATCAGTTAATAAATAATACGAAAAATAACTCCAATGGAAGTGAAGTTAATTTAATTAACCATGGAATGATTAGACAACATGGCTATTCAGAAAATCTAGACAAAAAGTTAGGGCTTACCTATGGTTTGGAATCATTATTAGGCGATATTGATTCAGCTCGAATTTTGATGAAAAGAAAAGCATATTTAGAGCAGCAGCAACACGAAGGCTTATTAAGCAATAGTGAAGAGGTGCTACTACCATATTGATAGAGGATTGAGCGATACGGGTATTTTGGTGGAAGACCTACATCTATCCAATATTTTAACGACTGAGCTATCTGATGTAGAGCTGCATAAGGGCGCAATATATTTATTAAAAGGAGAGTCAACCACCTATACAGTAACATATAAACTTCAAGATGGTATTTATCAATATAGCTTATTTGATCCGAACGGTATTCAAATTCAAGTTAAAAAACAAAATAAAAGGCAAGCCAAGAGTGATTTTAGAAAAGTATTAACGAGCTATTTAAATGAGGAAATTTCTATTGAAAATGGGAAATGGGTATCACGGGCAAAGCATGCTGGCTTTATAGTTGACAGTAATGGTGAGCCAAGAGGAACGATCGTATTTATTGACCCTCTCTCTACTGATCTTAAAGAACGTATGAGCCTCTATAGTCAGCAACGAAACGATATTATTAATCATACAGATTTTAATGAACCTAAAAATAGTTGGATTAATATTAAAGGTGAAGACATATCGCTAGCTAAATTGCAGAAATTAGGGACTACAATTGATGGAAAAGCGATAACAGTTGAAGAAACTAGAAGTGAAGGTTGGTCAAATAAAATTCGTTTTAATGCGCAAAGCCTTGCAGCTGAATTAACTTTATTGAGCGGTAGCGACTCAGATCTCGCCTTTCTAAAAGCACTGAGTCTGCAATTAAATGATACCGATATAGCAGATATTGTAGAGTATGATGCAGACTTTCGCGATACTGCAATATTAAAAAAACAATTAAAATATCTAGCAAAATTTAAAGACGCTAATGGAATAAAGTTTACGCCAAAACATATTGAAAAATTAAGAGGATATGGCGTGAAATTACCTCCTTTTCAAAAATTCGGTAATCGACTTGGTCAGGTTATGGGCGGGGTAGGTATTGGGCAGACTTTAGTGAGCATTTATAGCATTATTGATAGGCTAAATAACCCTGATATTACAGAAGATGAATATGATGAGCTAAAAAAACAGTTATACATCACATGCGGTTCGGCATTAGCCAATTATGGTGACATGATTGTTCAACCGGTTTTATTGAAAATGGCTGGAAACAGTTCTTCGCTGGTAAGATCTCGTTTGGCGATGGGAGTACTTATTGTATTTAATTTAGTTGGGATGGGATTTGATGCCTACCAAGCCTACGATAACTTATCGAAATTAGAAAGTGTCTCTGATCCAAAACAGCGAGAAGACTTAATCGTTAATGCCTCGCTTTCTATTGCTAGTTTTATTGTCAATGGCATTGTTATTATTAGTATTTTAGCAGCTTCTTCAACAATCCCCGTAGCTGGTTTAGTTATAGGTGCAATTTTAATGATTGGCGGATGGATCTATAATGGGATAAGGGCAGTTGAAAATATTAAAGAACAAATAGATATTAGTTGGGATCGTGAATTAGAAGAGGGGATCAGAGGCGCATTTGGTTTACCCCCGACGATTCGAACTCAACAAGAAATAATGAATAAAAACTATATCGCCTTATTCATGCATAATGAGTGGCTAGAGTCTTTAAATACATTTGAACAGCTTTTTGAGGATTTAGGTTTTAGTCATCACTTAAAAGTAATGGAAAAACCTATTATTGAGAATGAAGAAAGATTTTATTTAGTTGATGAAGATAATAACTATTTTGGAGGGCCTTTTGCTGATGTTCATCTTGGACACGGATTTTCAGAAATAAAATACCTTAAGCGGGGAGCTCCTACTTATAGTTGGAGAGAAGCGGATATATTACAAAGGAATTATCATTTACAGCCAAATGGCCATACTCGGGCGAAAAGACCTTATGAAGCCGCATCCCGTAAATATGTCAAGCAATTGAGTGAAGTGAAAGGCCTAAAACAAGTTGGCTCAGTTCCGACAAGTGAGCGTTACTCTTTTAATGTGGACTACAATAACCCATTATTAGATAGATATAATGCTAAGCATGGAATTGAACAGCACTATTATCAAATTCCTTTTGAGCAGCAATTTAAACTATCAGCTCAAAAGCAAATTAATCTATATATTACAAAAGGGGGATACAGCCATTTTAAAGAAAGCATAACGCAGGTTTCTGATGATGCGCCTAATGGTATGACTATTGAGGGGGGAAATATTGATGAGATTACTTTGAGTTTAAATAATATTTTTTCAAAAGGTATGAGTATTGATACTGCTACTGGCGATGATGTCGTTATTGGTAAGAAAAATAAAATGAACGCATTTCAAATCTCTACAGGAGAAAAATATCTTGTAGGAGGAAATAAGACAGATTATTTTTATTTGAATGATAGTGACATTAACTCATTGAAATCGGGTGGAAATGAACCGACTAAATATTTAGATGGTCTTTTAGGTCAAGACACTCTAATGATGAGTGAGCCGATTTTCGGTTATAGCGTCCATGTTAATTTAAATGAGTGTCGTGTGAGTTATCAAAATGATAAAACAGGGGATGCTATTAATGTTGCAAACATTGAAAATATTGAAAATATTATTTTATTCAATAAGTCTAATGATGAAGTTCATGGTGATGAACAACAAAATATTATTGATGTAGGAGCTGGAAAAGATAAAGCATATGGGTATGGCGGTAATGACCGATTGATACTTGTGGAAGGTGAGGCTCATGGGGGGGATGGTGATGACAGTTATTATATTCGACGTTTTGATTGGACAGAACATGCCCCATATTTTTATCGGACACGTACAAAGTACAATCGAAAAAATAAAAATTTTGTAGATGTTCCCTATATAAAACCTGAGTACTTTAAGATAAATGAACATAAAAAAGTGTTCGTGTCTATAAATGAAGATAGCCAGTCAGTTAGCTCTATAGATATCGAATATACCTTAGATGAAATATCTGCTGTTTATATAGAAAATAATCATTTGTATATCAAGTTATCATTAGAGCCTGAAAATAAATTAGGCCATACATTTACTAATGTAAAAAGTGAGGTCACTATCGAATTAAGAAATGCTTATTCTACAACGGCAGATGGTAGAAAGTTACAACATAGTTATAATATAACCACTCGTGATGGGTTTACGTTTAATAGTGAATTAAAAACATTTTCAAATGAAGAGGATAAATCTATAAAAAAAGATTTGTTCAGTATTACTTATCTTCAAGATAATGATCAATTATCCCATTCCAGAAATGATAATGTTTATATTAATGAACAATCAAAAGAGATAACCATTCGTGGTGTTACCAAGCCATTATCCCCTTCTTGGGGGCATTTCTACGCTGCTGGAAAAGCGAAAAATTTTCAATATCAAGGAACTGATGAAAATAATCAAGTACAAGGGATTAGTGAAGGTGCTTTTATTACAGTTAGCTTAGGTCAGGATGTCTACCAAATAATTCCAACACTTTACAAAAATGGGGAAGTTATTTTTGATTTTTCTGAGGTAAAAGACCGTTATAGCCAAGAAGATAAAATCGTGTTGTTATTACCTACCGAAAATGCTTATTCATTTACTTTAGATGGAAAAATATTGAGAGTCAAAGATAAGTTAAATGAAGAGAAATTTAGCATAAGATTCGAGAATTTTGATGAAAGTATGAGTGATTCAGTCATTATACAAGATAAGTACAGTAATATATTCAAGCTAAAATTACAGCAAGAAGGCGGTACGATAGATAATATTGAGCAGGTAACCAAGCGCATTGATGATAATTATATTGTTACTTTACCAGCAGGTTACCTTTCTAATGAACCTGTCATCGCTGGTGAGGATGGCGATGATATTATTACTGACAGAAGTATGATGGGGCGTATTATTTTAGGCGGGCGAGGTGATGATACGATAAAGGTTTTTGGTGGAAATAATGTTCTTTTAGGCGGTGAAGGGGAAAATAGTCTTAGCGGAGGAGAGGGGCATGACTTTCTACTTTCTAGTCAGGGAAATGACATTCTAATGGGAGGGAAAGGAAACGATCATTATTTAATTGATGGTAGTTATGAGGGGGTGGTTTTCATTGATGATACCGAAGGATATAACCATATCCACCTTGTTAATTTTAGTGGTGAAACACAAGAGGAAGCAGATGATAATGGCAATGTGTATCGTAGATATCGCTCTGATTTTGATAAATATGTTATCGTGAAATTCAAATCTGAAGAAAGGAATACACCTCAAATTCATATCTATCCACAGTTGACACCAAAACTACAAAAGTTGATGGAATATAATTCAGAATCATTAATAGGTGAATTAACCAAAGAGCTATCGAACACAAATAAAAGTGGGCAATTATCTACTTGGAACCCTGTTGAAAAGTTACATGGTATATTGGAAGGTATCCAAAAACCAATATCACTGACACCTAGAAGTGAATATTTATTCCTTGATTCTACGAATTCTAAGGGAAATTGGCTAGTAAATACCTTGGAAGGTGATGATACTGTTAATGATAAAAGCGGTGATGGCCGCATTATTATGGGTGATGGGGGATTTAAGCGGTTTTCAGCCGATGGCGGAAATAATGTGCTGTATGGTGGTAAAGGTGAAAGCACATTGGTTGCTGGTAGCGGTGATGATGTCCTGATTTCACTATCTGGCGATGATGTGTTAAATGGGATGGAAGGGGACGACCTTTATGTTGTAAATGGATATGGAGAGGGACATGTGGTTATTTATGCTACGCAAGGAGAAAATAAAGTCATTTTGGTAGGTTTTGATGGTGGCAAGCTCATTGAAGATAAACGGTCGAATGGCATTGTAGAATCAACATTGACCTCAAATACTGGGCGAGTCGTAACTATCTATTATCGTAACCATGAATACTCAGATAGCGATAGTGTATCCGTAGAGTTTTATAAAGATAATAAAGATCTATGGAAAAATCATAGCGAATTAGTTGTCGATAGATTACTTCAAGTATTGGCGAGCAGTCGGGAAAAATATGAGAATAACCTAGATATGGCTTTGCCTGTACATGAACAAAGTAACTGGGCTCCTACCACTTATGTTGAGTCCTACTTAGCGAAAACATTTTAAGGTAGTGAAGGTAAAATAACCCTATAACTTTTATAAAAACGCTCAAGTCAATAGATTGAAATGAGCGTTTTTTTTATTATGGTATCAGTCAATTTAAGTCCCATCATATGGGATTATGATTTAATAACTTGAGTGTACACTACTTGGTAAAATTATTGTTTAATTAATTTGAATAAAACAAGGTTTTTCAAACATATTTTCTCCTAATAAAAACCATTTTTTTTATATGGGAATTAGCTATTAAAGAAAGCTCTCAGTAAAGCTTTTAATTAAAATAAAATTCATCTATGTTTAAAGCGTAAAGTAGTCGGTTAGCCTGTTAAAAATGAAAATAATTCTTTTTATCATTTAATGATGACCTATCGATGTCTATCTGAAAAACAGAAAATTAGTCTATTCCTATAACATTACGGTTAAAATTAAATACAATAAAGCTGCAACTATAATAAAAACTATTTTTATCCATGTAGTAACTTAAGGTGGATGTATGGCAAAGAGAAGAGTGAAAGCTCTGCAAGTTTCAGTAATATGTGGGTTAATGACATTCCAGTTTCCTGCATTTTCCAGTGATGAAAATACGCAGCAAAGTGTAACCGAAGCTTCACAGCCACAAGTTGTTGAAGTAAAAGAGATCTTAACGGTTACACCAACAGAGAGTATGGCAAAAATAGTGGCTTCACTTCCAGCTGATGTGAAACCCGTTTTTGCAGCACAACTCGCTAAATTATATGCCGATAAGCAAATGAAACTTTTATGGCAAGATGAAACAGCGATTAGTCAATTTCAACAGCAAATAGCGGAACTTTCACTTTCTGGGGTTCAACCTCAGTTTGCGCAATGGTTATCCTTATTGGAAAATAACCAGCTTAGTGAGCTTGGTCGTGATGTGATTCTATCAGATGCGATGCTTGGTTATCTCCAATATCTCTCTTCTATTGAATCCAGTGGGCAATATTGGTTATATACGAATCGACCTTACAAAATCATTGCGCCTACAGCTGCACAAATAAAACCTTGGTTAGATGCTGTTGATTCTCAACGTCTAACTGAGTGGGTTAAAGCTCAAGCACCTAACCATCCAATGTATCAGCCGATGCGCAAAGAAATGCTTAAATTGCTGGCACAACCTGAAGATGAGTTAGAAATAACGAGTACGAAGACACTCAAACCAGGGCAATCCAGTGATGATGTGCTTGTATTACGTAAAATTTTACAGCGTGAAGGTTTGTTAGCCGATAGCATGACAGAAGATGTGGTTGAAACTGAAGCGCCTGAAACGTTAGCGCAAGTTGCAGAGCAAGCAACTGAACAGCCGACGGAAGTTGCTGTTACAGAGTCTGCAAAACCAACGAGAACAGCTTCGAAAGTTTATGATCAAGAACTGGTCGATGCCGTTAAAAAATTTCAATTACAGTATGGTTTAGAAGCCGATGGTGTGATTGGTAAAGGCACGCGGGTTTGGCTGAATATGAAGCCTGCGCAAAAAGCAGGATTGATGGCGTTGAATATTCAACGTTTGCGTATTATTCCTGCAAGTAGTGGCACTGGGATTTTGGTGAATATTCCAGGCTATTCGTTAGATTTCTATTTAAATGATGAAGTTATCCTAGATTCTAAAGTGATTGTGGGCCGTGCGGATCGCAAAACGCCAATTATGAGTAGCGCATTAAATAATGTGGTAATCAACCCGCCTTGGAGTGTGCCAACCAGTATGGCGCGTAAAGATATTGCACCAAGAGGAAAACAAGATCCAAGTTATTTTAGCCGTAAAGGGTATACTGTTTATTCAGGTTGGGGGACAGATTCCTATGAAATTAACCCTTACTCAATCGATTGGGATAACATCACTCCAGCAAATTTCCCATACCGTATTAGACAAGCGCCAGGTCCAACCAATTCATTAGGGCGCTATAAATTCAATATGCCAAGTTCCGATGCCATTTACTTGCATGATACGCCAAACCATAGCTTATTTAACCGTAATGCGCGTGCGATAAGTTCAGGTTGTGTACGTGTCAATAAAGCGAGTGAGCTAGCCAGCATTTTACTTGGTGATGCAGGGTGGGAACAAAAACGTATTGATGGCGCATTGAAAGAAGGGTCAACACGTTACGTCAATATACCAGACAGAATTCCTGTGTATCTTTATTACCAAACAGCTTGGGTTGATAAAGACCAACAACCGCAATACCGTGCTGATATTTATCAATATGATAATGGTATTGATAATGTAGATACCTATCTGCCATTATTGAAAAAAGTCATGCTGTAATAATTAGATAATTAACGAAAAAATAGAGGTGGAAACGCCTCTTTTTTCACTAATTCTGTTTAATTCCGAATAATTCCATTGTTGATGTACAATTTATGATTATCATTAAGCTAAATTATTGATGTCGTGCTGTTCAGGAATCTATTACAACAGATTTAACGTAATAATACGGTTAAGACGCAGAATTTAGTGATATGACTCTATTTTTGACGAATATAGCAATAAATTTGACTTAAATTATGCATATCTTTACATAATTATACATTAAAACTGAGTGTGATTTGCTAGACTCAATAGGTTGTCTGAAATTCATCGAATATTTATTTAAATTATTAGAGTCTGAGTTATCACCTATGGATATTATTGATCAAACCCGCAGAAAATGGCTGGGAATTGGTGCTGCAACAGTGGGCCTCAGTTTATTACCAAGTCATGTATTTGCCGCAATGACGACGCCTCGTCCTCGTATTTTGCGTTTTCAAAACATTAATACAGGCGAGTTTTTGAAAACAGAATTTTTTGATGGTCGTCGTTACAATAAATCTGAACTTGCTCGTTTAAATCATTTTTTCCGTGACTATCGTTGTGACAAAGTCAAAACGATCGATCCAAAACTGTTTGATCAAATTTATTTACTGCAAATGATGATGGGAACGAATAAACCCGTTCAATTGATCTCTGGCTACCGTTCTTTAGAAACGAATAATAAATTACGCAGTAAAAGTTCAGGGGTCGCCAAAAAAAGCTATCATACACGTGGACAAGCGATGGATTTTCACATTGAAGGTTTACAATTAAGTAATATTCGTAAAGCGGCACTGAAAATGGGGGCGGGTGGTGTTGGTTACTACCCACGAAGCAATTTCATTCATATCGATACAGGACCTGCAAGAACGTGGTAATCTGTGTATAGGTGACATAGATTACGGAGTAATTGTTCGATGAAATATACCATTATCCCAGTAACGCCATTTATGCAAAACTGTCAGGTTATTTGGGATGAAAATACGCTAGACGCAGTTGTGGTTGATCCTGGTGGTGAAGCAGAAAAATTGATTTCTGCTATCGAAAGTCGTGGATTAACCCTTACTAAAATTTTGCTTACCCACGGCCATTCTGATCATATTGGTGCTTCAGCCATACTCTCCAAACATTTTTCAGTGCCTATTTATGGGCCTCAGAAAGAAGATGCTTTCTGGATTGAAAACCTTGCAGAACAAAATGCGATGTTTTATATCGGAGAATGTCCAGATTTCACCCCTGATTATTGGTTAGAAGAGGGGAATAAAGTCACGTGTGGCGGTATTACTTTTGATGTGTTGCATTGCCCAGGGCATACACCAGGTCATATTATTTTAGTCAATCACGATGATAAAATAATTTCAATGGGTGATGTGTTATTTAAAGGCGGTGTGGGGCGTAGTGATTTCCCTCGTGGAAATCATCAGGACTTAATCGCATCGATTAAAAACAAAGTGTTGCCATTAGGTGATGACTATCAGTTCATCCCAGGTCACGGGCCTATGTCAAATTTAGGCTTTGAACGCAAAACCAATCCTTTTTTACAAGATGAATAGTTTACTGAAATTGATTACTCAGCGTGCCATTCAATAACCCCTTATCAGGGGTTTTTTTATACGCAGTGGGTGTAATCTAAAATAATTTAAAACTATGTCCTAATTATATTTCTTGAAACTATCTATATCTTGAAAATTTGATATTTTAAATTGGTTTTAATCTGATTTTAATATTAAATTTTTATTTATATAGGGATATATATGGGGAAAGTAAATATAGATTTGATTCTATCTAAAGGTGATTTTATTCAGAATACTAATGAGGAAAAGAATGAAAAAATAATTAATTTGAATAATCAGCAAATATCATCGACACTAGAGAATACTTCCGATGGTATTAGTAAAGATTATACCAGTATTAACTTGCATCTTAAGCCTTTAAACAAAGAAATTGATGTGCCTGTTTCAGGTATTTCAGAAATACATCAGCATCTAATTACTCAAGTCTCCAATGAAGAGAATATTATTATTGGCTTTCGCCCTATTGACCCTAAATCAACAAGTATTATAGGAACGGGAGAATACAGTAGCAAAGGGTTAGCTATTAAATCGAAAAGTTCGGATTGGGGACCTCATGCAGGTTTTATTCCTGTGCAACAACAATTTGCGAAAAAATCGGGGAGAGAAAATAGCAAAAAATATAATGAATACTCTCAATCATCTATTAGTGAAGGTAAAGCTATTGCTGTTATGCTAGAAATTACTTCAGAAAGAGTTGAGGAGCTTATACGATATAAAACGATTTATTTTTCAAATACAGTAGAACAAGATGGGTATAAAGAGATAAGTGCTTCTTTTGATGGTGTTGAAAAAGTATTTTTTCTAAAAAAAATTAAAAAAGATAATATCGATAGATGGGGTTTATATCATCTAGAAAATAATAAAATAGAGCCATTTTATGTTATTGGTGATTCTAAAACAGGAAAAGCAATAACAGCAGATTATGATATTTTCAGTATTATTTTTCATATGTCAGATTTGGAGCATTATGTGAAAGTAACTTCGATGTTGACATGGGAAGAGTGGAAGGCTAGCGTAAACTATGATGAGTTAAATTCAGTCCAGAAAAAATTATATAATGATGAAATTGAATATAATAGAAAGGAAGGAAAAGATAACGGAATTATAAATAAAAAAATAAAAGAAATTAAAAATAAATTAAATAAAAAGTTTGGTCTAGCCGAGGGGATGGAGTTGATTCACCATGGGGCTGATGATGCTAACCCTACGAGTATAATGAACGAAAATTTTCCTATTACCTTTGTATTACCAGAAAGACTAAGAGGAAAAAATAGCCTTATAGGTACAACGGAATCTATCGATACATATTTTCATATGAATTCCCAAGGTGCAATCATTATTAATAATGTTGAACAACTTTCTAACTTTCAGCAGTTATTCATAAATCAGGGTTATAGGGCACCATTAAATAAAAAGTGGAGTGAAGGAGATAATGGTCAATACTTCGATCCTAAACGTAAAATATCAGGTAGTTTTATTGAAGGGCGAACAGAAATAATACGGAAAAAAAGTATCATTAATAATGACCCTACCACAGGAAAACCTGTTGTTCAGTTAGATACAGATTTTGATGATGTTTATTTAAATATGCAGGAAAGTTATAAAAGTAGTCGATTGCCGGAAAGCAATCCACTAAATACGGGTAATCTAGATACTTGGCTAGATCCGATGTTGATATACCATCGAAACAAAGCTGGTGATGCGAAAACTAATAGACAGGCAAAATATACTGAATATACCTATAATGTGATTATACAAAATGGTAGTGATCAAGATTCAGCTAAAGCAACTGCTTATGCATTTTCTAAACATCCTGAAGACTCTATGATTATTCAGTATGATATGGGCTCGAAGCAATATAAAATTTTGCATGGAGACCTGAATAGAATTAATGTAGGAAAAGTACGTTGGATAACAATTGGTCATGGAAAATATTATGGTCATCATCAGCCAACTCTTTATATGGAAAAAAATGCACAGCAATATGTTGAAGCATTAATGTATTTACGCAGAAAAGTTTTAAAAAATACAACGCCGGACAAACTCGTCATGCTAGGGTGTGATTTAGGTCGTGGAGGTATTAATGAAAACTTTGCACTAAAAGCGACTAGCTTACTTGCTGAGAATAATGTACGCGCTCCTATCGTCGCTTATAATCGGCAAGTCGGAAATATGTATTTAGGGTCTAAGGTTATTTATCCAGTTGACTTTGTAAGAGACTCGGTAAATACCAAAGGTTACAAGTTTGTCTATCAGTACCATTCAGGTAGTGAGCAAGTCAGGATCAATAATAGCTCTAGTGCATTATATTTTATTAATGAGGTTCGTCGTGGTGAGCTATCACTCGCTCAACTAAATGATTATATTGAACCCGACCCTTTGTATATGTTTAGGGATCCTGATACTCGTATTCTTGATAATAATTTAATAAAAAAAGTAGCTTACAATCAGAATGCCTATAGACTATTTGTTCAGGAGCTTAAAAAAAATAACAGTCTTTTGCCCAATGATTTTTATACTAGGTTCTCTGCACGATTAAATGAACTCGGTATCATAGATATTCCCATTTGGAAGATGGTTAACAGCCAGAATATTCAAAAAAAGGTATTAGCAAATACAATTAAGAATTCAGGAGAGTTAACTGTTATTATTAGGCTGACACGGGATAAAAAAGGTTTATTACAAGCGGAGAATTTAGCCGCGAGAAACCCTCAAAATACATTAATTTTTCAAATGGATGTTGATAGTAAAAAACATATTTTAGAATATGGTAAAGAACATTTAATGTCTTTATTGGAAAAACAAGTAATAACGAATTGGGTGATTATTGGCGATGCAGAAACAGTACGAAAGCCAACAAATGCATTGTCTATTGAGCTATCGCTACTCAAAAAAAAATATCCGTTAATAAACCCTGAAAATATCCTATTCCATTCTGTTGGACCAGCAATGATAACGGAAGCTGGTGAGCATAAAATATTTCTTAGTAGTTTATCTGAGGAGTTTAAAGTACAAGGCATTAACCGTGAAGTTAAATCTAAATTTATCTATGAAGCTCTGGATAAATCCACAACGGTAAACAGTAATGTTTCTCCTACTGTACTCGCAAGTCAGCCTAACCAGCAGCTCATTTCGTTATTGGAAAAAATAGCACTAAAAGAAATTGCTATTCAAGATATCGATTTGGTGCAACATCCTTATTTGTTAAATTACTTTTCGGATAACGAAGGGTTTATTGATGTTAAAAAACTAATGATTGTATTACAAGATCCTCTTGTCAATTCAAAGGTAAATGAAGCATTAAACCGTGGATATACACTCACCACGGCATCAATAAATCAATTGATAGAGACAACGCTAGAGACGAATTATCGGCAACAAGCAGATAGCATCCACACTTTATTAGTAGCAATAAAAAGCGATCTTTCAGTATTAAATAATTTAAGTCAACATTCCCAAGAATTACTTAAACAGCTATTTCCTGCCGGTGATGGTATAGATAAAGGTAAAGTTTTAGCTTTAGTAACGGATGATAACAAGCTCATTTTGTTAAGTGAAAATTTAAAAGGATTTAGTGAGCTTAGCATTAAAAATTTTGAAGGTGATAATGGGAGATTTAAAAACCTCTCTTTTTCTGAAGCATTTAAAACGTATAAAAATCATCAAGCTCAACGGTTGCAACAATATAGCCAACAATTAAACCAAGGAAAAAACATTGGTTTGATTAATCATGGTATTATATCGAAAAATGGTGGGTCGACTGGGATAGACCAAGAATTGGGCCTCATATATGGCATTGAATATTATTTTACCGATAGTGATTTAGCACGTGATTTTCTTGAGCGAAAGGCTCAAATCGAGTTAATTGCAGACCAAAAAACACTTACTTCAGCAGAGGATACTTTGCTGAAAAAAATGCAAAAATATACTCAGGATATTGATACGTTAATCAAGAATAACAGTATCTCTATTTCTGACCAATCAGTGGTAAATTTATTTTCAGTGGTTTCTGATACGACAAATAGGATCGTATTTTTACAAGGAGAATTAACAACTTACACAATCATTCATGTTAGGCGTAATGGGGCATACGAAATTTGCCTATTTGACCCTCAAGGGGTGCAATTTAGCATTAGAAATAACTCACTTCAGTTAGCACAACAGCAATTTCAACAGCAACTTAAACAGTATTTTAATGAGGATATCCAACTTTCCGATGGGAAGTCTATAAATAGAGGTAAGTCGGCAGGCTTCCAAAAAATGGAAAATGGTGACTTTAGAGGAAGTATTCAATCAATTGATTTGGAGTCGCCGAATCTAAAAGCTAGATTCTCTTCTCTACAGAGTCAGCGTAAATCTATTATCGAACAAGCTGAATTTGGTTTACCTAAAAATAGTTGGGTAACGATTAATGGTGAAAAAATCGCTTTTGCTAAATTACAGCTATTAGGGGCAACGATAGAGGGGAAGCCTGTTACTCTATCAGATATTATCTCAGATAATTCGCATAAAAAAATTCGCTTTTTCTCTGAAAAGTTAGCCATGTATTTTTCTTTAATGGAAGGCGGAAAAGACGATGTTATCTTTACTAAAATATTTCGTGAACAGTTAAATTCAGGAGATATATATCAATTAGTCGATAACCAAGCGAGTTTTAGTGGATCTGCAGTATTGAAAAAGCAATTTAAGTATCTAGCGAATGATAGTGATGTACAGCAAGAAACTATTTCTTCTTCGACGTTATTAAAAGTTCGTCAAGCAGGAACTAAACTTCCATTATTCCAACGTATTGCAAACCGTGCTGGACAAGGAATGGGGGCTGTTGGTGCTATTCAGAGTATGATCAGTGCATATGCTATTTTACATAAGCTCGATAACCCAGATATCACAGAAGAAGAAATTAAGGAGTTAGAAAAACAGTTTTATTTATTATGTGCATCCGCATTATTTAATTATGGGGATATGATTATACAACCGATGTTGTTAAATATCTCTTCTGCTAGAGGTGTGAGTTCCCTTGTTCGTGCAAGGCTTGCTGCGGGAACAGTTATCATTTTTAACTTAGTCGGGATGGGGATTGATATCTATCAAGCCTACGATAGTTTATCTAAACTCAATGACGTATCAGATCCTAAACAACGCCAAGATCTTATTGTTAACGCCTCTTTATCTATTACTAGCGCCGTAATTAATGGCGTGACAGTGATTGCTGTATTAGTAGGATCTTCAACTATTCCTATTGTGGGACTAGTTGTTGGTGGAGTTTTGCTTGTTGGTGGATGGGTTTACAATGGTGTTCGTGCAGTCGAGAATATAAAAGAGGTCATTGATATTGACTGGGATAGGGAATTAGAAGAGGGGATACGAGGAGCTTTAGGTTTAGAGCCGACTTTGCGAACTCAACAAGAGATGAATACTCAGCTGTATATTAATGCATTTAAAAAACAAAATTGGGAAATTGACCTGACATTATTTGAGAGTCATGTTCTAGCGGCAGGCTTTGATCATCATTTAAGTATTGTTGAAGAACCTGTTTACGGTAATGAGCAAAAATATTATTTAGTAGATGGATATGGAAACTATTTTAGTGGCATATTAGAAAATCAACGTCTAGGATCAGGCTATTATGGGCTCCGGTTTTCGAAAAAAGGTGCGCTTTCTTTTACTGCTAATGAAATTGATTTTATTCTGGGTAATAAGATCATTAGAAAAAGTGCATGGTTTAGAGATTTAATTTATTTGTATAAAAGAATGGGATTATCGATCCGTAAAAATTTCAGGCCTAAAAAAGAAGCAAAAGAGATAGTTGATATTAAACAAACAGGAACGAAACCTACGCACGATACTTATTCTTTAAATTCAGCATATAAAAATCCGTTATTTGATGCATTTAAATCTCGCCATAAAATTTCAGAAAATAGTTTGGCCTTATCAATGCATAATCAGTTACTAAATTCGAGTTCCTCACAAATTAATTTTTACTCAAATAAAACTGAATTTGGTGTGTTAGGGCAACGGATGTTTAGAGAAAATGAGCGGCGTTTTAGTGAAAATTTAGTGAATGATTTTCAAAGGATAGCGTTGTATTTGGATACCCCTTACAGTAGAGGAACGAGCTGGAATACAGCTAATGGCAATGATGTCATTATTGGCGCAAAAGGGCGAAAAAATGTATTTCAGGTTTTATCGGGCGAAAAATATTTTGCAGGTGGAGATAAAGATGACCTGTTTTATCTGCGAGATAATAATTTAAGCGCATTAATGTCACTCAATAATACAATGCCAACTAAGTATCTTGATGGTCAGGGCGGGAACGATACGGTTACTATTGACCTCTTACCTGATGATCATCATGCTTATGTTAATTTAGAAAAAAATACACTGCATTATAAGCAAGAAGGAAAGCATCCGTTTATTTCTATTGCTCATTTACAAAACATAGAAAATGTTATAATCAAAGGGAATACCAATGATAGTGTATGTGGCGATGATACAAATAATGTACTTGATGGTGGCTTAGGTAAAGATTTATTAGTCGGGAATGGTGGTGATGATAAACTAGTTTTAACCCAAGGTGATGCAGTGGGTGGTGATGGAAATGATAGTTATCATATTCGCCGTTTTGAATGGATGCAGCATGCTAATGACCTCTATCTTTCAGAGCAGTATTGGGCAAAGGAAGAAAAAGCAGTTAAAACTAAACGTTTTCTAAACCCTACCTATAAGAATAATAATAAAGAATATCGGGCTGATGTGGCTATTAAAGAATCTAGTCGTTCACAAAGCCATGTAAGCATAGAATATTCTTTAGATGAAATAAAACAGGTTGAATTAAGCGGTAATGATTTAATTCTAACTATCAAATTACCAAATAGTACACTGGATGGACATGATTTCACCAATATAGAAAGCTCTGTTTTTATTCGGCTAGAGAATGTTATTGACCCAAATAGTGATTTAAACAAACCGCATCATGTGTACCGAATACAAACTCAAGATGGTTGGATGATGACGACGCAGATTGGTCAAAAAGAGCCTGAGCAATATTTCAGCCTCAGTTATATTCAAGAAGCTGATCAAGTTGCGACAACAGAAAGCAAATCAGTTGAAATAGATGAAACGGTTAATACCATCATAATAAATAAGCACCGAAAACATGTAGCACCAGAATGGGGATGGTTTGCACCAATAGGTCGTGCTGAACAATTAACATATCGTGGTAATGATAAAAATAACTTTTTACCTCTGGTTAAACTAGGAAATTATATTGAGGTTACTCGCGGGGTTGACACCTATCAAATTCTTACAGAAAAAGATGAATATGGCAAAATTAAATTTGATTTCGCGAAGGTAAAAGACAGTTTCACAGTTCATGATAAGGTGATTTTATTATTACCTACCGAGAATGGTTTTGCTCTCTCGATGGATGAGGGGAAATTAGGTAACTTCGATAAATTTGGGCAGAAAAAACTAATAGTTCATTTTACAAATGTGGGAGATAATCTTTCTGAGGTGATTTTAATACATGATAAATATAGTAATGTATTTAAAGTGGATTTACAGAAAAATCATATTTCCCCAGTGAATCCAGTTATAAGCAGCAGCGATTATGATGATCAAATTCTTTTACCTGCGGGTTATATATTAGAAAAGCATGTTATTGATGGCCAAAATGGCGACGATACTATTATCAATAAGAGCTTAAATAGCTATGTGTTATTAGGTGGGGAAGGTGATGATAATATTAAAGCTACCATGGGGAATAATGTCTTGTATGGCGGGGCTGGAAATAACTTTGCTAGTGGCGGGGAGGGGGATGATTTATTGCTGTCAGATGATGGAGTAGATACTTTGATGGGGGAAGGTGGAAATGACCATTATATTATTGATGGCAACCACTCAGGCGCCGCTTATATTGAAGATAATCATGGTAATAACCATATCCACTTAGTTAATTTTAAACGGCAAGAAATTGAAGAGACCGATCCCGCTTATCAAATTTATGTTTCATCATCAGGTAAAATTCTCAAGATTAAACAGCCAACTCATGATAGCGGGGCTCGCTTTAATATTCATCACTATAATCAACTTGATAGTAAATATATTTCATCTACGACGAGTAGTATGACTTCGTTATCTTATTACTTATCTGAAAAACTCGATAAAGCAAAACATTCAGGACAGCTAGCCATCTGGAAGCCAGTTAATGAGCTTGCTGATATGTTAAATGACGTCCCTAAACCATTAAAACAAACCATGGAAAATGATGGAATTGTATTATCCGAAAATTATGCGAGAGAGCATTGGCTTATTGATATGCAGGCTGGTAATGATGAAGTGATGGATATGTCACAGCATGGCCGTGTGATTAAAGGTGGAAGTGGTAATGATAAGCTGATAACAACAGGTGGCGAAAATATCCTTTATGGTGGTCAAGGTGATGATATTTTATTGGCGCAAGGCATGAAGCAGGATGTATTAATTTCTTTAGATGGAAAAGACCATTTAGCTGGTGGTAAAGGGGATGATATCTATATTGTAAGTAGCCATGGGCAAGGGGATGTCACTATCCATGATCTCGAAGGGCGTAATCAAGTGGTACTGGTTGATTTTTCCCCAACTGAGATAATCTACAAAGAACTTTCAGCAACGCTTGCAGAAACGGTATATCAATCAAAGGGAGGAAGGAGAGTCACTTTGCAACACAATAATCACACTGCCTCTATGACTAATGTGATGCAAGTGAGCTTTTTTAATGATTACAAGCAATTATCAAAACACAATGAGGAATCAACTATTGATCGCTTGATACAGTTGTTGACGGAGCAACGTATTGCTTATGAGGGAAGCGTTGACCCTAATATTGGTAATGATAATGTCAGAAATAACTGGGGAGGAGTCCAAATGACAGAGCGTTTCCTGAGCCATTTGAGGTAATTCCTTTGTTATAAACAAAACAGCCAGTTAAGTTACTGGCTGTTTTTGTGAAATATGTAGTTGTTTGAATAAATATCTATAGAACTTTCACGATAGCATCACACAGTGGAACCATATTTTCCAGCGTTAAGCCAGCCACGTTAATACGGCCTGAGCTCACAGCATAGATACCAAATTCGCTACGTAGACGCTCTACCTGCTCTTTTGTCAGCCCACTGAAGGAGAACATACCATTTTGGTTGATAATGAAGCTAAAGTCTTGTTTAGCGCCTTTTTCATCCAAGGTTTTGACTAGTAGCTGACGCATACGTTTAATACGTTCGCGCATTGCGGTTAATTCTTGGATCCATTCGGCTTTTAACGCATCATCAGAAAGGATTGTGGTAACCACTGCTGCGCCGTGTGCTGGTGGGTTTGAGTAGTTTGCACGGATAACCGCTTTTGCTTGGCTAAATGCACGCTCTGCGTTATCGCTGTCTTTCGCGATAATAGTGCAAGCACCAACACGCTCATTGTATAAACCAAAGTTTTTAGAGAATGAGCTGGCAACAATCATTTCAGGGTTATTTTTGGTGAAAATACGCAGGCCTTCAGCGTCTTCATCTAAGCCTTTAGCAAAACCTTGGTAAGCAAAGTCAAAAACAGGTAATAGGCCTTTTTCTGCGCACAGGTCAGACAGTTTAGCCCATTGCTCAGGGGTTGGGTCAATCCCTGTTGGGTTATGGCAGCAACCGTGCAGCACAATCACATCGCCAGCAACAGCAGATGACAGGCTATTTAGCATACCGTCAAAATCCATACCGTGGCTAGCCGCATCATAGTAGTTGTAGGTTAATACTTCTAAGCCAGCTGCTTCAAAAATATTTTTGTGGTTAGGCCAAGTTGGATTGCTTATCCAAACACGCTTCGCGTTGGTTTGTTTCGCAATAAAATCCGCAGCGATACGTAATGCACCTGTACCACCCGGTGCTTGCGCTGTACGTGCACGTTTTGAGGTGACAATTTCATGTTGTGCACCGAATAACAGTTCTTGTGTTACACGGCCAAATTCTGGCATTCCGCTAATCGCAAGATAGTTTTTGGTGTTTTCATTATCAAGCAGGAATTTTTCTGCTTTTTTGACGGTATCAAGCACAGGGGTTTTCCCTGATTCGTCTTTGTAGACGCCAATACCTAAGTTAATTTTATTATCGCGGGGGTCAGCACGGAAACTATCAGCAAGACCTAAAATAGGGTCAGCGGGGGCAGAAGTAATTTTCTCAAACATGTTGTCGATTCCAAAGCTCGGTTGTGGTACCTAACACCAACCTGTGTGGTGAGGCAAAGTAAGGGTGTTTATGGCAACCTTACCTGTCAGATGCCCCATACAACGGGTTAATGCTGGGTATAGCTGAAAACGGGTTTAGTCGAACGAGTCGAGTTCTCAGGTTAACGTGTGAAAGGGCTTTTGCCAACCGTTTTACGAAAAATTGGCGAGATCTTGTGAGCTAGGTAGGAATTGCATGTAATCCAACCAGAAATATCCATAAAGGTGGTGAATTTACCTGTCTTATCGATGGTTTTGGTTGATAAGTGGGAAGGTGAACAGGTTTTAAGGTAGGTATAACAAGGGTAGATATAACATAGAAATGAAAAAGCAGCGCCGAAGCGCTGCTTACAAAAACATGTTACCGTTTCTCGATTATCAGTTAACTGATAATTAGAATTGGTAAACTAAACCTAAGCCCAGAACGTTGTCTGTCATCAGACCGTATTTTTCGCTGAAGTCGTTGTCTTTTAACAGGTTGATTTTGTAATCAACAACTGCAGACATGTTTTTGTTGAAGTAGTAGTAAGAACCTACAGAGATGTATTTAACGATATCACCGTTACCGCCAGCGATGTTTTTACCTTTAGATTGGTTATAACCAATAGATGGTTTCAGACCGAAGTCGAACAGGTACTGAGCAACTAACTCAACGTTTTCAGTTTTGTTAGCAATGGTGTTTTTGTCACCAAAGTGAGTTGTATTCAGTGTTTGACCATACATAGCAGCTAAGTAAACATTGTTAGCGTCGAATTTACCACCAACGTTCCATGCTTCAGCACGATCGCCTCTTGCAGCAGAGTTACCGAATTTTTGAGTTTCAGTACGAGCAGAGTTAGAATAACCACCACCCAGTGTTACGCCCCAACCTAAGTCATAAGCGGTTGAGAAACCGTAACCGTCACCGTTGTCTTTAGATGCAGCATTGACACCAGATTTGTTGTTTTCAGTATTTTTGCCTTGATATTGCAGAGCAAAGCTCAGGCCATCAACATAACCGAATGCGTTATTGTTACGGTAAGTTAACAGGTTGCGGTTACGGCTAGTCATGAAAGTATCAGACTGAGCCATAGTGTCGCCGCCCCATAAAGGCATAACGTCGGTCCATGCGTTCGTGTCATAGATAACACCGTAGTTACGGCCGTAATCGATTGAACCGAAATCAGCAAATTTCAGACCAGCGTAAGCTAAACGGTTTTTGTTGTCGTTGTTGTTTTCAGTTTTGTTAGTTTTAGTTTCCCACTCGAAACGACCAAAACCAGTTAACTGATCAGTGATTTGAGTATCACCTTTAACACCTAAACGAACACGTGAATCGTCGCCATCTTCACCGCTTTCAGCGTTAGCAAAGTAGTGACGAACGTCAACTTTACCGTAAACGTCTAATTTGTTACCGTCTTTGTTGTATACTTCAGCTGCGTTTGCTGCACCAGCAGCTAACAGAGCTGGGATAACCATTGCAAGAATATTGCGTTTCATCATTATTATTACCCTCATTGGTGTTATTCGGACACCTGCCACTGCCAAAAATAATTCGCAAAAAATAATTGGAACTATTTATGAGAGATTAGTGTCGTCTATGTCGGCGACCAGTGTTCCATTGCTAAATAAAATTATCTACCCTCAAAGTGCTACAAAATCAAAGATTCTGAAACAAATGGTAACTAGATGTTTCTAAATGTAAAAAATAGAATAAAAAACAACCGCTCATCGTACCAGTTTAAAAAATATTACAAAATTAAGGGAACTTTTTCAGTAGACGATTTGAGCTTTTTTTGAGCAACTTAGAGAGATTTAACTGAAGATTTTTGGTTGGCAAAAAACAAAAATGAAGCAAAAAAGCAGATTATTCTTAGCAATATCAATGTAAGTGCAATATAACGGGAAATTATAACGCAATAACGTAAAAAATGTGATCTGTTTATCAGATGACTGAAATTAAATGTAACAAGATGAGATAGTTATTAAGTGAAAGCATCTCAGGGCTTAATTATCACGAGCCAACATGCGCTGGCTCGTGAATCAATACAGAAAAGCAGAAATTAGAATGCTGCGTTTCTTGGGGTACGTGGGAAGGGGATCACTTCACGTACGTTACCGACACCAGTTACATAGGCAACTAAGCGCTCAAAACCAAGGCCGAAACCTGAGTGAGGCACTGTACCGTAACGGCGTAGATCACGGTACCACCAGTAATCTTCTTTGTTCATGCCCATTTCTTCAAGGCGAGCATCTAACATGTCCAAACGCTCTTCACGCTGTGAACCGCCAATGATTTCACCGATACCCGGAGCAAGGACATCCATCGCCGCAACGGTTTTACCGTCTTCATTGAGGCGCATATAGAAAGCCTTGATATCTTTCGGGTAGTTTTTCACCACGACAGGCGCTTTAAAGTGCTGTTCAGCGAGGTAGCGCTCATGTTCAGAAGACATATCGACACCCCAGTAAACTGGGTTTTCGAATTTCTGGCCACAGGTCTCAAGGATTTTGATAGCATCCGTGTAATCAACTTGCGCGAAATCAGAGTTAACAAAGCTTTCTAAGCGAGTGATAACGTCTTTATCAACACGTTGCGCGAAGAACTCTAAATCATCACGGCGTTCGGTCAGTGCTGCTTTAAACGCAAATTTCAGCATTTTTTCTGCAAGGCCAGCCACATCATCTAAGTTTGCAAACGCAACTTCTGGCTCAACCATCCAGAATTCCGCCAAGTGACGGCTGGTGTTTGAGTTTTCAGCACGGAATGTTGGCCCGAAGGTATACACTTTGCTCAGTGCCGTTGCGTAGGCTTCACCATTTAACTGGCCTGAAACCGTTAAGAAGGCTTCGCGACCAAAGAAATCTTCACTGAAATCCACTTCACCTTTGTCATTACGTGGCAAGTTATTGTAATCCAGTGTAGAGACACGGAACATTTCACCTGCGCCTTCGGTATCAGAAGCCGTAATGATTGGTGTTGAAACCCAGAAGTAGCCTTGTTCATCAAAGAAGCGGTGGATAGCTTGCGCTAAGGTATGACGAACACGTGCAACAGCACCAATTAAATTAGTGCGTGGACGTAAGTGTGCTGCTTCACGTAAGAATTCAACGCTATGGCGTTTTGCTGCCATTGGGTAAGTGTCAGGGTCTTCAATCCAACCAACCACTTTGACAGCGGTGGCTTCTAATTCAAATGATTGACCTTGACCTGGAGACTCTTTTACCGTACCCGTGACTTCAACGGAACAACCCGTGGTGAGATGCAGGACTTCGTCATTATAATTCGGTAAATTATTATTAATGATAGCCTGTAACGGGTTAAAGCATGAGCCGTCATAAACGGCGAGGAAAGAAAAACCAGCATTTGAATCTCTCCTTGTACGTACCCAGCCTTGAACGGTGACTTCAGAGCCTACCGCCACACGGCCTTGCAGTACGTCGACTACAGGCGCTACTATCATATAATTCACTCTCTTCTATATAATGGTTAATCTTATGCATCTGCAACCCGTCATACTTCAAGTTGTAGGTGTGTTGGCTTCACAAACTGACCCTAGTCACATACTTCAGTATGCTCCTAGGGCTCAATTTGCTTGCCGCCTTCCTACAACTCGAATTATTTAGGGTGTATTCCAGCTTTCGTAATAGGAATATTCAATACCGAGTTCAAGCACATAACAACCTTGTTATTATGCGAATGGCGGATGAAACAGATTAATAAGGCTTTTTCGTATTAATCCCATATTTCAGGGGCCAAAGCTCTATGTTACTTGCCATTTGTTAGGAAACAAGTAAAAAATCGCGATAAATAATTTCAGTGGAATCGAACGATTATTTTAGAGCTCAAAAACTATAGTAATAGTAAGTGAATAAAAGAAAAAGCGGGTTTTTGAGCTCAGCACAAGAAAAGTGCATCTTCTTGTGCTGAATGAGGAAAAATAGCGGATTAACAGGCTTTTTCCATTTTAGGCAGATCAAAGGCTTTTCGGAGTTGATTAACGAATTCATCGTCTTCACAAATCGTTTTGCCAGGGCTATCTGATAATTTAGCGACGGGTTTTCCATTGCACTCGACAAGCTTGATGACAATATTCAGCGGCGTTACATGGGGAATATTGCATGTTAGCCTTGTACCAATCCCAAAAACGAGATTAATGCGCTGATGGAAATAGCGATATAAATCAAGTGCCTTTTGTAAATCTAAGCTATCGGAGAAAACCAGTGTTTTGCTCATTGGGTCGATACCCAGCTTTTGATAGTGAGCAATGGCTTTTTCACCCCATTCGATCGGATCCCCCGAATCATGCCGTAATCCTTGGTAGCGCTTCGCAAAATTGACATCAAAATCGCGTAAGAACGCGTCCATGGTGATACAGTCAGTTAACGCGATGCCAAGGTGATCAGGGTATTCGTCTAACCAACTTTGTAGGGCTTCACGCTGGCTGTTTGCTAGCTCGGGGCTAATTTGCTGGTGCGCTTGGAACCACTCGTGTGCTTGTGTACCGACAGGGATTAAATCGAGCTCATGGGCCAGTTGGTAGTTACTGGTACCGATAAGATAAGGAAATTCGCTTTTCAGCATGGAAACAATAGCGGATTGCACCGCATAAGAAAAACGGCGGCGAGTGCCGAAATCCATTAATTTAAAGCCAGACAAATCAAGCTGGTCTTCATTAGCTTGCGCATAGAAAACGGTTAACAGTTTTCTGAGTTGGCTAACAGCATCGTCGGGAGTGATTTCAGGGTGTCTATCTCGCTGCACAATTTCACTAACAAGTGCAAGCAGAGGGACTTCCCACATGATCACTTCACGCCAAGGGCCACTAATACGAATAGCTAATTGCCCATCGTCATGAGAGGTGACTATGACTTGTTCAGGGTTAAAGCGGAACGTTTTTAGCCAAGTGAGGTAATCTTCTTGGAAAAAAGGCAAGCGGTGTAGAAATGTCAGTTCATCGTCAGTCAGGGATAAATGTTCCATCAACTGAACTTGTTGCCTAATTTCATCGGCGTAGGCGCCTAGGAGCTCACTGCTACGACAGCGGAACTCAGCAACAACCGGTACGTGGTAGTATCGGTGGAAAACAGCCTGCTGCATATGAAGCTTGTAAGCATCGGTATCAAGCAGTGATGTAATAATCGGTGTAGCGTCTAAATTCATGGCGCGCAGACATCCTCGCGGAGCTTATCTACTTATCTTAGCAATTTGCTAAATCGTTAAAGTTGCAAAAGTATACCCACTTTAACAAAAGATAGAAGCGTTATTCTATCAGTCTGTATTAGCGGGGCATATTCAGCTTAATTCGCTCATTTGCTTCTAGGTAAAGCTGTTATATCAGAGAAATCCATTTTCAAACGAGAGCGACTAATGTTTTAGATACAAAACGATTAATCACGAAAAGATACTAACATGTCGTGAAATATTTGATAGTACTATAGCACCAACAAACAAACGATTTTGTAACAAAACAGCGACTATTAAATATAAGAAAGTAACATCAGATAAAAAACAGATAACATCTTTTGATGAAAATGTTTCTCAAATCCGTTCACATTACGGTGTCTTATAGTATTGTATAAAGCAGCGAAGTAGTGCGATATCGAATATAACGAATTAAAAGGTTACTTATGACCCAGTTAAGACAAGCGAAATATCGTCAGGATTATCAAGCCCCTGATTATACGATTACAGAGATTGACCTCGATTTTAATCTTGACCCTGTTAAGACCGTAGTAACCGCAGTGAGTCAGGTGAAACGCATTAATCCACAATCTTCAACCCTGGAATTACATGGCGAAGATTTATCATTAATGAGTATCGAAATTGATGGAAACGCGTGGGCAGATTATCAACAAGCTGAAGGTAAATTGATTATTAAATCATTACCTGAATCTTTTACGCTGCGTATTGTGAATGAAATTAGCCCTGAAAAAAATACGGCGTTAGAAGGTTTATATGTTTCAGGTGATGCTCTATGTACGCAATGTGAAGCAGAAGGTTTCCGCCATATTACCTTTTATCAAGACCGCCCAGATGTATTAGCGCGTTACACCACAACCATTACTGCAGACAAAACGCGTTATCCTTATCTTTTATCTAATGGTAACCGTATTGCAGAAGGCGAGTTAGAAAATGGCCGCCATTGGGTTAAATGGGAAGACCCATTCCCGAAACCAAGCTATTTATTTGCATTGGTCGCGGGTGATTTTGACGTATTAAAAGATATTTTTATCACTCGTAGTGGCCGAGAAGTGGCGTTGGAATTATTTGTCGATAAAGGTAATTTAGACCGAGCGCCATGGGCGATGCAGTCGCTAAAAAATGCCATGAAATGGGATGAAGAGCGTTTCGGTTTAGAATATGACCTTGATATTTATATGATTGTCGCCGTTGATTTCTTCAATATGGGAGCAATGGAAAATAAGGGCTTGAACGTCTTTAACTCCAAATATGTGTTAGCCAAAAGTGATACGGCAACAGATAAAGACTATCTGAATATTGAATCCGTGATTGGCCATGAATATTTCCATAACTGGACGGGCAACCGCATTACTTGTCGTGATTGGTTCCAATTAAGCCTAAAAGAAGGCTTAACGGTTTTTCGTGACCAAGAATTTAGCTCAGATTTAGGCTCTCGATCAGTTAACCGAATTAATAATGTTAAAGTGATGCGCGCGGCACAATTTGCGGAAGATGCAAGCCCAATGGCTCACCCAATTCGCCCTGAAAAAGTAATAGAAATGAATAATTTCTATACATTAACAGTGTACGAAAAAGGTTCTGAAGTCATTCGGATGATCCACACCTTACTTGGTGAAGAAATGTTCCAAGCAGGGATACAGCTGTATGTTCATCGCCACGATGGCAGCGCAGCCACATGTGACGATTTTGTCCAAGCAATGGAAGATGCGTCAAATGTCGACTTGTCTTTATTCCGCCGCTGGTATAGCCAATCAGGTACACCAGTATTAACAGTACGTGATGAATATTCGCCTGAAAAACAGCAGTATACATTGCATGTTAGCCAAATGACGCCGCCGACGTTAGATCAAACAGAAAAACTGGCTCTGCATATTCCTCTGGATATTGAGTTATATGATGAGGAAGGGGCAGTTATTCCATTAAAACGTGGTGGGAGCGTGGTAAACTCAGTGCTTAACATCACTCAAGAGACACAATCTTTTGTGTTTGATGAAGTCACAACTCGCCCAGTGCCGTCTTTATTACGCGAATTTTCTGCGCCAGTTAAGTTAGATTATAACTATAGCGATGAACAATTAGCGTTTTTGATGCAGCATGCCAGCAACGAGTTTTCACGTTGGGATGCCGCTCAGCAGCTGATCAACAACTATGCAAAGATCAATGTCGCTAAATACCAAAAAGGTGAAGAACTTGTTTTACCTGAGTCGGTAGTCGATGCTTTCCGTGCCGTTTTATTGAGTGAATCAATTGATCCTGCGCTAGCTGCATTGATCTTAACGCTGCCATCAGAGAATGAAATTGCAGAGCTATTTACAGTTATCGATCCTGTTGCTATCCACGAGGTGATCAATTTTATTCATCACCGATTAGCCAACGAGATGTCTGATGAATTCTTGACGGTATACCGCTCGATTAATATTGATGGTTACCGTGTCGATCATCAAGATATTGCAAAACGATCGTTACGTAATGTTTGTTTGCAATATTTAGCGGTAAATGATGATGCAGTGATGGCGAATAAACTGGTCGAAGATCAGTATAAAAATGCGGATAACATGACGGATTCACTGGCAGCACTGACAGCTGCTAATGAAGCACAACTGCCTTGCCTCGTACAATTGATGGCTGATTTTGATGAACGCTGGCACCACGATGGCTTGGTAATGGATAAATGGTTTACATTGCAAGGTTCAAACCCAGCAAAAGGCACGTTATCAAATGTGCGTAAGCTGTTAAATCACCGTTCATTCAGTATGAGTAATCCGAACCGTGTTCGTTCGTTAGTTGGCGCTTTCACGGCAGGTAACCCTGTTAATTTCCATGCAGAGGATAGCAGTGGCTATCAGTTCCTGTATGAAATTTTAGTCGATCTGAATACTCGTAACCCGCAAGTCGCATCTCGCTTAATTGAGCCTCTTATTCGCTTAAAACGTTACGATGAAAAGCGTCAAGCTCAGATGCGTAACGTGTTAGAGCAATTAAAAGAACTCGATAACTTATCGGGTGATTTATTTGAAAAAATTACCAAGGCGTTAGAAAGCTAATTAGTCCACGGTTAAATATAAGAAAATCCCAGATATTGTCTGGGATTTTCTTTTTCAACGAGTAACCGCATGACGATAGGTCACCTCCAGCTTATGTGAAACCTAATTTGCAGTGATAAATTCAACTAAACGCATTTTTATTGATTTTTTCATGGCACATAAGCGTTCAAATAGGGTAATCTATAGCGCGTTTTATCCGACGAAACATCGTTTGCACTTTAGTGTTCACTAAAGCTTATGTTCATAAAGCTTAATTGCTGGTGGCATTGGGTGCGTGCGACATGATGTCTTTCTTATTGAAACGCACTAGCAGAATATAGGTTATTGGATATGTTATATCACCTTGCCCGCAAGGCACTATTCCAGTTCGACCCCGAAAAAGCGCATGAAATGACTTTTCGCCAGCTTCAACGTTTAAACCATTCCCCTTTTCAATGTCTGATTCGCCAATCTGTTGCTACCAAACCAACCCAATGCATGGGACTCTCGTTTAAAAATCCACTTGGGCTTGCCGCGGGTTTGGATAAAGACGGTGAATGCATTGACGCATTTGGTGCAATGGGGTTTGGGTTTGTTGAAATTGGTACTGTGACGCCACGTCCTCAGTCAGGAAATGATAAGCCAAGGCTTTTTCGCTTAGTTGAAGCGGAAGGGATCATTAACCGCATGGGATTTAATAATAAGGGTGTTGATAACCTTGTTGAGAATGTTAAAAAATCCAATTATGGCGGGATTATTGGCATTAATATTGGCAAAAATAAAGATACCCCTGTTGAGCAAGGTAAAGATGATTACCTTATTTGTATGGATAAGGTATATGCACATGCAGGTTATATTGCCATTAATATCTCGTCACCTAATACACCAGGTTTGCGTTCATTACAATATGGTGAAGCACTCGACGATTTATTAAGTGGAATAAAAGCAAAGCAATTAGAACTGCAATCATTGCACAATAAGTATGTCCCTGTTGCTGTTAAAGTGGCACCTGATTTATCCGAAGAAGAAATTATTCAAGTCACAGATAGCTTAGTCCGACATAATATTGATGGTGTTATCGCAACTAATACCACGCTAGATCGCTCTCTTGTCCAAGGTTTGAATCACTGCAATGAAATGGGTGGATTAAGTGGACGTCCTGTTCAATTAAAAAGCACCCAAGTGATTAAACTTATTTCTCGTGAATTAAATGGCAAACTTCCGATTATTGGTGTGGGTGGAATAGATTCATTAACCGCAGCACGTGAAAAAATGGAAGCAGGTGCTTCATTAATTCAAATTTATTCTGGTTTTATTTATCATGGACCAAAATTAATTAAAGATATTGTCAATCATATCTAGTAAATTGTAAATTTACTTAACAAGGGGGTTTCTTTATGCCCCCTTTTAAACTATATTGCTAATAGTGGCTATTTTTATATCAATTTTATTTCAATTTTCAGCGAATGTGTTATTTGACAATAACATTATCCAGTTGTCTGCAAGGCGAATTATTTAGCGTATAAAAATTAGCTGTAGAGTAAATTTAGGAAAGATCGTATTGATGATCGTTCTTATATATATTTACCGGTAAATCGCTAAAGGATCCGTTTATGAATATTAAACCAGATGATCATTGGCGTTGGTATTTTGATCATGACCATGACAGGGTGATGTTAGATCTCGCCAACGGCATGATATTTCGTTCATGTTTTCCAGCTAAAATGCTGACGGTATTTGCTCGTAATGAAATGCCATTTAGTATTGAGGACGCTGGGGAATTTTATTTATTTGATGAGCAAGCTAAACGATTAAATATTACACAAGAAGAAAGGGCCGAATTAGTGCTTAATAGTCTTGTGGCTTATCGTTTTTTAAAACCGCAAATGCCAAAAAGTTGGTATTTTTCTTCATTCCATGCGATTAATACGCCCAAGCAAGGGCAGATTATTCAAGTGTGCTTAGAAAATAGCCATCATTATTCCACATTTATTATTGCGGAAGCTGGATCTTGTGCAAGTTTGTGTTTATTGGCAGAGCCAGTTCTGGAATTACCTGATCGTGTTTTAAGATTTTGTGATCCAATTAAGATCATGAATGATCGCATGCTTGAATATTCATCTAAAGCCAAACGACAGTTATATGGAAATGTGGTTTGATTGATCATCATAGATCACATCAAAAAACGAATAAATAAAATTATTCTTTTCAGTATGATCATTAATTTGGCTGTTGGAATGTTAACACCATCATAAATAAAAATAGATGATGGTGTTAAATATCCAAAATTAAATTTTACTTAAATGCTAGTTTTAATGCTGTTTTAGGGATACAACTGCAGGCTAATATATAACCATTTTCCCTAATTGCACTTTGTTTTAATGGCGTCACTTCACCAGACACTAATTTAATTTTACACCGACCACAAATACCCGCTCGACATGAATAGGGTATATTTAAACCGTGAGATTCAAGTTGTTCAAGGATCACATTTTGGTTATCACCTTCATATTCGGTTTCGTCGAAAATTAAGCTGACTTTGCTAACTTGATATTTAGTATCTTGCGTGGAAAGGTCATTTTCCCTTTCTTGCATTAAATATTGTTTGGCGGTCTTAGTTTCTAATACGGTTAATGTATCACCAACACGAATGACGCCTGTATTTTGAATTATTACATTTTGCCCAAAATCGACATCACCGTTTTCATCTGAGCGGAAAGTTTGTAATGTCGCTAATGGCTCGCTATTGGGGTGTTTAATGCCTTTTTCTGGGCTTACGGTTGTGAGGATACAGCGACTGCAAGGCCTATCTAAAGTAAAGACGACATCCCCAATTTGAATCGTTTTCCACGTGTCTTCTTCAAACGGTTTTGCGCCAGTAATAATTAAGTTACCCCGAAATTGTTCAAGTTTAATACTGGCAGGGCAGCGGCGTTGTAGTTCTTGAACTGACGCTTCATTTATTAACAGAAAAGGGTAGCCATCGGCAAATGACATCGGTACGTCTTGGTATTCTTTCACGCGACGAGAAAGCAGTGGGCTCAGCCAACGTAACTGAACGGGCTCATCAAAAAAGGTGCTTAACCAGCTGTTTATTGTTTCGGGTGCGATGAGTGCGTGAAAATGATTGCCCCAAACTTCGGTAGGGCTCTGTTTCTCATCAAAGTCCTGATACAATACTGTTGCACTTTCACCATTGGGGGCTCGAAGATGAAGTCCATTATTGAGCATAACAGGTGTAAACAGTAACATTTGCGGGTATTTTCTCGCCGTAATAAATTTACCTTCCAGCGTGGTTATCATAAAATTACGATCAAAAGTCAAACCGCTAGTATCAGCGAAGGCATGAGATAAGCGCACCCCTCTCATGGATTTTACTGGGTGCGTATAAAGGCGCGAAAGCGTGATCATTTTTTAATCCTTATAATTGTGCGCAGCAACTTTATGACAACTGCATAAGATTAGCTATAATGCGCAACAATTTTTCATCGAAATCGGTAATAAATACTATGAATTTTCTGTTTGCCAGCACAGCTCGTGGCCTAGAAGAACTACTGAAAACGGAACTGGAAGCTCTCGGTGCTAGCCAGTGCAAAGTGACCCAAGGGGGCGTCTATTTTCAGGCCGATGAACGGGTCATGTACCAAAGCTTACTGTGGAGTCGGCTGGCATCGCGTATTTTATTGCCATTGAATGATTTTGATGTCTACAGTGACTTAGATTTATACCTTGGTGTACAGGCGATTGACTGGTCTGAAATTTTTTCTGTGAATGATACGTTTGTAGTGCATTTTACAGGGACTAACGAAGAAATTCGTAATAGTCAATATGGCGCCTTAAAAGTGAAAGATGCCATTGTCGACAGCTTTGTTCGCAAGTTAGACCAACGTCCTGATGTTGCACGCCAACAGGCAGATATTCGTATTAATGTGTACCTGAATAAAGAAAAAGCCAGCGTAGCGTTAGATTTAAGTGGCGATTCTCTGCATATTCGCGGTTACCGTGACTTAGCAGGGCAAGCGCCATTAAAAGAAACGTTAGCCGCGGCGATCATTAACCGTTCTGGTTGGCAGCAAGGTACACCATTAGTTGACCCAATGTGTGGTTCGGGGACGTTATTAATCGAAGCCGCGATGATGGCAACAGACAAAGCACCGGGTTTGCATCGTACCCATTGGGGATTTTATGCATGGTCAAAATTTAATGCCGAATTATGGCGCGAGCTAACCACAGAAGCACAAGTGCGTTTTCGCCAAGGCTTAAAAGAGAATACTTCGCGTTTTTATGGCTTTGATATTGATAAGCGTGTGCTGGAAATGGCGCGCGCGAATGCGCGTCGGGCAGGCCTTCAAGATGTCATTACCTTCAATCAAGGTGATGCGGCTGCGTTAGAAAACCCCGTTAAAACAGAAGCAGTCGGTACCATTATCAGTAACCCACCATATGGTGAGCGTTTAGAAAGTGAGCCAGCCTTAATTGCCTTACACAGCCAATTAGGCCGTGTCGTGAAAGCGCGTTTCCCAGGCTGGCGTTTATCGATTTTCAGCGCTTCACCTGAATTATTAAGCTGTTTGCAATTACGTTCAGAGCGCGAATTCAAAGCGAAAAATGGTCCATTAGATTGTGTACAAAAAAATTACCAATTAGCGGCTACGCCTTCTGAAACCGTTGCGGAAATTTCCCCTGATTTTGCGAACCGTTTACGTAAGAATTTGAAAAAATTAACGAAGTGGGCAAAACAGCAGGGTATTGAAAGCTATCGTGTCTACGATGCTGACTTGCCTGAATATAATGTTGCAGTCGATATCTATGGTGACAAAGTGGTGATCCAAGAATATGCACCACCAAAAACTGTTGATGAACGTAAAGCACGTCAGCGTTTATTTGACGTGATCACGGCGACGATGAACGTATTAGAATTAACATCAAATCAATTGGTGTTAAAAACACGTCAGCGCCAAAAAGGCAAACAGCAATACGAAAAACTGGCACAAAAAGACGATTTCTTTTTGGTGCAAGAATACAATGCCAAAATGCTTGTTAACCTAACTGACTACCTTGATACAGGGCTATTTTTAGACCACCGAATCGCACGTCGTATGTTAGGAGAAATGAGCAAAGGTACTGATTTCTTAAACTTATTCTGTTATACGGGTACGGCAACCGTGCATGCAGGTTTGGGGGGCGCGAAAAGCACGACATCAGTCGATATGTCCCGTACTTACCTTGAATGGGCAGAAAAAAACTTACAAGCGAATGGGTTAACGGGGCGTCAACATCGCTTAATTCAAGCTGATTGTTTAGGCTGGCTAGCAAACAGCAATGAACAATTTGATCTGATCTTTATTGATCCGCCTACATTCTCAAATTCAAAACGCATGGATGGCACATTTGATGTGCAACGTGACCATGTACAACTGATTACACATTTAAAACGACTATTACGCCGCGGCGGAACTGTGATGTTCTCAAACAACAAACGCGGTTTCAAAATGGATATGGAAGCAATCAAAGAGCTAGGACTACAAGCACAAGAAATCACTGCGAAAACGCTTTCTGAAGATTTTGCACGTAATCGTCAAATTCATAACTGCTGGTTAATTCGCCACGCAGAGTAAAGGATAGAATCAATGGCTTTAATTAATTTATCGGGTGCATACCTTTCCTTCAGTGATGCGCCATTACTTGATAATACTGAAATTCATATTGAAGATAACGAGCGTGTTTGCTTGGTTGGTCGAAACGGTGCGGGTAAATCAACCCTGATGCGTGTGCTGACGAAAGAACAACCTTTGGATGATGGCCAACTGGTTTACGAACAGGACTTAGTTGTTGCACGCTTGCAGCAAGATCCTCCGCGTAATGTGGAAGGCACCATTTTTGATTTCGTTGCAGAAGGTGTTGCGGAGCAAGCGCAATACCTGAAGGATTACCACCATATTGCCAAAGTGGTGGAAGAAGATCCTAGTGAGAAAAACTTAAATAAAATGGCTGAATTACAAGAAGTTCTTGATAACCGTAATTTATGGTTATTGGATTCTCGTATCAGCGATGTGCTGAAAAAATTGGGCTTACCTGCGGATGCGGAGCTTTCCTCCCTTTCTGGGGGATGGCTACGTAAAGCGGCGCTGGGGCGTGCGTTAGTGAGCAACCCACGGGTTTTATTCTTAGATGAGCCAACAAACCACTTAGATATCGAAACCATTCTGTGGTTGGAAAACTTCCTTAAAGATTTCCAAGGCAGTATCGTGTTTATTTCCCATGACCGTTCATTTATTCGTAATATGGCAACCCGTATTATCGATTTAGACCGCGGACAGCTAGCCTCATGGCCAGGGACATATGATGATTATTTAGTCAGTAAAGAAGAAGCCTTGCGCGTTGAGGAAATGCAAAATGCAGAGTTCGATAAAAAACTGGCTCAAGAGGAAGCGTGGATCCGCCAAGGTATTAAAGCGCGTCGTACCCGTAACGAAGGGCGTGTTCGTGCCCTGAAAGCACTGCGAGTTGAGCGTTCAGAGCGCCGTGAAGTGATGGGAACAGCGAAAATGCAAGTGGGTGAAGCAGCCCGCTCAGGTAAAATTGTTTTTGAAATGGAAAACGTTAATTATCAAATCGATAATAAAGTTCTAGTAAACGATTTTTCTGCACAGGTGATGCGTGGTGACAAAATTGCATTAGTTGGGCCAAATGGTTGTGGTAAAACCACACTATTGCGCTTAATGCTAGGTGATTTACAAGCAGACAGCGGTCGTGTGCATTGTGGTACAAAACTGGAAGTTGCTTATTTTGACCAACATCGAGCTGCATTAGACCCTGATAAAACTGTCATGGACAACCTAGCGGAAGGCAAACAAGAAGTGATGGTAAATGGCAAGCCACGCCATGTATTAGGCTACTTGCAAGATTTTATGTTCCCACCAAAACGTGCAATGACACCTGTCAGAGCCTTATCAGGTGGTGAGCGTAATCGGTTATTATTAGCTCGATTATTCTTAAAACCAAGTAACTTACTGATCCTTGATGAACCGACCAATGACCTTGATGTCGAAACATTAGAGTTACTTGAGGAGTTAGTGGATGGTTACCAAGGAACTGTCCTGCTAGTGAGCCATGATCGTGAATTTGTTGATAATAGCGTAACAGAATGCTGGATCTTTGAAGGCAATGGCATTATTAACCGTTTTGTGGGTGGCTATTTTGACGCGCAAAAGCAAAGAGCACAAACCGTGAGTTTGAAAGCCGAACAAACGAGTAAAGTAGCTGCGCAAGAAAAAACAGCCAAGCCAAAAGAAGTGGCAAAGCGCCCAAATAAACTCAGTTATAATTTATTACGTGAACTGGAACAACTACCAGCTAAGCTTGAACAACTGGAAACGGAAATTGAAGCACTGCAAGCTAAAGTTGGTGATGCGGATTTCTTCAATCAACCTCATGATGTTACAGAGCAGACATTAAGCCAGTTAGCAGCAAAAGAAGCGGAACTGGAACACGCGTTTGACCGCTGGCAAGAGCTTGAATTGCTTAAGAACGGATGAGCTAATTAATCGATTAGAGGAGCGAATATTCTTTGTGTACCCATGAGTCTCATGAACATGTACTTTGTCCTCAGTGCGATATGTTGGTTGCGGTTCCTGAATTGGAACAAGGCAGTAAAGCAACCTGTCCACGCTGTGAGACGACATTAGTTTCAAAGTGGCGATATCCGTATAAGCAGCCCGCTGCCTATGCGTTTAGTGCGTTGATTATGTTATTCATTGCGTGCATGTTTCCCTTTGTAAAAATGAGCGCAGCGGGTATTGAAAATGAAATTTCGCTTTTTCAAATCATTGAAATTATCGCCACGACGCGTTATAGCGGTCTGGCGCTATTTTTCTTGTTTTTCTCTTTAGTCATACCTGCTTTTTGTATGGTCACCATTATCCTTTTAGGGCTACAAGTTCATATTCCTAAAGGGATTAAAGTAGTGATCACGCGGATTTTATTCCAAATGAAAGCATGGTGCATGGCGGAGATTTTCTTAGCGGGTGTTTTAGTCAGTTTCGTCAAATTGATTGCCTACGGTGATATTGGTATTGGGCTAAGTTTTTTGCCTTACTGTATATATTGCATGTTACAGGTGAGAGCATTCCAATGCCTGGATAGGCATTGGTTGTGGAATCGTATTGAAGCTGCACCAAAGCTCATACATCCATTGAAAGTGGGTCAAACAGGTATAAGCCAAAATATACGCTTGTGCTTGGTTTGCACTGCGATTTTACCTGCGGAACAGTCTAAATGCTCACGTTGCCATTCCTATGGCAGTGTTCGTAAGCATCAAAGTTTACAATGGACATTGGCGCTGCTTGTGACGTCCATTATGTTATATATTCCTGCAAATGTGCTGCCGATGATGACGACAAACACATTAGGCAGTGACTTAAACTCCACAATTATTGATGGGGTTATTTTGCTGTGGGGGGATGGTTCATACCCCGTTGCTATGGTTATCTTTGTCGCCAGTATTATGGTTCCTACGCTGAAAATGATTGGGATTGCTTGGTTGTGCCTTGATTCAAAAGGGTATGGCAACCGTGATCCTCATCGTATGCATTTTATTTATGAGCTGGTGGAATATGTTGGTCGCTGGTCAATGATTGACGTATTTGTGATTACGATTTTGGCCTCTTTAGTCCAAATGGGGCAGTTAATGAGCATCGTTCCTGCGATGGGGATTATTTTCTTTGGTGTTGTCGTGATTTTAACGATGTTTGCGGCGATGACATTTGACCCTCGATTGACTTGGGATCGTTGTGATGCGAAAAATGCAGTGAATACTGCTGAACAAGAAGGAGCCATAGGGTGACCTCACAAGAAACACCACAGGCTAATGCCAAAGTCAGTAAGCTAAAAAGTTGGTCACCTGTATGGGTGATCCCAATTGTCACAGTTTTACTTGGGGCCTGGATCTTATTTTATCACTTTAGTAACCAAGGCCCAGAAGTGACATTGATCACTTACAATGCGGAAGGAATCGAAGCTGGTAAGACCAAAATTAAAAGCCGCAGTGTCGATATCGGTGTTGTGGAAAGCGTGACGCTAGATGACAATTTTAGTCGTGTCATCATTAAAGCGCGTTTAAATAATGAAATGAAAGAGTTACTTCGTACTGACTCGGCATTTTGGATTGTTAAACCTGCAATTGGTCGCGATGGTGTTACAGGCCTAGGAACGTTACTTTCAGGAGCTTATATTGAGCTTCAGCCTGGTCTTGCAGCAAAAGAACACTTTGAATTCACCTTGTTAGATACACCACCTTTAGCATCTCCTGATGCTAAAGGTATCCGCGTTATTTTAGCCAGTGATAAAGCGGGGCAGCTCAATCCAGGTGACCCTGTCTTATTCCGTGGTTACCGCGTAGGCTCTGTCGAAACCAGTAACTTTGATATGGATAAGCGCGATATGCGTTATCAACTGTTTATTAATGCGCCTTATGACAAACTTATCAGTTCAAACGTGCGTTTCTGGAAAGACAGTGGCATTGCCTTTGATATGTCATCTCAAGGTGTACATGTCGAAATGGGGTCAATTGCCACTTTATTAACCGGCGGTGTAAGTTTTGATGTCCCTGCGGGATGGGTTCCTGGAGCCAGTGTTAAGGAAAATACAGAGTTTGAACTGTTTGATAACCAAAGCAGTATTCAAAATTCACTGTATACCCAGTACCAAGACTTTGTTCTCTTTTTCTCTGATTCTGTACGTGGACTGCAGCCTGGGGCACCTGTTGAATTCCGGGGTATTCGTTTAGGGACTGTTGCACAGGTTCCGTTCTATACCGCGGGTTTAGACCAATCACTGGATAATGACTTTAGAATTCCTGTCCTTATTCATATCGAACCAGAGCGTTTTTCTAAAGATGTAGGCGCGAATTTTAATTTAAAAAATGAATTAAAATTAGCAATGAAAGATGGGTTAAGAGCATCATTAAAATCGGGTAATTTACTGACAGGTGCACTATTTGTTGATTTAGACTTTGTCCCTAATGCTGAGCCATATAAAGGCCCAACGGTGGTTGCTGGGTATAAAATCATTCCAACGACCAGTGGTGGTTTAGCGCAGATTCAGCAAAAAGTGATTGCAGTGCTGGATAAAATCAACAATATGCCAATTGAGCCTATGTTGAACCAAACCACACAAACGTTAGCAGAAGGGCAAAAAGTGGTAAAAGAAGCCAACGCAATGTTAGTTGAGCTGAATAAAGTAATGGCAAGTAAAGAGTTCCAAAATTTACCACATGATTTACAAAAAACGTTGCAAGAAATGAACCGTGCAATGCAAGGCTTCCAACCAGGCTCACCTGCTTATAATAAGATGGTGGATAATATGCAGCGTTTAGACCAGGTCTTGAGAGAAGTTCAGCCACTGTTAAGAACGTTAAACAATAAGAGTAATGCATTAGTCTTTGAAGCCGAACCAACTAAGGATGTACAGCCGAAAGGAGTTAAAAAATAATGAGATATCTGATATCGATATTTGTTTTGTTGTTGGCAGGGTGCAGTAGTACACCAGAAAAAATGTATTACCAGTTGCCAATACACGCTTCTGAAACGCAATCTGTGGCGGTGATGAATAAAGGCCAAGTATGGTTGCAGCGCATTATGTTATCGGATGTATTGACGTCGAACGGCATCACTTATCAAACGACAGATGTAAGCTACACCAATGCAAGTACACACTTATGGGCAAGCCCATTAGAGCAGCAACTAGGGCAGTCAATGGTGAGTGAATTGTCTGCAGCGTTACCTGAAAAGCTAGTTTCGTTGCAGCCACTACAAAACTCACCAGATACCTTAGATATTACACTCACGGCTTTTAATGGTCGTTATGATGGTAAGGTGCTCATTCAAGGCTTCTGGACATACTCAAAGGATAAAAATGTGATCCGTCGTAATTTTGATGTCCAACTGGATCAGCAGGAAGATGGTTATCCTGAATTAGTCCGTACGTTGGCAGCAGGTTGGCAGCAAGTTGCCAAAGGGATTGCTGATGAAATTAATAAACACTAATTAATCATCTTTTAATTCGTTTTCTAAGTGCACTTTAGGTATACGTAATGATTACTATTACCTGAGGTGCATTTTTTTGTCATTAGAAATTCTGTTTAAACACGCTTTTAGGGTAGGTTTAAAAATAGTCGTTTTTAGTTATTCTAAAATGATGATTATTAAAGAGATATTTATAAATTTCAATAGATTCAAATGGTTGTTATAAATGGGCTATACAAGTCACATTTATGCCAATTATGACAAATATATGAAAATCTTTACTTGATTTTCTGTTCGGTGGGCGCTATTTCTATAGAGTACCTATTAAGAAATAGTAGGTGCTGTTTTCTTTTCCATTTAAATGATGAGGGAAGTAAGGCATGAAAAGACAGAAGCGAGACCGTTTAGAAAGAGCTTTATCAAGAGGTTATCAAGCTGGTTTAGCAGGGCGCTCTAAAGAATTGTGTCCATATCAGGCTGTAGATGCTCGTTCGCACTGGTTAGGTGGTTGGCGTAAAGCGATGGAGGATCGAACCGTAGCCGTTGTTTAACCCCACTATTATCTGAACCTTTAGGTTAAATAACCTGCCTGTCTTTTGGAATTATTTGTGGGTTTTTAAATTAAAGGTATCACTCAATTTAAGAACCTCCGCAATTGCGGAGGTTTGCATTTCAGTGACTTAGAAAGCGCTGGTATCTTTGAATAGACCGACTTTTAAGTCTGTTGCGGTATAAATTAATTTACCATCAACGAATACTTCACCATCAGCTAAGCCCATGATCAGCTTGCGGTTAATCACGCGTTTGAAACTGATACGGTAAGTGACTTTTTTCGCTGTTGGCAGAACTTGGCCAGTGAATTTAACTTCACCCACACCTAAAGCACGGCCTTTACCTTCGCCGCCTAGCCAGCCGAGGTAAAAACCAACTAACTGCCACATAGCATCAAGACCTAAACAACCAGGCATAACAGGGTCATTAGTAAAATGACAGCCAAAAAACCAAAGTTCAGGATTAATATCAAGCTCAGCTTCGACATAGCCTTTATCAAAGGTGCCACCATCTTCGGTCATTTTGACGATGCGATCCATCATCAACATATTTCCTGATGGCAGTGGAGGGCCATTTTCCCCAAATAACTCGCCTTTTCCAGAAGCAATTAAATCATCTTTTGTGTAGGACTCGCGTTTATCAACCATGTTCTTCAGATAGCCTTTATTATGTGTAGGGGTACAGGATAGCTTACACTTGTACGCTGAACAACTCCGATCTGCTATTTTTTACGCAATCTTTACTTAACTCATCCACTTCAAGAACCAAGGAAGTCTGGCTTTATCAGGGGAATTGGCTTGGTTAATACGTTCTTGAATTAAAGCTAACAAGTGTACGTTATCTCCTTCCACTTGCTGTTCAAAGTAAGGTTGTTTCGTTAATAATGTAATCGCTTGAGCAACATGTTCGACAGGCCAAATATGGAATTGACCCGCTTTTACAGCTTCAACTACTTCTGCTTTGGTGCATAAATGGCGCACGTTAGCCATGGGAATAATCACACCTTGCTCGCCTGTTAAGCCGCGTTTTTCGCAGATATCGAAGAAACCTTCAATTTTCTCGTTGACTCCACCGATTGGTTGGACATAACCAAACTGGTCAACAGCACCTGTCACCGCAATTTGCTGGTCAATAGGCTGTAATGCTAAGGCGCTTATTAACGCGCATAGTTCAGCGAGAGAGGCACTATCACCATCAACCTCACCATATGACTGTTCAAAAACAATTGATGCTGAAAATGGCTGTGGTTGTTCCAGTTTCAGTTCATAGTTTAAGTAAGCTTGCATGATCATCATGCCTTTAGCATGAATATTACCGCCAAGCTCTGCTTTGCGCTCAACATCCGTGAATTCACCATCACCAAGGTGAGCAACACAGGTAATCCGAGATGGCTCGCCAATCGCTTCTGGATGTCCAGGATATTGCAAGACAGATAATCCATTGATTTGGCCAATAACTTCGCCTTCTGTTTTGACGAATATTTGTTCTTGTAAAATATCATCTTGCGTACGCTCAGCCAGAAAACTGTGTCGCCATAAGCGGTTTTCAATTGCTTTGGTAAAGGATTCTTGCGTAAGCTGCCCATTGATTGAGTAATGGGATGCATCTATCAAGCTGCGTGTTAACCAAGGGGTATCTAGTGGTAGATTGAATTTATCTTCACAATAACGCGTCGCTTGCTGAATAAAAGGAACCCACCCATCAGCGACTATATTAGGTAATGAATTTGTTTCTATAATGGATTTGATATAACTCATCCACAGGGACAATTGTTCTTCATCTTCGAAGAACATGATAGGTTCATATTCCCCATAAATAGCGCTATCGAAGATTTCTGGTGCACTATATTCAAGTTCTTCTAATGCGAGCCTATCCCCAACAACCACGACGTTGAGCTCAAGGGGATGAGGCTCTATAGCAATAGGTAATGGTTGATTTTCAGAGTAGGGCAACCATTCTAATTGGCGTCGGTTAACCATGTTTTTTAGACGGTTCCACATAAGTGGTTGGCTAATTAATGCGTTTGCTGCTATTACAAGCACGCCACCATTAACTTGATGAACTAGGCCCGGGACGAGTTGCAATGATGGAGTAACATAACCCAATAATTGCTCTGGTTCTACCCAATGCCGATAAGCGATAGGTTGCTGAGTTGAAAAACGGCTTTTAATGCCGTCTTTCCACTGGAAAGAATGTTTATCTTCAGATAATTGATAATCCCCATCAATGACTGATGTGTTTTCTAGTAATGAGTTAATTGCATTTGCATAAGTGCAAAGATACTCCTCACTTTCATCAGATTTGATAAACATAAAGCGGGTATGCGCTAATTCCTTAACGAAACGCTGCATTCCATCAAATAGCCGAGGTTGAATATCGGAAAATGTTGCGGGATTCAGAGATTCTGAAGAGACTAAATGTGTCTGAAATGACGATAAATTAGGAATTAGGCCTTGCCATGTTAGTTCTTGACTGATCACTATGATTATCTGCTATTAATAGGGTTATAAATAAAATGCCTGCCAGTTAGCTGGGCGCATGTACTTGATTGTGTTTATTCGGTCAATTGACCATTCGTATTGTTTGTTTTATAAACGATTTTCAAGCCAGTAAATTACCCAGTGGGCAAGACTGTTATATTAGCCTTTGATAGGCAATCTTGCAGCAATAATTGTTGAAATATCGATTAGAATAACGAAAACATGAGCACAACAGGGAGTGTCATTGGCCAAGTGAAGCCAATTAATAGAGCACTAAGTAGACGCATAATACAGCTTGGATCTTTCGTGATAAATAGGGTGAATAACATTGCACATAGGCCGCCAACCCCATAGATGACGAGTATGTTTTCAAAAGTTGACATGCATGATGATAAAATTGTTAACAGGTGGATGCGGATTCTACACTATTTAGACAAGGAACGGTTATTTTCTTTGCTGAAAAAATGAATATTTAACTAAATCGAATTTCTGCTTGAGCATTTTGTTTATAATATTGCTAATATAAAGATAGGTTCGGTTTTCTTCAGGAAAAATTATGAAATATCAGCAGCTTGAAAATCTTGAATGTGGCTGGAAATGGGAGTACCTCGTGAATAAAGCACGTGCTGGCGAAGCGATTACCCGTTACATCGAACGAAGCGCAGAAAAAGAAGCGATAGAATTGCTGTTAAAAACGGAAAATAGACCTAGCGAAGTGCTTAAATGGATTTCACTGCATATGAATCCTGATCTTGATAACCGGATGAAGCAAAGCATTCGAGCTAGGCGTAAACGATATTTTAATGCAGAGCACCCGCATACACGAAAAAAATCAATAGATTTGAATTTTTCAGTTTGGCAACGTTTATCTAATTTAGCGGTAAAACGGAATAAAACATTGTCAGAAACGATCATCCAGTTGATCGAAGATGCAGAACATAAAGATAGATATGAAAATCAGATGAGTACATTGAAACAGGATCTCCAAGCAATACTAGGCACTACAAAAAATCGTGGTGATGAATAATGCATTGATGGATGATCGTTAGGTATCTTGACTGGATTAGTAAAAAGTTGGATTAGCTGCTATTAAAATAGATTTTGAATAATCTAAAGCCTCCATAGTTTTAAGTCAAAAAAAACCCCAATCGCAATTGGGGTTTTGTATTTAGTTCAAAATTCAAACGAGGGCTAAGAATTAAGCGCCTGGTTGAGTAACAACTTCAGTTGTACCTTGAATTTCGATTTCAACGCGACGGTCTGGCGCTAAGCACTCGATCAGAGCAGCACGGCCTTTAACAGCGTCACATTTGTTGCCAGTTACTGGATCTTCTTTACCGCGACCTTCAGCTGCGATTGCAGATGCTGGAACGCCTTTAGATACTAAGTAATCAACAACTGACTGAGCACGTTTTTGTGACAGTGGCAGGTTGTAGTTTTGTGAACCGATACGGTCTGTGAAGCCAACAACCAGTACACGACCTTGAGTTGGGTCGATGCTGCTCAGTTCGTTGTACAGTTCGTTCAGAGCTTGCTGACCTTCTGGTTTCAGAGAAGCTTTGTTGAAGTTAAACAGAACGTCTGAACGCAGTGTGAAACGTTTGTTTTCAACAACTGGAGCTGCTGGCTCAACAACTGGAGCTGGAGCAACTACTGGAGCTTCTTCTTGACCAAAGCGGTAAGCAACACCAACACTCAGCATGCCGTTGTCTGGACGAGTACCGATATTGTCTTTATCACCTAAGTTGCTAACCCATTGGTAGTCTAAACGAGTAGCCCACTCTGGAGTGATTGCGTACTCAAGACCCAATGCGTATACAGGCGCAACGCCAGTATCAGTTTCTTTGTAGTTACGTTGGTTAGCTTTAGCTTCTGTACGGTAAACCATACCACCCAGACGAGTATAAACGTCTAAGTCATCCATGATTGGATAGCTTAATTTAGTGGTTAATGAAACACCCATAGAGGTTAAGTCGCCTTTGTCAGCGCCTTTGTATTTCATTTTACCAAACCAGTCGTAACCTAATTCGAAGCCCATGTACTGGTTGTATTGGTAACCAGCAAATGCACCTGCACCTAAAGTGTCACGCTCAGTAGAACTACCTACTGATGGGCCACCGTTAGGAGTGAATTTAGTGTCTTCGTAATGAGACCAACCTAATTTAGCACCTGTATACCAAGTGTTATCTTTTGGAGCTGCTTGAGCAACTGTTGCAAAAGCGGCTACTGCCACTGCTACTGCGATAGCTGTTTTTTTCATTTTTACGCCTCGTTATCATCCAATATTGGCATGGCCTCAATGAGCCTTATTATTCGCCATTGGTTCAATTTACTTGCTAGGTTTCGCAGACATTATCTACAAAAAATTAATAAAAGTAAAAAATAATGCCGTAAGCTTAACAAGCTAAAGTCTACAACGAACTTAGAAAGATACAAGTAGAGTGAGCAATAAACGTTAAAAAAAGTATTTTTTTAGTGTATAAATCAGAGAGATATGTATATTTCGTATTATGATTGTTTTTTATCTATCTGATTGATCTTCAATGCTTTTCATTTCACTTTAGGGATAAATATTTCTAAAGGTTAAATTTAGTAAGAAAATTCTTAATCTTGGTTAGTGATAGTGAGTTGAATGAATTTTTAGGTTGTTTAGCTGTCCTGATTGCATACTCACCATATTATATGTTTTTTGTGGGCGCATAATAAAGCCGATAGAATGACCTTCTTGTGCTGCATCTTGTAAGCGAACAAAATCTTGTTCATTTAATTCAGGTAGCCATCCTAAAACAACACTGTAATTACCACTCTTTAATGCTTTTTCCATTGCATCAATGGTGGTTATTGGTGCCATATGATTTAACTGCATAACCTTATGTGTAGGAATACCCGCTTGTTCTAACCAGTGTTTACTAAGTTTTTTGTTTGGGCTTAACCACAGTAACCAACGTGATTGAACACCAAACTGACGCAGCATAGGCAACAAGATGAAATCCATTATAGGATGTTTTTCATCGTAGACAAGTTCACTCACCATACCTTGCTGCATTGAGCCATTGGTTGGCTCCGCAGTTTGGAAAGATTGTGTGTAATTATTAAGAGAATGTTCTGTTGTGTTATTCCAAGAATAGATGCTCATAATTCACCTCGCAACAATGCTGTATGAACATACAGTAACTGTATATCCATCCAATATCAAGACTATTTTTTCAAAGCGCTTCGCAACTTTGGTGTTTTTCTATGCATTCTACTTGGCATTTTTTATTGAAACTCTCAGAATTGGTTATGCGTAATTGCTTGTAATGAAAGAAATAATAAAATTAATTTTCTCAAGGATGAAAGTTAACCAGGCCCAAAAAGGAGTTAAGGTAAATGTTGTTATCAGAAGAAAAAATTTTTTATTTGTACCGTTTATTAAACCAGTTGGGTGAGCTTAAACGCAAAAACCACTTTGGCGGATACTGTTTATTAGTCGATGATGCGATTGTGGGATTATTACTGGATGGGCATTTTTATCTCAGAGGGTGTTTGTTAGCGAGAAGCCACTTTGAGGCCTCGGGGCTTGATAGGCTAGTCTATACTAAAAAAGGTATCCCATTGGAAATGCGTTATTACCAGCTATCAGAGCAAATGTGGTGTGACGAAAAGCGTCTTCTACAACTTATTGAAATTGCTTACCATTCTGCTGTTGAGGAACTGCAACAAAAGCAGGTTACAACGCGTAGAATAAAAGATTTACCGAATATGAATATGTCTGTTGAAAGGGCTTTGGGGAAGATAGGGATCTTGCATGCTGACGATTTACGCATGGTGGGTGCGAAAGCCTGTTTTATGAAGTTAAAACAACATGGAAGGCATAAGCCAAGTATTAAGTTGTTGATTGGTTTAGCCGCCGCGATTGAAGGGTGCCACAGCGCAGTATTACCGAAGACAATTAAGCAAGAGCTAATTGCCTGGTATAATAGTTTTGAATTAACGACAATGTGATAGCGTCATCGTAAAGGTGCTTAATTAAGCCGTTTAATTGACAGCACTGCATAAAACAGAAAATCAAGCGGGTATTAAGAGCTTGTTTTATATTCTAATACCCGCTCATCGGTAATATTTATGATGAACTGATTTGCTGGATCATTTGTTTTATTTCAGGAATAAGCTCAAGTAAAAGCTTTATTTGCTCCATGATTAACAATGTTTTTTCATCATCACTCGATGAAATATTGTCAATACGGTGTAAGAGGCTATCACGCAACTTTTCTGATTTTTCATCAACGATATATGGATCTAGCGTGGTAATTTGTAGAGAAGATTCGACATAACAAATGGCATCATTTAATAAGGTTAAATTCTCTTCATTTTGTATTTTCTCTCGGTGAGCGCCAAGGGCGGAAATATAACTTAGTAAAGTATGATTCAAGCATAATAAACGAAATGCCTGCTCTTGGGTTATTCGATAAGATTTAGGGTCTGATGCCATATTGGAGACAATAGAAGCAAATTCGGCATCATTATTATGTGCCTCACGCCGTGCTACTCGATATTCTAAGCCGTTGTCTTTTCCTTGGTAGTATTGTAATAAAATCGCATCTAAATAGCGGCAATTGCTATCCATGGTTTTTTGTACAACCTGAGGCAGTTGGCGAAATTTCCAATCAGGCCAAATAAAACTCACCGCAAGTAATGCGATAAAGCAGCCAATTAAGGTATCGATGATTCGAGGGAGTGCGACATCGAAGCCCTCACCGAGTAGGTTAAAACAGAATAAAACCAACAAAGTAATAAACAGCGTGGCTTGGGCATATTGGCTGCTTCGGAACATGAAGAACAACAACCCTGAAATCACGATGAGAGTAAGCTGCCCTTCTATTGAAGGGATTAAATTAAGGAGCGGTAAGCCGATAATAATACCCACAATCGTGCCGATGATACGTAGTGCTAAACGTCGTTTAGTGGCGTTGTAGTTAGGTTGGCAGACAAATAAACTGGTGAGTAAAATCCAATAGCCCCTTTCCATATCAAACAATTGAATAATTGCATAACCTGTACAAAGTAAAATTGACATTCGCACCGCATGGCGAAATAAAGAGGATTTTGGCGTTAAATGGTGATTAATGCGTGAAATAATATCGCTAAAACCTGAGAGCGATTCATCAGATAATTGCTCAATTTGCTTATTATTTTGTTGCCATGAGCTTTGTTCAAGGCTCAGCCCTTTCAGTTGAACATCGATACCTTTCAAGTTTTTCAATAAATTATGTAATGCCTTGATTTCATGGAGCGTAGGGGATTGTTCCTTGAGGAGTTGCAAGGAATTTTCAAGGTAAGCAAATGTACGTTCGAAGCGTGGATTGTGTTGGTATGGTTTACGCCATAACACAGATTGAGCAACTTGTTGGCAAGCGCGGGCTTGCATAGTTAATAAACGTTGAAAACGGAATAAAATATCATGATGGCGAAGTGTACGGCTAAGCTGTTGATATTGAATATGGGATGAGCTGGCTCGCTCATGAATATCTTGAGCAACAAAATAATAATGCAGAGTATTGCGCGTCCCTTTTTGCCCTCGGTCGCCTTTTAAGCGGCTAAGTAATGCGCTTTTTGTTTGGTTCATGGTATTAACTAAGCTGCTGTTAACTAGCGCTAAATCATAAACAGATTGCTGATAATCATCTTCAAGGTCGGGGTCAAATAAGCTAGCTTTAGCATCTAAATAAGCTGATAACTGTTGGTAACACTGCGTAATGGCATCTTGCAATGGCCGCACTGGAAATAAAATATGGCCGATTAAGGTTAAAAGGTTATACCAGATTGCCCCTATTAGAAGAAGGGCTGGCTGTTGGTACCATGTATCGAAAATTGGGACGCCTAACATGGTGTAGATTGCAATTAATAATGCACCGAACGCAATGGTGGCATAACGTTGCCCTAATGCACCCAATAAAATAAATCCGCAGGTGGAAAATGCTAATCCAAAAAAGAAAAATAGAGGATAAGGAAATAAAAGTTCAATAGAAACTGAGGCAATAAAAAAACAAAAAAGAGTAATAATTAAATTTTTTATTCTGCCAGTTAGCCTATCATCTAAGTCAGTTAATGCAGCAGCAACGACACCTAATGTAAGCGGAATGGTGATTTTTGGCTCTTGACCTAAGAGCCATGGTAATAAGGTTGCGCCTGTCAGGGCTATAAAGATTCGGATATAATATAGAATATGGCTGTTATAGAGCACACGACGATAACTGGTAAGCAGCGTTAGCACAAAGTACCTCAAAGGTAAGAAAATCCCTATTCCTTATAGGATAGCGTGTTTACTCGGAATAAAAAACCGTTTGGAATCAAGCCAACGTATTTTAGTCATTGATATTCTTAGGTGCAGGACGTATGGAACTGAAATCAACACAGATTGGACAGCGTCTGGCTCAGCATCCCTACAATCGGGTTCGCTTACTCAACGCAGGTATTGAAGTTAGCGGTGAAAATCACCAATATCTTATCCCTTTTAATGAACTTATCGATCTTCGTTGTAAGCGGGGTATTGTCTGGGGGGAGTTAGAGTTTGAAATTGTAAACGAGCAAGTCATTCGTTTGCATGGCACTGAATGGAAACAAACTCAGCGCTTTTTTCATTATTTAAATGAAAAATGGCAGCAATGGAGTGGAGAGATGAGCCAAGTGAGTGCAGAGGTTCTCACTCAGTTGAACAATAAAATTGAGCAAATATCACAGCAAGATGCATGGTTGAGTTTACGCCAATTAACGGTGATTAAAGATAATATTAAACAGCAGTTTTCGTCGCTGCCATTACCCCTTGCCCGAATTTCGCAGTTCGAAAATTGTTCAGTACAGTACCAATTATGCCTACAGTGGCTGAATCATAGCCAACAGTGTCGTAAGCAAATCAATGAGAAATGGTGTGAATCTGTTTTGACTCGTTACCACGATTTCTTTCAGCAAGTGGAATCATCACCGCTCAATCATTCTCAGTCTTTATCCGTTATCAATGGTGAAGATAACGTACTTGTGCTTGCGGGGGCTGGAAGCGGCAAAACGTCTGTATTAGTGGCTCGTGCGGGCTGGTTAGTTCTACGGGGATTAGCAAAGCCAGAGCAAATTTTACTGTTAGCGTTTGGTCGTAAAGCCGCAGATGAAATGAATGAGCGTATTCAATTACGTTTGCAACAAGATGAGATTCAAGCAAAAACTTTTCATGCTTTAGCTCTCCATATTATTCGAGAAGGCAGTAAAAAATCCCCTGTAGTCAGTGAACTAGAAAGCAACACTAAAAAACGCCAAGCGTTACTCTTAAAAGAGTGGCGCGAGCAGTGTTCAAGTAAAAAAGCACAAGCTAAAGGTTGGCGAGAGTGGCTGAGTGAAGAGCTGATGTGGGATATTCCAGATGGCGAGTTCTGGCAAAACGAAAAGATAACCCAGAGAGTCGTTGCACGTTTAGAACGCTGGCTAAGTTTGATGCGAATGCATGGGGGTAGCCAAAAAGAGATGGTGGATAATGCCCCTGAAGGGATACGAGAGTTATTTCATAAGCGTATTAAATTGATGGCTCCGTTACTCAAAGCATGGAAGAACGCGCTAAAAGAAGAGGGGGCGGTTGATTTTTCTGGGCTGATCCATCAAGCGGTTAATATCCTCGAAAAAGGGCGATTTATTAGTCCATGGAAACATATTTTAGTCGATGAATTTCAAGATATTTCACCGTTAAGGGCTAAGCTTTTGCAAGCGTTACGCCAACAAAATAAGCAAACAACCTTGTTTGCAGTAGGTGATGATTGGCAAGCTATCTATCGCTTTAGTGGTGCTGAGCTGGATTTGACAACATCTTTTGAACATAACTTTGGTGAAGGGGAGCTTTGTGCTCTGAACACCACTTATCGGTTTAATGAGCGTATTGGTGACATTGCTAACCAGTTTATTTTACAGAATCCTATCCAGCTAGATAAGCCTTTGAACAGCTTGGTTAAAGGTAATAAAAAATCTGTCGTCCTTTTGTATGAAGAGGCGTTAGAGCGCTTGTTAGATAAAATGAGCGGGTATGTGCTTGATGATGAAATCATATTGGTTTTAGCGCGTTATCATTATTTAAAACCAGAGATCCTAAATAAAGCGCAAACACGTTGGCCGAAGTTGAATATCCAATTTATGACGATCCATGCATCAAAAGGGCAACAAGCTGATCATGTTATAATTTGTGGGCTCAATGGTGGAAAAGATGGGTTTCCTGCACCAGCAAGAGAGTCAATTATTGAAGAAGCATTATTGCCACAACCTGAATCATTTGAAAATGCAGAAGAACGGCGCTTACTGTATGTTGCAATAACACGTGCAAAACAGCAAGTTTGGCTACTCTATAACCCTGAAAACCCATCGGAGTTTGTTGAGGAGCTCAGGCAATTAGGTGTACCAAGACAGAAAAAACCGTAATGATATTGCCCTGTGTTGAAAGTGTTTGGCACAGGGCAATCGATGTATTAGCCTGTGCGTTTGGTTAGGTAACTTTGATAATCAGGGATGACAATATCGATTGCCTCATCAAAAAATGGTGAGGTGATGAGAAAATCTGCGGTTGCAGGATTAGTGGCAACAGGAATGTTCCACACGGTTGCTAAGCGCAGTAAGGCTTTGACATCAGGGTCATGGGGTACAGCATTGAGTGGATCCCAAAAGAAAATCAAAAGGTCGATTTTTTGTTCTGCAATCATGGCACCAATTTGTTGGTCTCCCCCCATTGGGCCACTTAGCATACTCGTGACTGGCAAGCCTGTGTGCTGGTTAATCAAATTACCTGTTGTTCCCGTCGCATACAGTTTATGAGCTTGCAGGCGCTGTGTATTTTTCGTAGACCAAGACAGCAAAGACGACTTACAGTGGTCATGGGCAACTAAAGCAATATTTTTTGAGGCACCTATAATACGGGTTGTTGATTCCATGGTTTTCCCTTAAGTCAGATGGACTTTAAATATCGTTAAAATTGATTGGGCAAAGATGTACCAGATATATCATAATGCTAGTGAATAGTTTACTGGTTTTGGGAGATATTTTGATGAAAGATCAAGAAATTGCTGAAATTTTAAAAAGCGTGAAGACCATAGCATTAGTCGGTGCGAGCGAAAAAGTTAATAGACCCAGTTATGAAGTCATGGAATACCTATTACATCAAGGCTATCACGTCATTCCTGTCAGCCCAAAATTAGCAGGGCAAACGTTGTTAGGCCAGTTGGTATATGAAAAGCTAAGTGACATAAATGAGCCAATAGATATGGTGGATGTATTTCGTAATGCAGAAGCTGCTGTCGGTATCGCGCAAGAAGCCGTCGCTGTTAAGGCAAATGTTTTGTGGCTACAAAAAGGCGTGATTAGCGAAGAGGCACAAAAAATTGCATTAGAAGCGGGAGTGAAGTTTGTGATGGACAGATGCCCAAAACAAGACATTCCAGCTTTAGGACTTGAGAAATAATGATTTTACTTAACAGTTAAAAAGTAAAGCAGCTAAGTGCTGCTTTACGGTTGCGTTCATTAATGAGAAGAAAAATTAGTTACGCAGACGCGGTGCCTGCAACTGAGACCTTATTGACTCTGCAAGTTCATCCATCGAAGGTTGTTCAGGATGGTCATCTGCAGATTCATAAGTAATTTGTGCTTCAGCCAAATAAGTATGAACAGCATCCCCATTGTCATCTTCCATAACAACATGATACCAAGGCAGATCGCGTAGCGTACTGTTTGAGGCAATATCATCATCATGTGGTTGTTCGAGCGAATATTCAGCGTCCACATCAACAACGACCCCTAAATAGCCGAGAAGTTTGTGTCTGACTTGTTGCCCGATCCCATATTTACTGGTGATCATCATAGCGACCTCCTAATAGCCTTGCTTGTACTTCAATCTATATGTGGGCAGTGTTGCGCGTTTTCAAGTTAACGTATGGACAATTAGCAATAACGCAATACACTGTCTCTATATGCAACGTTGAGAAAGCAGTGCCTCACTAGCAGATTATCTGTTCAACGGGTAAAAAACAACAGCTAAAAAAGAGAACCACACTATTATGCTCTAAAAAGGAGGCGAACATGACAACATCAGGCCGTTACTTTTATATTTATGGGCGAGTTCAAGGGGTTGGCTTTCGTTATCAGACCTATCATTGGGCCAATCAAAATGGGCTTAAAGGTTTTGTGAGCAACCGTGAAGACGGCAGTGTAAAACTTGCGATTTATGGCTCAGAGCAAGATATTGAATTTGTCGATGACTGGTTGAAAGCGGGTGGGCCACCAGGGGCTAAAATTGATCATTTTTTTAGTGAAAGCTGGCAAACGGCGCCAATAGCGGATTTTAATGTCCGCTATTAGTAAGAAATCAAATACATTTCACAGGCTTAGGCAAGCCAGCAAGTTTAGTCGCTTGTTTGGCTGGCCCTTTTGGAAAGAGCCGGTATAAATAGCGGCTATTGCCTTTTTCTTCCCCAAATTGTTGCGAAACGGCTTTGACTAACATACGGATCGCTGGGGATGTATTAAATTCTAAGTAGAAGTTACGCACAAAACGAATGATTTCTAAGTGCTCATGAGTCAGTTCAATGCCTTCCTCTTGCGCAAGTAAAGGGATGAGTTCCTCTGACCATTGTTGGCTATCGAGCAAATAACCTTGAGAGTCCGTTTCAATTTCTTGATTGTTAAACAGCAACATACTTTATTAATCCCAAAAAAACAGAGTACAAATTTAGCAAAAATGAGCCCATAACCCAAGCGAACGAATTAAAATGTTGATATTTTCACCCAACAGACTGAAATGCGTATATTTTTAAGGCGAACGAACAAGTTAGGGGTTTACATCCACGAAGAGGATGTTTATAGTGCACGTCATTGCGGAGGGGTGGCCGAGCGGCTGAAGGCAGCGGTCTTGAAAACCGCCGATGGGAAACCATCCGAGAGTTCGAATCTCTCCTCCTCCGCCATCTTCACTTCTAGTAATGTCTTCCAATCCCAAGTAAATCAAGCATTCCAGCGAAATCTCACTCTACCAAAGTCTACTAACGTCTTTCTAAATCTCTACAATTTGTTGTATCGTTTTTTGTCTAGAAATTTCCTCTACAACTTTCCTATACAATATTGGTGATTTATGAAGCTAACAGACATGGCAATTAAGCGTGCCAAGCCAAAATAAAATGCATATACGCTGGCGGATGGTAA